>CAZAFC010000010.1:0-20787 GCA_964484675.1 uncultured Candidatus Saccharibacteria bacterium | reverse complement strand
TTGCGCGCGAATCTTCGGCGCATTCTCGCCCATGCCACCCGTAAAAATCACGGTGTTCAGGCCACCGAGCGCCGCCGCGTAGCTGCCGATAGTCTTGCGCACGGCATAGCAAAAAACATCTACAGCGTCTTTGGCGCGACGGTCGGCGGCTTCGACTTCAAGCAGTTTTTTCATGTCGGCGGTCGTTTCGGACATGCCCAGCAGGCCAGCTTCAAAGTTAACCATGTGGTGCAGCCGTTTTGCGTCATACCCCTGCGTGCGCGCAAGATAGAGCATAAGTCCGGGATCAATATCGCCAGAACGCGTACTCATCGGAATGCCGGAAGCCGGTGTCAAGCTCATGGTCGTATCAATCGGCTTGCCGTCTTGCAGTGCCACGAGACTTGCGCCGCTCCCAAGATGAGCGATAATCACCTTGCCATTGGCGGCGGCTTCGCCCTCGACGCGCCGTAATTCCCGCACGATGTGCGCATACGACAAACCGTGGAAGCCGTAGCGCCGGATGCCCTTTGCCTCGAGTGCACGCGGGAGCGGCAACAGCCGGGAACAGATCGGCAAATCGTGGTGGAACGCGGTATCGAAGCACAACACTTGGCGAGCCCTCGGCAGCGCCGTTTGGAACGTCTCGACAAGCTCCAGCTCAATCGGCATGTGCTCTGGGTCAAATATAGCCAGTGCGCGCAAGTCTTGCAGTATCTCATCTGTTGCCGTCGTCGTTTTGCAGTACCGCGCGCCGCCATGCACAATCCGATAACCAACCGCGGCGATCTCGGCGCCGGACATGTGCGGCGCAAGCCGTTTCATAAGCAAGGCGGCTGCATCGGCGTGAGTATCGGCGCTGATCGGCTCACGATCGTTGCCCATGGCGAGGCAAGCCGACGGCTGCCCGATATTTTCAACCGCCACCTCAAATAGCCTGCGCGCATCACGCCCAGCAAACAGCGCCAGCTTGAGGCTCGATGACCCGGCATTAACCGTGAGGATGTACGTTGTGTGAGCGTCCGTGTTCATAATGCTAATGTTTATTGTACGCTATGTGCGAGCCATTCTGTAGGGAGCCAAAAAAGTAATTCCGAGCCGATGCACCCGGGCCGCGGGCAATCGAGAATGCGCAGCAGAAGCGTACCAGTAGTACCATAATCCGCGGCAAGCAAGGGCGTCTGTGACCGGAGTCACGGCATAATCTCCACTTTTTGGGTATATTTTGTCCATGATAAAACAACGAACAATATACGGCCTCATGGCTGCCGGCGGGGTGATCGGCCTTGTGGCGTCATTTTTAGAAACCCTCGAGTATCAGGAAATTCTCAAGAACGCCCATGCGCAGCTCGTTTGCAATCTGAATAGTGTTTTCAGCTGCGGGAATGTGCTGAACGCCTGGCAAAGTAAAATCTTCGGCTTTCCGAATAGCATGCTCTGCATGGTGTTCTTCACCGTGATGCTGAGCGCGGGGCTTATTGGCGTGACCGGCGGCGTGCTGGGGCGAAAGCTGCGCTTGTGGCTGCACGGCATCGCCACTTTCTTCCTCTGTTTTGCACTGTGGTTTATGTGGGAAAGCACGTTTAAGGTCCAGGCGCTGTGCATTCTGTGCGTGTTCTGTTTTTCGGGACTTTTAACAATAAACTGGGCATGGCTGCGCACGAACGTAGACGATTTGCCCATGAGCAAACGCCGCCGCGAGCAGCTGCGCGCGGCTATCCGCCAAGGCCTCGATACGTTTGCCTGGCTCGTGCTGGCGATTGTCATCGCTTTCGTGATGGTTTTGAAATTTTCTGCGCGCTAAATCATTCTCCAACGGTGCCAATGCCTGCCGTTCGCAGCAGGCATTGGCACGTTATATAATCGCTTTGCCTTCACTAAAGAATTTTAAGAATTGTATAGTCACAGTCGCCATCAAGCATCCTAAGATGCACCGTGTCGCCGGGCCGCCGGCCGAACAGTGCCCGGCCAATTGGCGAAGTTATGGATACTTTGCCGTGCTTGGGGTCGGCTTTTTGAAAAACAGACAGGATAAACGACCGGACTTGGCGGTCATGGCGCACATACACCGTATCGCCAATCAGCACTTCGGTCTTGTGATCCCAGACGGGAGGCAGCATGGCGCGAGTTGCGGGCATATCGGTCGGCTCCGCCAAACGGTGCAGGTCAAGGATACCCCTGATCTGAGCATCAACACGCAGCTTGCGCTTGCGCTCATACCAGCTCCGCAGGTCCAAGTGGCTGCTTGGCCTGTGCTGACTCTTCGTTCTAATGCCATGCATAACGTCGCCTCCTAGCCACAAGATAGCGGATAGCTGGCCCGAAAACTATGATCCGCGTCACACGACCGCTTACAGTTTGGTGCCGAGCCGCGCTTCCAAGCCCGTCACATCCCGGACCAAAACACCGCCATGGCGTATTTCAATGAGGTGTGCTGCTTTTAATTCTTGGAGCAAGCGGCTGATTGTTTCGCGGGCCAGACCAGAATGTTTGGCCAGGTCACCCTCGGTGAGGCTGATATGCGTGCCGTCCTCAGATTGCTCCCCAAATCGATAGACAGCATTGAGAAGTTCGAAAATAACCCGGCTTTGTGCATCGCCACCCATGAGGTGCGCCATGCGGCGAAGCACACCATCGACGCCACGGTACACGCGAGACAGAAGGTCAAAAACAACCTCTGGATTGTCGCGGAGAAATTGTATGACTTCGTCCTTGGGTGCGGCTCGAACTTGCAGCGGAGCACTCGCTTCAAAAAAATAGTGATTCTCGGTATTGTTGATTGCCGACGACATCGGGAAAAATGCGCCAGGCTTGAATACATTCACGACTATTTCGTTACCGTTCGGCGCGATGTCGTATTGGCTGACACGCCCTTCGACGATATAAAAAACAGAATCGACGGGCTCTTCGGCATGCAAAAGCAGCTCCCGCTTGTCGAAAGTTTGCAGCGGATAGCACCCAAAAAAGGCGGCGACTTTAGTGGTAGTGTTCATGCGTTCATTCTATCAGATAGGGCGAGTTCGGCGTTAGCGTAGATGCGGGCGAGGTTGGCTTGCTCGCGGCTAATGACAAATCGCTAGGTAATGCCTGCCAGGCTGTACGAAACTTTAGTCGTGCCTTTTTTGCTCTTGATCTTTGAGATGGTTATATGTCCGATATCGCGCACATCCCGAACGTGCGTACCGCCGCAAGGAATGCCAAAATCCTCGTCGTAAAGCACGACGCGCGCCGGCTTGTTTGCGGGGATGTTGGCTGGAACGTGCTTGCAGACGGTGTGCATTTCGGAGACGGGCATGAAGCGAATTTCGTTGTGGCTGCCTTTGGCGATTATGTCGTTGGCGGCGTTTTCGATGGTTTTTTTGAGTGCTTCGGCGTCTGCGGGCGTAACCTCGGCGTCGTACTCAACAAAGCTCATGTGCGGATAATGAGCCCCTTTTCCGGCAATCCAGGGAAGGCCGAGCCGATCTACGGCCATGTCGACCACGTGGCCAGCGGAGTGCAGCCGGGTGTTGATCGCCCGACGGTCCGCGTCGACGGCACACTGCACGGCGTCTCCGACTTGCAGCTCGCCGAATTGGTATGCGCCAATATGATGCACGATGCCGCTCTCGTCGAGTCGCACTTCCTGCACGGCAAAGACCGCTGAATTAGCTTCATCCCTTATCAAGCCCTCGTCCCAATCTTGTCCGCCGCCACGCGGGTAAAAACACGTTTTGTCAAGCTGAATGTCTCTGCGCTCATCTTCCGTATTTTCTATGGATGTTACGGTTGCATCGCACGCTGTTACGTCAAAATCTTCCAAGTAGACTAATTGTGTCGCCATCTGGCTTCGCTCCGCTTTACGGTTTATCCAAAGTATATCAATGATTGTAGAAAATACGCGCCCTACAGGGCGAGGAGAAGTTGCAAAGAAATGAAAACCTTGCTCATTACTATCAGCCTATCACGAGCGGCGCAACCTGTACATAAGTAGAGGCTCAGTGATTGGAATATTACGCGTTTTATGTTATTATATGATTAACATCTCCGGATGTGCTCTTTTCGTTGTTACGTGAATACCCTGAACCCGCCGCTCATACGTGAGCAGTGTAGCTGAAACGCCTCGACATCCGTCGAGACATCCCGCCACAATGCCAAGGAGGCACCATGAGCATCAGGAGAACCACCAACTTGACCAAGCTCAGGGACGCCGCGAGCGCGCTGACAACCGCAGCCAGGGCCCGCCGGCTCACCACCGAACAGCTCAGCGAGGCCATCAACCTCCTGAACGTCCACAGCAGCGAGTTCTCGCCGCAGTCCTGCGGACTCGGGTGGCTGCGCGCCTACATCGACGCCGACCCCGACCGCCTCGAGCGCGTCCGGTCGCAAATCAATATGTGCGAGGTGTACTGGAGCTGCAAGGAGAACCCATGCATCGCCCAGCTGTTCGACGAGCCGCTGATCCAGCTCATTGAAGCAACCGAGCGCATCGATCTCATGATGGGTGCGCTGCGGTCGATGACGCACGTCACCGCCTGGTGCTTCATCCGCGCCCGGGAGATCGGCGGTCGCCGCGACGAAATCGCCCACACCCTCGTGAGCCGGCTGAAGTCCTGCGCCCCGAGTAGCAACCTGGACGATCCGTACTTCGAGAGGACCATCGACATCCTCCTGGACGGCGCCGGCCAGTGGGCCACTGCGGGTCACAAGGACGGCCAGATGCAGTGGACCTTCAACGCCGAGAGTGGCGTGTGGTCGCTCTTCGACAGCGACCTGAAGCTCCACGATGCCCTGGTGCGCTGTGCCCAGCTCCAGCCGGCGAAGCTGCTCACTCCCAAGCGGCCCTACCCCAACGGGCCGACGATGACCGAGGAGCTGATGAGTCGCTTCGGCGGCCGTCCGGACGGCAGGAAGCTGGTCTCGGAGATCTTCTTCGAGGCTGCCAAGGCCATGCCCACACTGACGGCGATGCCGCCCGAGGTGCTGCTGGACCTGTCCGCCGAGCACCAGCTGGCGCTCATCCACCAGTTCGACGGCTGCTCGCTGCCGTACCTCATCCGCAAAGCCGCCGGGCTGTCGCTCATCGAGAGCCGCTTCAGCATGTTCGACCAGTACGTGTCCACGCTCTGCGAGCAGGCTGGCGAGTCGCTGCCGGATGTCTTCTGTGCGCTCCACCCGATGCTCAAGGACATGAAGGACCGCCAGTTCGCGGCGTACGTCGACGTGACCCTGGTCAGGCAGCTGCGCCAGCTCGGCTACGTCGTCGCCACCCTCCAGATGCAAATCCACAAGGATCGCGAGCAGCTCGTGGCGTTCCACCACAACGGCTACGCGGACTTCACCTACGCCGAGCTCCGCGAGCCCCCGGCGGCCGGCAAGAAGTCGCAAAGGCTCAAGGCCGGCGACCGCGTGATCTTCGACGCCCGCGACACCAGGTACTTGGCCAGGTACGTCCGGGCCGTCAGGTTCCAGCTCGTGCCCGGGGGACGGCGAACTGCGTAACACCGCAAAAGAGCTCCCGGGGCGGAGAGACAAAGTGCAATCCAGCGCTCAACTCTCCACCCCCGGTAGCTTCCATGAATGTGCATTCATGCTGACAAAGCTATTCTTTCATTTAGACAGTTTGACCTATTCAGAATCATAATGTGGCGTTAACTGGATGGTGCTGCTCGGTTTGCAATCAAGCAGCACCATCCGCGTCCACTTCGCTACAAGCCGTATGCCAATGACAGCAGCGTCTTGGCGTCTGGATCCTGCTGAGCGAGGATGAAGTCACGCGCCTGGTCGGCGGGCTGGAGGGTGAGCGTGATATCCTCGCCCTCGGCCGTCACGCCGGTTTTCTTGCCGCGCAGCTCCTCCAGGAATGCCTCCAGATTGTCCGGCAGCACACGGAGCACCGCCCGCATCATGTAGGCGCGTTCGTTTGTGATTCCAGGGCTGGCCAGCACCGGCCGGGGGATGAGAAGGGAAATCTCGGCGTCGAACGCGATGTTCGTGTCGTCCAGCCCCAGCTCTTCCCACAGTTCGCGATTGGCAGCCTCGCGTGGCGTCTCCGACCATTCCCGGCCGCCAGCAGCATTGGAAAACACTCGGCCGCCGGAAGCCTCACGCTCCTGTTCGACAAACACCGCCCACCGCTCGGTGCCATCAGTGACGATGACGAGAACGTCGACCGTTTCCGAGCGCAGCGTGATCCTGACGGGCCACGGGCTGCCTTCACGGGCGACCGCCACCTGAAGCATGTGAACCTGTTGGGGTTCACCCCAGATGTCAGCGGCGTTGATCGTAACCTCTCCGCGCCAGTCGGTGCCGAGCCGGTTGGCCCAGTCCTTAAAGACGGGGACTTCCATGACCTCCTCCACCGACAACGGAACGGCGCTGACGTAGATTTTCACAGCTTTTCTCCATTCTACGAAGGGCAACTATACTATACTCTAATGTGGAGAACTTTTGCATAATTTATAATTTGATGCCACCGAGCTGGCCTTTTTTGAGGAGATAAACTATGGGAGA
The DNA here is from genome assembly GCA_964484675.1 of uncultured Candidatus Saccharibacteria bacterium. GTDB lineage: Bacteria > Patescibacteriota > Saccharimonadia > Saccharimonadales > UBA4665 > CAZAFC01. The sequence goes on along the minus strand of CAZAFC010000010.1, from coordinate 14,316 downwards.
ACGATTAGGTGTCGGCTACATCGGGCTCGGCGACCACTCAAGATCGCATGTGCCATTTTTGAATGCTATACCTTTGTGCGAGACAATTGGGGTTGCCGACCTTCAAGACGTTGATTTGGGGTCGATTACGAATTTTACAGATAATCCAGTTGGCACATATCGGGATGAAAGTGGAGACAAACGGCTACGTGCCGTTCGAGACTACCACAAACTTCTTGAAGACGATCGGGTGGATGGCGTAGTCGTTATCACTCGTGACGACACCCACTATCGCATTGCCGAAGAAGCAATTGAGGCCGGAAAACACGTATTGGTAGAAAAGCCTGCGGCCGCAAACCTTGCTGAACTGGCCGCGCTTCCCGCCCTCTTTGATCTTGCCGAAACAAGCGAGCGCATCCTGTGGGTATGTCATCCTCGAGAATTTGGAGATGGGCCGTGGAGCGAAGCCGCCCAGCTTATAGGTAATCCTGAGCAGCTAAGCACAAAATTCGGTGTCGGCTCAATAGGCCGCCTGCTTGAGCTGCGCCATGATTGCCACTACACTATTCCCAGCAAACAGGGCGTGCATACTTCTTTTGCCGATGACAAGCTAAACCACACAATTGTCAGCGTCCTGAGAAGCCTACCGAATGTAACTGGGTTCCGTCGTGCAACCCTGCACGACAACGACGAAGCTCATTTCGACGCCAGCCTTGTAACCGTCTCCGAAGATGCCACTCAAAATGAGGTTATTGTAAAAGCGGGCGGGCGGCGTTGCGCCAATGCCGAAAACCATGGCGGCGGCGTATGGCGCGATTGGATTGAAGCAGTATTCGAAGAAGGAACGCTCCGGGTTGAGCCAACACTCGGCCGGATTGCGCTTATGTATGGCAAAGACGAAAGAGAGCCGATTAAATTTGAACCCGCAAAACTTTACGACAATATGTTCGGAGCGTTCAACACTGCATGGGCGCGCTGCGCACTGGACGGCCGGATACCTGAGCCACTCACGAGGCGTACCATGCTCCTCGGGACGGCCGCGGCAATACTTATGCAGCAACCCGGCTTCGATGGGAACATCAACGAAGACGCGGTGCAACAATTAGAAGTCGCTTAGAAACTGCTTTTACGAGAATAACAGGAACACACATCGAATCTTCGTGCCTGAAGATCGGTAATCCCCAGAGGCTATCTATAACTCATTGGCCTGCCATCAGAGCGAAGGTAACCGCCGCAGGCAAAACTTAGCGATAAAGACTCGGGGCAAATGTATCAATGATTCCTGCGAGCTCAACAGGATACTTGAACGGCAATTGGTGGCTGCCTTGTATCCATGTAACCGAAACGGATGGATTTTGATTCATAAGGCGGGTAGCTCCATCGTGCCAAATTTTATTATTGCGCTCAGCGCGTTCTCCTGTCGAGCCGGCACTTTCTTCGGCGAGCACCATGGTGATAGGACAACTCAGTTTTTTATAGTCATTTAAGAGATTCTGGCGCCTCTTATCTAGCTCGATAACAATATCGGCATATGCATCGCCCCAAATTTGATACTTATAAGGGGTAAAACGAATGAGCAGCCTGCTAAGTTTCATGACAGGACTTTTAAGCGACTTCCGTAGCTGCGCTTCATTCTCTACCAAAGGTTTAGAGAGCGGCACTGCACCGTCCACCAAAACAAGCCCAGCTACTTTATCTGGGCGGGCAATTGCGTAGGCCAAGGCGAGGTCAGCACCAAGCGACCAGCCTACAATAATTGTCTTATCTTTACAAACCTCACCAACTACTGCCTCAGCGTCACTTAAAAAACCTTTAAATGAATAGTCGTCCGACACGGATGCTTTGCCATGGCCGCGAAGGTCAAACGTCACCAGTTGATATGGGCCTTTAAGATTTTTAATCACATTCTTCCAGCTAATTTGCGTCGCGCCGCCGCCGTTAAAGAAAATAATTTGCTGGCCTTGACCTCTGATCGTTACAGGGATCGAAACCTTTTGATTATGTATGTATTTCTGATCCATACGTTAATCTTATTGCGTGATCACATCTATGTCAATTATTTCACGTAAAAGTGAAATATAAGGTATGCTATACGCATGGACGAAAAAATATCTGCTTTTATAGAACAAATGGAGCTCTTCGGGCACGACACCGGCATGCCACGCAGCTTCGCAAGAGTTATAGGATTTTTACTTGTATGTGAGCCTGCCAGGCAATCGGCAAAAGATATCCAAGAAGCGCTCAGTCTATCTACCGGTGCGGTAAGCAACACCCTCGCCGCTCTGCGCGCCTCTGGAATGGTGCGCCCCGTAAGCACACCCGGTGTGAGAAGCATGTTGTATGAAATGGACTCGACAAGCTGGAAACGCAACGCTGCTCGACGCATAAAAGCGTCCACTCGTGCTCTAGAAATAGCAGAGCAGGGACTACAACTTCAGCCCGATAATGACAGACTACGGGCGATGCATCGTCTATATCAGGTCTTCAATACAGAAACAGATGCCCTTATAGCCAAACTTGAAGCAACAGAGTAGGGTCATCCCTTCGCATTCATATAGGCAACTCGCCGGAGCGCGTACCCTAAGCTACGAGTAAAGTGAGTCATAAAATAAAACCGCCGACCATAGTGTTGACGATCTTACACTGTCTGGCAGTCCTTCAAGAACTACTTTCGAACTTTTAATATGGGTGCAGTTGTATACTTCCGTAAAAATTAGGAACGCGTGATAACCTATGTATATGGCTGAATTAGACAATCCGCAATTACTGGGTGAAGTTATCGCTTCGCTTGAGAAGCAACTTGGTATCACTGGCATTCATAGGGCTAGTAATGGCCTCGAATTCTTTATCCTCAAAGGTGCGCTTGCAGGTAATCCGATCGCTATCAAAGTACCACGTGACAGAGTTTTCTCGAATGTTAATGATGCACATATAGAATCCCGAACACTCCTTGATCAAGAATTCGCCTTGATGCGCCACCTGGAGGCAAACGATATCTTTCAAATTCCTACTCCTATTAGCGACCTTGACACTGCTGGTTTTGGCGCACTGGTAATGTCGTATATTCCAAGCGATGACAGCAAGCCCGACGAATATAAGTTGGGCCAGTTGCTTGCGCGCATCCATAGTATTGACCCGCCAGCGTTAGCTTTGAGCGCACAAGAGGGCGAAGAAATTCCCGAACTCATCCCGCATCGCCTTGAACGACGCTGGAAAGAACTAAAAACATTTGTTGCAGATTTGCCTGAACTGCCTGCTTTGGAAACACTGCAAACAGCGCTTGAGAGCATCCGTAATGATAAACATCTGCTCCACATGGATTTCCGAGAAGCAAACCTGCGTACCGAACAAGGTGACATCCTGGCCGTTGTGGACTGGAGCAATGCTCTTGTAGGACACCCGGCTCTAGAGTTGGCCAGGGCCGCAGAAACCGGTGAAGTAGGAGCAAAATTCCTGGAAGGATACGCCTCTAAAAAAGAATTGCCGTTAGTCGAAAAGACAGCCGAAATTATCTTTAGACTCGACACGGCCACAATGCTAGCCCTCGTGTTCCTATCAGAAGCGCCAGATCCAGAACGTGCACCGATTCTTATTGCACGTGTTAAAGAACTTTTTGCTGAATTGCAGCAAAAATAACGTATACTGAAATACTGTGTCAGAATATCTCTCATTCGCAGAAGGGCTTGCACGCCAAGCCGGTGAAATTATGCAGTCAGAGCGTGATCAGCGCTTGCGAATCGACCAAAAGCCTGATAGAACATTCGTGACAAATGTGGACTATAACATCAACAATCTATCTATCGACGAGATTGCTCGTGAGTTTCCGGGCCATCGAATTATCGGCGAAGAAGGTTCGTATGGTCCAGAGGACGCCGAGCATGTATGGCACGTTGACCCATTAGATGGAACGGGAGAATACATAGAGGGCGGAGACCCGACAAAGCTCACCTATGGCTTTGGCATTGCCAAACGCTATCGGGGTCAACTCGAGATGGGGCTTTTTTACAATCCGTCCAGAGATGAACTATTTACGGCAGTCCGCGGACTCGGTGCACGCCTTAATGATTCTCGCATACACGTCAATCAGCAAGTCTTCGAGCGGAGTATGGGCTATGACTACTCTTATTGGGATGAAGCACTAGTAGACGCACGGTTTCTGGATGATAGGCTCGGAGCTCCTCTTGGCCATTACTCAGCGATCTACCAAGGATGCATGGTAGCAAGCGGGGCGAGTGCTTTTAGTGTTTTTCCGGGCCATACCGCCCACGACATTGCGCCGGCGTCTATTCTAGTGAGTGAAGCTGGAGGACGCGTTACTGATGTCCGCGGCAATCCTCATGATTGGGGCAATATACTGGAGGGCGCTATATTCTCTAATACTGTTGTGCACGACCAGGTTATCGATGCCTTAAGGGGTTAAGCCTAATAGCAAGCAATAACTTGCTCGATCACCTTTTTACACGTCTCAATAACGGACAATCGCACCCATTGACATTAGTCCACGCCAAACACTAGCCATCGCAGCCGCATTGTGACATGGTAAAATACCTGTGATCCCTCATCTGGGATAGAACCTCGAGAGTTAGGACACTTCATGAGCATGCAGATGCAGGTTATTGACGACGCTTACCGGCACTTGCTCGATGAGCTGCTGCCGTCCGACTGGATGTCGCTCATCGAAACACTGAGGCGAGCGACCGATGCACGGCTGAAGCAGCCGTTTACGGTGCTGGCCTACGATCACCAGGGCGATCGACTCGCGCTGCCCGTCGCGGCGCAGGCGTATGCGAATACGCGCTTTACTGTCGCGGAACCCCGGGCGGTGACCAATGAGCTGACATTCCACGAGGCAATCTTCGGGTACAGCATCAACGGGGAGTTCCGCAGGATCGGCCCGATCGATCATCTCCAGCTCGACGAGGCCGGCGCCATTGTCGAGGCGGGCTTTTGTACGCACGAAGTGTTGCGAGAGTTTCTCTTCCACATTCGGGGAAGAGAGCTTGACCAGCCTTCGCGCGACAGAATCGCCGCCATTCAACAGGCAGTGTTCAGCTATTTGCAAAGTGGCGAGGAGTGGCAACGTGCCTTGTCCGAGTTCGCAACCTCGCGCGGCTGGCCCGAAGGGCTCGCAGATGCCGCGCAGCTGGCCTACTTCGACGCGCGGACCACCGACCTCAAAGCGTGGGCGCAAGAACAAGGCTTCAGTGAAGAGGAAATGTGCCTTGCCGGCTGGTTCGAGCTATCCTTCAACAAGTCGGGCGAGGCACATTACTCCGTGCGGGACACACACGTCATCAGGATTCCATACTTCCGCCACGGTCGCATCGAAGTCTGGCGTACGCGCAATCTTCGCGCTCAGCGGGCAACGTCGCATAAGTACACCAGCTGGCCGCTGAACCGATCGATTCCGGACCTGCTCCACACCGAACACAAGCTCTACAACGGGTGGTTGCTGAACCGCGCGCGCAAAAGAACGCTCATCATCACGGAGGGCGAGTTTAAGTGCCTGGTTGCCAGCCATGCCGGCGCTTTGGCGGTCGGCATTCCGGGCATCACGGAAGTGGACGAGAGCATCGTCCAAGCGCTGGTCCAATGCCGAGCCAAACAGTACATCGTCGTGCTCGACCGCGACCCACGCGGCAAGGGCATGATGCGTGTCGATGGCATCACTGACAGTCAGCGCGCTTCGTACCAAATTGCCGTCCGACTCATACGAGCCGGGGCACGGAACGTTCGTGTCGGCTTCATTCCGGATGTGCGCAACGGCGACAAGGTGGGGCTGGACGACCTGATTCTCGACCGCGGCCCGGACGCGCTCGCCAACCTCGTGCGAAACGCCATGCCGCCAGAGGCGTACGCGCAACAGGTTGGACTCAGCCAGTTCTTCTGTCGCTTGCTCGAAGTGCGGCAGCTACTCAAGAAATCGCTCGATCAATACAGCACCTCGGCATTGCGCGGCGGACAGCAGGTAGACCCGGCGGTACTGGAGCGCACGGCGACATTGCAAGGAGAGGTCCAGGAGCTATACCGAGCCTACCTTCGTGACCGCTTTCACGGGGCGCGAAGAATCGATCAGCCGTACAGCGGCTTCATCAGTCTCTACCGAACGCGAAGTGGCATCGCCGATATCGAGCGAAAGTTGATTCTCTCCCGCGAAGGCAAGGCGCTTGCGCCAAAGCACTTTGAGGAAGACATCATCCAGCTCAACTTCGTTCCGAAAGGAGTGCCCCTGGAACAACAATCCGTAATGGCGAGCCTCGACTGGTTGCCATTGTCGTGGCAGGACATCGTCCGTGCCGCGAGAAAGCGCGAAACGCCGAGGCATGTGTTGCAAGTCATCGAATTCGGCGCCGCTGCACTTGGTCTCACGACCGAAGAGATACTCGCCACACACTCCCCACAGCTCGTGGCGCGGGCCGCGGCCGCCTGCCAGCTCAGCTACTGGTTCCCGGCCGACGACTATCAGATAGAGCAGGACATCGCGCTCCTCGTACAACACGAGGACTACTGGGAAGAAATCTCCCGGATTCCGCTCGTGGTCTTCCGCAAGGGTAATGGCGCGGCCGTCGCGTTTGCCTATACTTCGGCTTGGCGACCCCACGGCGAGGCAGCCTTCGCGATCGAAGCAGCAACCTTACGGTGCCGCCAAGCAACCTGGTTCTTTCGGAGCCAGGCCAGCGAAGACTCGTCCGATCGGTTCCGGCGGGTCGTGGATACCATCTGGCCGTACTGGTTTGAGCGCAACAAGAGCGCTACTATCGCGCGGCTATCGACACTCGGCATCACAGAGGAGGTGATCGAACGCACCGGCGCCGTGCTGATGTCAGCCGACGACGCCGCAGAACTACTGGAGCACTTTGAATTCCGGAGACTCCTAAACCAAGCGGCGCAATCCGGCATTGTCCGGCGCGGCGAAACCGGCATCATTCGGCGTCGATTTGCGAACGACTACGTGTTGCTGCCGGTAAGAGACGGCGAGCACCAGATTGGGGCATTGCGCGCGCTTCCCTTAGCGCTCGAAGACCATCTGCCGCCAGCGCTGCCGCCACAGCCCAAAATCGTCCGACACCTATACGGCGAGGGTAAATATCTGCTCAACACGTTTGACCCCGAACAACACCTGTACCTCCAGGAAACATCTGGCGGGCCAGAGCAGGTCACGATCCTCACATACCAGGAGCTGGATGGCCTTGCGCTGTCCGCCTCCGGAGCACGAGTCGTGGCGCTCAATAGCTCGTTCGCGGTCAGCAATCGCGTCGTCAAGCGGCTAGCGGCCATAAACACGGAGGAGATAATCGTCGTCCTCTCCGGCCAAACGCCAAGCTCTCGATACGACGCATTCGCATTCGACGACCTGCCCGGCTATCTCAAAGAGATCTTCGATCTGTACGAGAGAGTCCGACAAGGCACCGGCGACAAACGGCCGCCGCGGTTCCGCCTTATGGTTGCGCCGGAAGCGCTCACCCATGCTGTGGCCACTCACGGCGCCACGCGCTGCCTAGCAGCCGTGCGGGAACAGGCCGTAGACCTTTCGGCCACGCTGATGCTCCATGGCTTCAATGCCGCGCAGCATCAGACCGTACGCAAGTTTCTCCAGATTAGCTCGCGCCTGCGGGACTATTTGGAGCAGCTCGCGCTGCCCGACCTGCTGGACGGCAAGCCCATCGACTGGTGGGCGCGCGAGACCAAGCGGCTGTACAGCGCCGTCGGAGTGTACGTCGCCAGCAAGCACGGCATAACCATGCCCTCGGTCGAGGAGTACTTCGGTCGCTTAGTGCGACTCGAGGAGACTCTGCCCATCGAGGAACTTGTCCGCCTACGCCAGGAAGAGGGTCGCGGCTTTATCAGCCGACCAACCTACTACCATGGCGAGGAAGGGACTCACACCCTTTCGGATTCGTTCCAAAAGCTATTCGCGGACATCCTGGGAGCGCATGAGGAAGTCGGCCTGCCGACCAATCAGCTCTCCGGTCCCCGGTATGCAACCGCGGCCCAAACCACAGAAAAGGAAAATATGGCCGACAATGCTAAGTCCATCGTCCTGCAGTATCTGGCTCAAGTGCTCAAATCAACTCCGGTGCAGGACGCGCAGTTCAGCCCGGTGGGGCAAGCCTTCTCATGCGAGGTACATGTCACCCTGAACGGACGCGTGTTCCGCGCCATGGGCATGGCCAGCCGCAAGAAGCAAGCCGAAGCCGAAGCGTACCGCCGCATCAACAACGATATGGCCGCAGCTGGCGAGCCGCTCCAAGTCATCGACACGCCCGTCGAAGGCTCCTTCTCCGAAGAGAATCAGCCCCAGATCGCCGTGAGCAAGCAGCCAGAAGACCGCCACACGAAAGCGCTCGGACTGCTGCACATGGAGCCCGGGGACACCAACTACCTCGGATGCCTCAACCAATACGTGCAGGCCGCACGCATCAAGGCTCCGTCGTACGACTCCGCCCAGCAAGCAGACAACGGCTGGAGCACTACGGCGTCCATTGCACTGCCCGACGGGACGCACTTGACGACCGCGCCCGCGCTGTCCCCAGTGAAGCAGGCCACCAAACAAAAGGCGGCCAGCGATCTGATCGCCCTGGTCTGGGCTCACTACAACCAAGACCGTACCGAGTGAACAAGTAACCTCGACACGGCCGCGCCCGGCGCGCGCGAACAACTACTACGCGGCGATTGGCTGCCCGGAGCTAATCGCCCAAAATTTATACATGAGCCACCTAAAAGAGAATATCTCCGACAGGCCGTTATCGCGCGAGTATACCTGGCCTTATAACAGCGAAAAGATACACGAGATTCTGAGCCAGCCGACTAGTATCGACTGTGTAACCGGTACGCAACGGCAGCTGCGGTCGGCTGTTGTCAACTCGTATCTTCCGTGTACCGAGGTCGAAAAGCGGAAGGCTGCTTTTGAGGCGGGAGCCTGAAATAGAAATATAATTAGTGCCCCAACAACCGCATCAGAGCTCAGGACTCGAACTTCTCTGTACTAAAGAAGTCTACAGATAACACCTGCAGACTTAGTGAAGATTCGTGGCAGGGCTTACGGTACGCTAATGGAACTTTGAGAGAGTGGACGAAGAAGCCGGGCTCTGCCCGCTACAAAGCAAAGCTATGCAGTCTTGCAAAAACTAGGGACCGCTTATACTGTGCTTAACCGTGAGGCTGTCAGCTACAAAAACTCGTCCTACATCTTAGCGAGCACCGCTCGCAGCTTCTTCTTGAACTCTACTTTCATTCCCATTTTAATCATAGACCTAAAGAGTAGACCGTCAAAGGCACCGTAAGTCCCGTCGAAACCGTCGTTGACGGCGTTAATACGAGTGCTGTTGTCTCCATCCTTTGAAAGTGTGTAGGTAATGGTAGTAGGCGTGTGCTTTTCAGAGTTCTGCCAGGTAAATTGAATCATTTTGGGTGGGTCCACTTTGGTGACTTTGCAATCAACCCAACCGCGCCACATTTTGTTTGGCTTGCCTTTGAATTTGAATTCATGACCTACTTCGGGGCTGATATTTGTCTCCATGAGCCACTGGGACATTAGCTCTGGCTTAGTAATTGCTTGCCAGACAGTTTCTATTGGGTACGGTACCGTTAGGTCAAGTTGTATTTTTTTCATAAGCTTTATTGTGACATGGACCACCCTTGACTTCAATTGAGTCGTCCTGCTCTTCCGTGCAGTTTTACTTCGTATAATGAACAGCACCCCGACGTGATTAATTTGTTCTGTTTTTAAGGAGAACCATGTCGAACTTTTAACAGATACGGATTCGTGAGCGAAATAAGTGCGCTGAAGGCGAATTCATGTGGTCGGTAACAAATGTTGCTAACTCTTCCTAGAGCTCCCGTCATGGTTACGATCTGGATACAGAGCATTAAGGCTAGAGAGGCGTTCGCCAGCTTGGTAGCGCTCTAGAAAAGCTACTCGACGACTACCGTTTACATCCCGAAGAGCTGACAGCTCTGCGGAGAGTCGTTCTAGAAGCACACGTAAATTATCATCTTGCGCCCCTTCATTTAACCTATGCAGAATGGGGTTGATTTTGTCCGTATCACTAGGATCTGCTACAAGTCGTAACGTCGAAGCTAACTTCCGATAATATAAACGATTCGGTTACAAAACTTGACCGTCAAACTGCCGATCGTTAGAAGCCCCTATTATTCCTGCGACGAGCACTGCTACTTCTGCAAGCTCTTGATCTTTCCGACCGAAGCGAACATTTATAGCTGCCTCATCGCGCAGAGCGGCTTCTTCGGTAATAGCCCGAGCAGGATCGATATCATCGAGTGCCATATAGCAATCCACTTCACGTTTTAACTTTTGGTCATAGACACTCCGATCATGTTCGAGCTTGCTCTCAAGTTCAAGCTTCTTCTCCGGATCTTGCTCGCTTCGCGCCTCGTGGCCTAACAGGAAGAGTTGCTGCTCTATAGATCTGTTACAATCTGCCCTAGCCCATTCGGTAGCCTCGACTACAAAAGCTTGTCGAGCGACATCTTCAGTGCACAGTTCCGGCTGTTCGGCTCCATCAGGATTAACATCCTGTACGGCCTCTGGCCGAGGGGGATCGTAAGGGTACTCTTTCATCTTTAGCGCACTCCTCTTAAACCACGACATAAGTCATAACTCTGCTGCGCCAATAATGTTTATGCTGATACCCTTGAGTACGTATTCTCCGCTTTAAAACTAGTTGATTGCCTACGGCCATAAAACGTCCTATAGTAGTGGCTATGAAGCGGTGGGCAACTTGGCAGAGAATGCGGTGGCTAAGAGGTTGGGCTATAGCTGCTGGATTCTTGGTCGTCTGTTCATTTTTGGGCGGGCAGGCGTTGGCAGCGTCGCCTGATGCGGCACTCGTGGCCAAAATTCAGGCTAGCAACCCACTACATCCATCCCTTACACTCACTAACTCATCAAAGACCGCCTGCCAAATAGCAACGACTGCTTTTGGGACGGTGTCGTTTACACGGGTCGTCCAAGGTGACAAAACGATTACCCCACAGCAAACAGATGTTGCTTCTGACGATGCCGTGGACGCAGAACTGTCACAACAGCTCAAGGTGCTCAAACCAGGGGAATCAGCAGCTATTCCGCTCCGGGTATCCGCAGACGGCTCCGCTCATGTGCTCGAATCGGTAGTCTGGGCACCGAGTACCGGGCTATATGGCACGCAATACCCCATCAACGATAGACAGCCGCTGTCTATCGATGCAAATTACAATGCACCCATAACTAGTCCAAGTAGCGTGCCAATGTGCGCCCCAGCTTACACCACCGTCACACCCGTCAAAACGCGCTCTTCCTGGCCGATAATCGGCCTAGTGGTCGGCGTTGCCATCCTTGCTACGATTACAGTGTTGTGGCGACTACGCCGGCACTCATCGCATCATTTGGGAACACACCCTGCTGTTGTCGCCATAGCGCTGATCGCAACAGCAGCCACACTGTGGCATGCACCACCAGTCAAGGCCGATTACGATGTGCCGAGCAGTGCAACAAGCGAGTTCAATGATTGCATGGCGACCTTGAATGAGCATCGAGACATTACCGGCCCAATACTTGATGCGCTGGCCGACCAACAGATCCAAATCGAGCCAACCGACAATCTAGTAAACGACACCACGCGCACCGGCGACCATAGCTTCCGAATCTACTGGGACCCGGTCCACCTTGGCACTTATGCCGGGCATGATCCCGGCAGCCCCGCGGTCGTCTCATACCCATGCCCCCGACTTTTTCACGAGATGTACCATGCCTACGAGATGCTTAATAACATTTCAAGCCGTGAAGACTGCGCTGGCAGTGGTATCGAGACGAGCGAAGTCATGGCTACTCGTGCTGAAAATGCCTTGCGCCAAGCACTAGGTATGCCACCGCGAACATATTATGGCCACAACCCGCTGCCTTCGGGCGATTGCACACCGCCACCTCCGCCTCAGCCGTCATGCAGCAGCGCAGCATGTGGCCAATCCAACGGCGATCCGCACATCGTTACCTTTGATGGACTACACTACGATTTCCAGGCAGCGGGCGAATTCATTACCGCACGAGACCCCAGTGGCGGGTTTGAAATACAAACGCGCCAGCAACCATTCCCTGGGACGCGCGACATATCGGTCAACACAGCCGTTGCCATGCAAGTAGCCACCGACAAAATTGAAGCACAGATCAGACAGGGAAAGGTCGTTCTTCTGGTAAACGGCAAAGGGCAGGCTTTGCCTACGCAAAGCTTCAAACTACCGGGAGGAGGAACGGTCATTCCGCTTACCCCACAGTTGGTACGTGCACAGTGGCCTGACGGCTCGTTTGCGACACTAGAGGTTATTGGTAGCTGGGGCCTGCACTTGACGCTTGACGTTGCCAGCGACCGCCAAGGGAAATTGCAAGGACTGCTCGGTAATTTTAATGACAATAGCGGCGATGATCTGGTCATTCGCCGCACCAAAACTACCATTAAACCGACTTTCAGCCAGCTATTTCCTAGATTCGCTGACAGCTGGCGCGTCGACAGCAAATCATCACTGTTTACCTACGACACCGGTACCAGTACCAAAACCTACACCGATCGCAACTTTCCAGACAAAGATGCTGCAACCAACGTACCCGGTAGAGCAGCAGCGGAAGATCTATGTCGCAAACTAGGTGTCTACGACACTTCTGTGCTAGCCGACTGCGCGCTCGACGTCGCACTTACCGGCCGACCGGAATTTGCACTCGCAGCTGCCCATGGGCAAGATGCCAACTCGTCTAGCGGCAAAACGTTTGACATAGACATTCGCAAGCCCGGCGGCACTGGTAGCGCAGCCTTTACTGGCACAGCTGGAGAGAAGGTGTTTGTAGCCATATCGCACTCGACCTTACCCAACCAGTGCGGTGGCATCGGCATTACAGACGCCGCCAACGATCAGTTAGGTACTGGCTGTATTACCGACGGACACGGATTTATAGATACCGTAGCGTTACCGACCACCGGAACGTACACACTACAAATCACTCCTGCAGACAACCAGGTAGGTCAAACGATTGCGCAACTGATCGTCGTGAAAGATGTTGACACCAACATTACAATAAACGGCCCAGCCATAACAGCCAACCTCAGCACGCCAGGCGCAACCGCTACATTTCGTTTCTCAGGCACTGCAGGCCAACGCGTATATATCGATTCAAGTAACAGCACACTGCCCGACCAATGCGGTGGATTTGAGCTGGTCGGACCAGACGAGCAATCGCTCGGATCGGGTTGTATTACCGGCGGAAAGGGAGGCATTAGTAGCGAAGGGGGCACAATCCTGCCTGCCACAAGCGCCTATACCGTCATCATTAATCCATCAGATGCTGATACTGGTCGGCTGAGCATACGCGTGCACCAGTGATTGGCAGGGCTCGCTCAGGATATAACTTTCGCGGATCAATTAGATTTTGAGGTTTCGGAACTCAATTCTGTCTATAACTAGTAGCAAAATTCTTGCAAAGTATGGTAACGGTAAAAATGATGACCCATGACTCTTTTATGATAAACAGAATTGTCGATTTTTGATACCTAGTGCACTTTTACGGTCTCAGCACTTTGATCACCGTTTGACTAGTGGGTGTAGACCATCAAATATAAGCCGGCGGCCGCGCCAATACATGATACGAGTGTCAACCTATTCCGCGTAGCATCTTTCGAGTTCTGATGTATATATGGTGATAGCCGGAGCATCATTCTGCTTAATGCTCTCTCAAGACAAAGTTTCTAAAGAAGGGAATGTGATGAATAATTGGGAGAATACTAATTATCGTGGTTCCCATAAAAATGAAGGCGAGCATGTAGTCAGTCCAGCTTGGTAACAAATCCTTTTTAATATGCCATGTCATTGCCACGACTACATCAAAGATGAGCAAAATCACAAACACCCAATGGAGGTCATACATGAAACGATTAATTGGATATGAGGTAACGGCTATACAAATCAAACAAAGAGTGGCCACGAGAAAAACTGCACTCAAAAATCTGCTGATTACTCGCAGGTGTCGAGAGATAAGGCCAAAAAATGCGGCAGTAATTGCAAAACCAAGAAAAAATGGAATTTGGGTAGTTCTAATTGCGCCAAACTGACTGATGCCATGCTGGTAATTGTGAAGAATGCTCGGATAGATAGTGAGGCATAAGCTGACCATTCCAAAAAAACTAATAGCTGCACCAATAAAATATCGCTTAGTGATAGTATCCATTATCTCAATAATACACAGCTGTTCAGAAATAATTAATCTTCTTTACGAAGGAAACAGCATGGACGGGGTCACAGGAGAAAATAAAAACGCCAACCATAAGGTTGACGAATCGTACATTAACTGGCAGG
>CAZAFC010000009.1:0-44090 GCA_964484675.1 uncultured Candidatus Saccharibacteria bacterium | reverse complement strand
CCTACGACACCCGGTTTTGGAGACCGGTGCTCTACCAACTGAGCTATACCCCTATGTTTGTTGCCAAAGTTTGAGCCGGCTGCGCCAAAAGAGCAAGACGGCTGAATTCACTATAAGCAAGCGAGCCTTACTATACGCTATTTCGGGCTATCTGTCACGAGCAAGTTACGCATGAAACATATCGACGCATCAGATATCTAAAGTTAGCCTTGATACATGTCGCCCTTCTTATTGAGCGGCCGTGGCGGCAGTTTGGCTAGCACCCCGGCGGCCGCGTGCTGCTTTGCTTCTTTTTTGGATGGACCACGACCGACCGCGCCATAAGTGGCTCCATCAATGTCGGTGACTACAATGCGGCACTCCATGTCGCCGTTTTCGGCTGGGATAAATTCATAGGCTGCCGGCGTTAGACTAGCGGTTTGTTGGCGAGCCGTAAGGGCGACAATCGGGTTCTTGTGCATCTCCTCTTTGGCAAGTCGCGCTATCTGGGGCGACGAGTTGGGTCGTGAGGGCGAAGACGGCGCGGGGGGATTTTGCAGAAGGTCGAGCTTCTCGATAAGCTCCCATGCCGCTGCGGCGCGGGCTTGTTTCTTTGTGGCACCTGTAGCCGCCACAGTGTGCGAAGCGTCACCGATCCGCACGGTAATATTGCTTTGCACGCCTTCGTCGGTCTCGCGCGACCATAGTCCCCCCACGTGGATTCGCTGCTCCCGCTCAAGCTTAAGAAGATACATATGCGGTTTGGCCCGAATACGCCCTTCGCGCGTTCTGTTTGCGGGAATGACCGGCTCAACCGCAGTGCCGGCGATTGTGCCAAGAAGGCGCGCCACACGAACTGCCCTCGTCACTGCATTCCCGGACCTAAAGTTGTGCATATAAGACACTCCGTCGCGAGTCTGCAGCTGATTCTCTTGTACTTCTCCAGCCTCATTCACGTACAACCGTAAGTAGCCACGATCGAGCGCAACCTTCAGCGCCGATTGCGCATGATGGATGTTCTGGGCCGCATACTGCGCAGCTCGCACGCGGACCGCTTGCACATCCTCTGGCGTACCTTCGGCACCAAAAAGTGCCGTGGCGATTTCACCAGGCCCCGCAGTATTATCGTTAAACTTTTCAATCAGATAGCTAGGCCGACGATACGGCGAAATCGTTGGGCCATACTCCTTCTTTTGGCGCGGCGAAAGGGGGTGCTGCGCTTGTTGCCGCGCACCGTAATATTGAATGTCGCGAAGCGCTATAGCGCGCATACGATCAGCAATCCGCCCAAGACGATCCTCTGGGTAAGGGTAAGGGCGCTCATCCAGAAACGCCGCCACATTGGCATGATTGGCAAAATCAGAAAAACGTCGGAGCGGCGACGTGCCATGCGCGTACGGATTTTGTGCATCGAGCCTCAGCCCGACGTGTCCCTTGGGCTGAGTATCATACGAAGCACGAGCGAGCAGCATTTGGAGCGCCCAATCGTTCGGGTCAACTTCCGAAAACTCAGGTAAGGTGTGGTTTCGGTACAAGGCAGGAATATTGTGATGGCGCATAAAACGAGCCATTGCAGCATTGGCGGCAATCATCGCCTCTCCAACGATGAGGTGCCCGGTCGTGCTGTCTTGTGTATCTCTGAGCTCACCTTCCTCGGTATCAAAAACGAACGGCAAGTCGCTACTAGATTCGCGGTGCCGAGCAGCAAAAAGATGACGCGCAATCTTCGCAAGGCCACGAAACGCAACACCGTTAGTGTCGTCAGCCGCAATGAGACGATCTACCTCCGCATAGTCAACGCGCGAGGTATGTATCACGTCCCGACTAATGCGCGGGACAGTACCCCACAAATTATCAACCGGCATATGAATGGTTAGGACTGGCCGCGCGGAACCATGCACCAAGCTCAGGGCATCCTGACTTACTTCGCGCGGAATCATTGGAAACAGCACTCTCGTTCCGCTATACCGAGTTTGAAGGTTGCGGCGCGCATATTTACTTATTGCAACCTGCGAATGTAGGAAGCTACCGGTGTCTGCAACGCTCACCCGCAGCTCAGAACCACTTTCGCCATTGGACAGCCCGACCGCATCATCCACATCGAGTACATAAGGAGCGTCAATTGCATAGCCGTCAATGACCGCTCTGCCTTCGCGCCAATCAGAGGGTAGCGCGAAGGCCTTGGCCTCTGCGGCGGCCGCGACAGCCAGCTTGTTAGTCGGCAAGTTATTCAAATGGTGTGATTCGGAAGTCATGATTTGCAAGTAGCTTAATGATAAAAGTCATACAATAACAGAAACTTGTCTATGATGATACATTGTAATATAGGAGCTATCAGCCCGCGAATAGGGTAAGCATGTGCAGCCAGAAACTGCTCGGCTATATGTCGTCGATCGTCGACGGACCACTGGCGAACACATCGCACAGTTTGCCTAGCAATGCGGTTGTCTCCGAGAAACCATTGAAGGCGCTTAAGTTATATGTTATAATTAATAGCGTTTCACTGAGGTGAAGCACCTTAGCAGGTATGTGTGAATGAAGTTCATGAGATCGGATGCGCGAGCGGCTACTAGCTTGGCGCCTTAGCCGCCGTACATCCGGTCTTATGTGATAGGAGAAAAGAACCCGGAAGCACGCTGTGTGCTGCTTTGTGATTGTTTCGAGTTTCCTTGAAAAGGAGCGTTCCATGTCCAAGCGCATCTCCGCCATCAGCGCCCTCATGCTCATCGTCGGCCTCGTCGCCGGCTGGCTGCTCCACTCGCCCAACACGTCCCACTCCAGCAAGACCGACAGCACCGTGAGCGCGTCCGTCGGCGCCGAGCCCGTCGTCAACGATGACACCAGCTACGACGCCAACGGCGACCAGGTGACGTCCTCCACCGAAGTCAACGTGACGCATCTAATGGCCGAGAACGTGAACGACAGCGGCGTCACCCTGGGCACCCTGTGGGTGACGTACCACTACACCGACAACACCCGCGCACTGTCGGCCGGGCGCCCGACCTACTCGGTCACCGGCACTCCCGACCACAACATGATGTGCACGGTCGCGCACAACAACGCCATGCTCGGTGCGGACCACCCGGCCCTGACAGCCCAGAACGTCCAGAACCTCTGTGACGACTTCCAGGCCACCGCCACTTCCGGCGAGTGGATCAGCTGCCTGGATGATCTGGACGGGCTCATCCGGTACGTCGGCAGCACCCCCACCGACCCTCAGCCGATCGTCGACAGCCTGACCAACGGCGCGGCCGAAGCGCTCTGCAACCACAGCGTCAACACGCAGAACGCCCCCGCCAACTACAGCGACCAGCTGTGGATGGCCACAAATGCGAGTGTCTTCTCTAAGTAGACATCCGCGGAGCGGCCGGACCACGAGTTCACCTCGTTCGTGCTTCGGAATCTTCCAGGCGCATCCCGGCCGCTCCGCCGCCCGCTTCTTTACTCCAATCAAAAACCCAACTTCATACCACACATACCTCACCGCTTCCACGAATGTGCGTTCGTGCCGATGAGTCCAAAAGGACGAAAAGCGAGCAAAACTTTGCCTCTGGGCCAAAATCTGATATACCTATATAGATGCCAAAGATCATTCCAAGCAAACCGGTTTTGATTCTCCTCTACGGCTTTCCGGGAGCCGGCAAAACATACTTCGCGCGGCAACTGTGCGAAAACCTCCAAGCGGCGCACGTGCAGGGCGACCGGATTCGGACCGAGCTGTTCGAGCAGCCACGCTACGACCGCGAAGAAAATCAGGTTATCTCGCACCTGATGGATTATATGACCAGCGAGTTTTTGAGTGCCGGCATCAGTGTGGTATACGATGCCAATGCCATGCGCACCAGCCAGCGGCGCGTGCTGCGCGAACTTGCCCGCAAGGCGCACAGCGAAGTAGTACTCATCTGGCTGCAAGTCGACACCGAGAGCGCATTTGCCAGAGCCAGCAAGCGTGACAGGCGACGCGCCGACGACAAATACACCATGGCGCTCGATCGGGCCATGTTTGACCGGCTGGCTGCGGGCATGCAAAATCCTTCGAGCACCGAAGATTATGTAGTCATCAGCGGCAAGCATGTGTTTGACACGCAAATCAGCGCCTTTATGAAACGCATGCGCGAGCTCAATCTCGTGACTCCCGCCGAGGGCAATGCCAAAGTGGTGCGGCCGGGTCTTGTGAATCTCGTGCCCAGCCACGGCCCCGGACGCGTTGATCTTTCGCGCCGCAACATCGTTATCCGATAGGCTAGGCAGGCGATGGCCACTCGACAAGTCAGCATTGCGGGCGTCGGCACGGTCACGCTGTACAAGCGGCGCGGCAATCGCAGCATTCGGCTGAGCATCAACTCGCGCGGCGACGTGCGGATTTCGCTGCCGCCCTGGCTGCCGTACAAAGCCGGCGAGCAATTCGCGCTTGGCCGAATCGCCTGGATCAACGACAATCGCTCGCGAGCGCCTCAAACAACATTGGCGCACGGGCAGCTCATCGGCAAAGCGCACCGGCTCGTGCTCGAGCCATATCTCGATCAGCCAAACAGCGCGCGTGTTCGCACGCAGCTCAAGCACAACGAAATTCGCGTGCGCTATCCGACGTCACTTACTCAAGCGCACCCGAGCGTGCAGGCAGCCGCGCACAAAGCCAGCCTGCGCGCGCTCAAGCTCGAGGGCGAAACGCTACTGCCACAGCGGCTCCAAACGCTCGCCGCGCAAACAGCGTACGAGTACAGCTCAGTGCACATCAAACAGCTCAAAAGTCGCTGGGGAAGTTGCAGCTCGCGCCAGGAAATCGTGCTCAATCTGTTTTTGATGCAGCTGCCGTGGCATTTGATCGACTACGTGCTGGTGCACGAGCTCGTGCACACACGAGTGATGCAGCACGGCGCGCCGTTTTGGGCAGAGTTTGAGCGCCACGTACCGCACGCCAAAAAACTCCGCCGCGAAATCAGCACGTTCCAGCCGGTGCTCGTGCCGCGCGCGCCGCATTTGCCGACCACGCCCGCGTAAGGCATAATGGAGCCATGGCTTCACCACTTCCGCTTCTACGCCGCCGCAAACACCGTCCAACTCTCGAGCATGAGCAGCTGAACAGCCTGGTGAACAGTATGGCCGACGGCGTACTGGCCGTGGACCAGCGCATGAAAGTAGTGTTGAGCAACGGCGCGGCGCTCAACATTCTCGATGTAAATAGCTCACTGCGCGATCATCGGCTTGGCGAGGTGCTCAAGCCTATCGATCATAACAATCAGCCGATCGACATCGAGCGCCTGGTGCTGGCCAGCGAAACCTCGACGACCACGCGCGATCTGCTGCTGCAATATAACGACGGCAGCCGTATCAATCTTTACCTGAGTATCGCGCCGGTGCACCTGGGCTACGGCCAGCGGGGCCAGCGCGGATTTGTGATTTTGCTGCGCGATATTACCCGCGAAAAATCGCTCGAAGAAGAGCGCGACGAGTTTATCAGCGTTGTCAGCCACGAGCTGCGCACGCCAATTGCGGTGGCCGAGGGCAACATCAGCAACGCGCAGTTTATTGTCAGTAAAATGACCGCGCCCCCAGCCACGCAAGAGCAGGTGAGTGCCGCGCTCAAGGAAGCGCACGAGCAAGTGCTGTTTTTGGCGTCGATGACGAACGATCTCGCTACATTGTCGCGCGCCGAGCGGGGCAAGCTCGCCGTGGAAATTGCGCCCATCGACGTCGCAGAGTTCGTGCAGGGACTCGTCAAAACGTATTTGCCGGACGCGCAAGCCAAGCAGCTCACTCTCGCCGCGCACGTGCCCGAGAAGCTGTCATCGCTCAAATCAGGCGAGCTGTATGTGCGCGAGATTTTGCAGAATTTTATCACCAACGCCATCAAATACACAGAGAAGGGTGGCATCGTCATTTCAGCCGAAGCGCGCGACACCGGGGTGCTGTTTCAGGTCAAAGATACCGGGATTGGCATCAGCAAAAGCGACCAGGAAAAAGTCTTCGACAAGTTTTTCCGCTCCGAAGATTACCGCACGCGGAAAAACAGCGGCACCGGCCTTGGCCTGTATGTCACGCTCAAGCTGTCGCGGCTCCTGCACGCCGAAATCAGCATGGAAAGCCGACTCAACAAAGGCTCGACGTTTTCTATTTTTATCCCGAACCTCGCGTGATGTAGCGAGCATCGCTTGCACGCACCGGCCGCAGCTGCTACGATACGTCGGTCCTTGTCCCAAGATAGAGATCGGACGCAGATGAAACAACTCTGGCCGTGGACCATCGAGATCCTGATGGTACTCATTCCACTCGCCCTGATCGTGCTGACCACCAACTTCGCGCTCCGGCGCAAGCCCAGCACGGTGAAGGCGGCTTCGCACCAAGAAAGCGACATCACGGGCATCAAGAAGGTCGGGCAGGCAATCGCCTTTGGCCTTTGCCTGGTGCTGTCGATGACCATCTCGCTGATGGTGCTCAATCACCCGCAATGGCTGTCGTGGGTGGTGGCAATCGTACCGCACGCGGCTCGGCAGTACATCTTGCTCGTGCTGGTCATGCCGTTCGTACTGGTGGGATTCCAGATCACCGCGCGCCTCAGTCGGTGGCGCAGGCGACTCGTCAACCTCTCGGTGGTGGCGCTGATCGTGGTCACGATTGTCTCGCAAAGCTGGATCACGAACGACATCTGCACGTTGACACTCGTCTTCATGTATGGCGTGACGACTCAGCCGCGCGTGTCGTTCACTCGGCTCAGCATCATTCTGCTCATTGGGGCTGTGCTGTACGATGCGGTGCAGGTCTACGCCACTGGAGCCATGCAGCAGAGAGTGGAGCGCGTCGCATCCAAGCCCACCGGCCTGGCTGGCATGGCCTTCATCATCCCGGAGAACCTCGGCCACATGGTAGTCGACCTGCAGCATGACGCAGCCGCGCTGATCGGCACGGGCGACATCCTTCTGGGGTGTATCATGGCCGTTTCGGCGGGCCGCGTCGCACAGAGAACGAATGTGCCGCGAATCAAGTGGGCCGCGTACTGCGGATTCGTGCTGGCCATGACGCTCGGCCTTGCTGCTGCGCTGATCTTCAAGATTGACCAGCCAGCGACGATCTACTTGGTGCCGTGCATCTGGCTCCTCGTGCAGTTCGCGGCGTGGCGCGCCGGCGTGACCGAAGAGCTCAAGCTGCCCCTCAGGCACCATGAGCCCATCACTCCGAAAGCGACCACCCAGCCGGCTATCGAGCAGGCATAACTATCGACGGATGAGGTAGGCGTCCGCGCGGCGAAATTTGTTCATATCGAACTGCCGCGCGGACAGCCCTCACCCAAAAAACAGCTGATGCATCAAATCGCACCGGGCAAGTGCGGCACCACATGCATCACCGGGATGCACACGTTTCGGTCCTTCCACTCGACAGTCGAAAACTCATATCGCCACATGGAGTAGTGCAGCAGCCAGAGGTCGATCAGGGCGGCCAGCGGAAAGGCAAGCACGCTCGACCACCACGTGGTAAGCGCCGTCGTCAATCCCACGAGCGTATATATAATAATGAGTAGCACGGCGCTAGCACCAGCCAGCAGCTGAGCCGGCGTACCAATGTGCCAGCGCCCGCCGAGTGTCGCGAGTACGAAGGGCAGCAGCAAAAAGAACGCCTCGAGCCACGACGTCAGCAACACCTGCTCGGGCCGGCGATGCAGCTGCGGGTAGCGCGTGCGCACGGCCGTGGCGCGCTGATCGGCCATGCTTTTGAGCGACGTCACGCCAAGCAGCTGATTGCTCCGCACAAAACTATATGCGTCGGTGGCGATCAGCTGGCGAGCGAAGTACGCCTCGGGCGAAATCGACCGCTGCACAGCATCGAATCCACCGAGCCGCTGCAAAATCTCCGTTGAAATCAACCAGCAGCTACTCATCACCGGCGGACGAGCAAACATGCGCCGCGGCGGCACCAGTTCCCACCAGTAACGCATCGCCTGAATCAGCGCGCCACGCGGCCCAGGCCCATTCGCACGCTGCGGCAGCACGCTCAGCATATTTTTGCGCCGCGTGATCATTGTAGTCACCAGCCGGCGAATCGTGTCTTGCTCAAATCGCACATCCACGCCGCAGAAGAGAATCGCCTCGCCGCTCGCCTCGTGCGACAGCTTATCGTACGCCTGATTTTTCGGCAGCCAGGCACCATGCGGCGGGTCGCCCTGCACAAATCGCACGCCATCATGCGCAAAGCTGCGGATAATTTCCGGTGTCCGTTTATTCTGCGAGCAATCGTCGAGCACGATGACCTCAAATTTCGGATAATCATTGGCAATAATCGAGCGCAGGCACGCATCGAGATCCTCGGTTTCGTTGCGCGCCGGAATCGCAATCGTAATGCTCGGCAGTTCATGGTCACTATAATACGTCGCCGACTCGCTCGGATGCGTATGACGCAATCGGCGCACCAGCGACGCCAGCAACATGATCGCGATCAGCAGCTGCGCGCCAGCCAGCACAGTCCAGACCGCCGAATAATGCTTGCCCAGGTGCGCGACGCCCCAAAAAGCGAGCCCGATCACAGTCTGCATACCAATCAGCATCATACTCGTGCGGCGCGTTGCCCGCCGCAAATAGCGCTCGTGCATCCGCGCCTTAATAATTCGTACGTCATTGAACACCCGATAGCCGCTTACAAGCAACAGCAGGAGCGTCGTCAAACTTGGCCGCACCACAAGCAATCCAAGGCTCGCCACAGCTGTCATCACCACCAAAAGCACCGCGCCAGGCACACGTGCTCGCCACAGCCCCGGCACCACATGCAGCGCCAGCTCGAGCAGTGCCGAGCCGGCCAGCAGCCAAAGCATAATCGTCATGCCCATACTATACAATAAGGTACTAGCCGGGCCAAGTATGTAAAATACTGCGCATCTCATTGACAATCGCGGCAGGCTGCGCTATGCTTGACGTGTTCGGCCTACCATAGATGTAGGCTTTTTTAGTACGTTAGGGAGGGCCACGTGGCCGAAGCAGAACAGAATAAACCACCGAGGCGTGTGCGCAAAGTCGAAACGGTGCGCGACATCGCCGAAAAAGCAGGTGAGTCAGCCAGCAAGCCGAGCCGCAAGCGCCGCGTCGCTCGCGCAGCTACTAAGCCGCTCCGACCCGTCGGCCGCGGACTCGCTCGCGCTGGCCGCACCAAGCCGCTGCACATCCTTGGGCTCGTGCTGGTGCCGCGCTATTTCCGCAACAGCTGGAAAGAACTCCGCCAAGTCACGTGGCCAAACGGCCGCGAATCGCGCCGCCTCACGCTCGCCGTTATTCTTTTCGCGACAGTGTTCGGCCTCGTGATCGCCCTCGTTGACTACGGACTCGATAAAGTATTTAAACAGGTTCTACTCAAATAATATGAGCAAACGCTACGACACAACCAAACAGTGGTACGCCATCCACACGTACAGCGGCTACGAAGAAAAAGTCGCCGAGAGCATCCGCCAACGCGCGGACAGCCTCGACATGAAAGACAAGATTTTCCAGGCGCTCGTGCCCAAAGAAAAGATGATTGAGATCAAAAACGGCAAGCGCCGCGTGGTCGAAAAGCGCATTTTCCAGGGCTACGTGCTCGTCGAAATGAAAATGAGCGAAGACGCCTGGTACATCGTGCGCAACACGCCGAGCGTGACCGGCTTCGTGGGCAGCGGCACCGAGCCGACACCCATCGGCGCCGACGAGGTCGAGAAAATCCAGAAGCGCATGGGTCTTGAGCAGCCAAAGCACAAGATCGACTACAAGCTCGGAGAAGTAGTGAACATCGTCGACGGGCCGTTCAAGGGCTTCGACGGTGCCATCAACGAAATTGACTCCGCCAAAGGCAAGCTCAAAGTACTCGTCAACATGTTCGGCCGCGAAACACCGATCGAACTCGACAGCCTACAAGTCAAGCGCGTGTAGTCACGCGCGCAGCATTGTGCACTCGGCGACATTGCCAAAAGAGTGACTCCCGTACCGCAAAAAAAAGCCAAAAACACCGCGCAAAATCAGCGGTGTTTTTGGTACATTTCGCCTTGCGCGTAGGCTCGTCAGAACGGCACGCGATCGTTCGCACGCCTGAAAGCATACGAACTCAGCCGTTGATGCAAATCGAGGGGCGGAAGCAGAACGTGCTCGCTTCCGCCCCGAGAGAACAAGTAATGCACAGCCTCAGCCGAGCAGATACAGTGCTTCGCGGCAGTCGCACTCAAAGTCCTCGGACTCCAGAGTGAAGCGCTTCAGGGCCACTTGCTGTGTGGCAAAAATGCCACAGCCCTCGGTGTAGGTGAAGTGCACGCTGAGCGAAATGTGGTCAGTTGCTTTGCACTTCACGCCCAAGGTTCTGTATATCGGAATCTTAGCCTTGGAACCACTGTCGCGCGCCAAAACATCGATTACATAGCCAGTAGAACTCAGGCACAGACGCGCTAGCTGAAACCGCCGCGGAATGCCATTCACGGAAACTGTGAAATACTCGGCCCGGCCTTCAGGGTCGAAGCCGCCAGCGCCGGGAATCTCGTTCTGAGCCCACGAAAGCGACTTGCTGATCTGCGCCAGCAGGCGCAAAACGTCGTCCGGGCCGATCTCCACACGCGCATCAAATACGTGCATCGTATCCAGCTTAAGGTGCGTCCGCCGCGTGTCACGCGCCAGTCGCCTCGTCACATCGAAGACACGAATGAACGCCATGCGTTCTCTCCCTCACTCGATTGTTGAGACCGTTGTCTCGGAAATAACATATAATAATCAAGAGCTGCGTGCAAATATCCAGACACTGCACCAGGACAATCGCAAGCCTGCACAAACATCGGAATCTTTGCGGAGCGTGGGTGATCGCATGTTGCGACCAAGCCCACGCCCCGCGGCGCTTTAGCCCTGTGGCTCGCTCGGGGCCTCGCTCTGCGGCGCGTCAGCTTCGTTCGTCAGAATCTTCGTGAGCGCGCCTACCGCCTCGTGCATCGCCTCGTGACCCGGCTTGTTCTGCCTGGCTGCCGTCAGGGCCTCCTCGACGTAGGTCTCACCCTGATGGTACACCTCAAGCACTTCGAGCGCAGCTCGGCGGAGCGCGTCCAACTGCTCAGCTTCAGAGCCATCGACGGTGTGGACCTGGAGAGCGAGACGCGGAAAAGCCGAACTCGCGAAAGCCATAAGCGCTTTCAGCGGAGTAACCACCTTGTCGCTTCCGACGGCGAGCAAACCCTCCCGTAGCGCCTCGAGGTGCTGCTGCTGCCATAGCCTCACGGCAAGCGAGAATTCGATCACCTCGATGTGGTTGTCGGCGTCTCGTGCGGTAGCGTCCTGAACGAGCAGGTTCACGGCGGCCTCGAACTTGCCTTGATCCTCCGGGCCGAGGTGGCTCATCAAGTCGTTGAGCAACTTGATGGCGTTTTCCTCGCGGGGAGATCGTGCGCTTGTGGGGTCAAGCATAGTAGCCTCCATGTTGAAGGGCCTGGGTACTTCACTTCTGGGCTAGAAGCAATGCTTATTATATAATATGATCCGTGTCACGTCAAAACGGAAGCGCTCAGGCAGGCATCAACCGTAATCGCTCGCATCAAGTTCAGCAACAGATGTACTTTGCGGCAGCGATATATGCCCGTGCTAGACTTTGGCCGCCAAAACCGCTATAATACCTTCGTTACGCACGCAACAGCGCTCGCTTCTCACAGGGCGCAGGTGTACTTATAAGGAACAACAGATGGCAAAAGCAGTTAAAGCAAATCTTAAAATGAAAATCCCGGCCGGCCGCGCCAGCGCCGCGCCGCCCGTCGGTAGCACGCTTGGCCAGTACGGCGTGAACATGATGGACTTCATCAACCCGTTCAACGACCAGACCAAAGACATGCAGGGCGCAACCATCACGGCGCACATCACCGTGTACGACGACCGCACGATGAGCTTTTACGTGGTTGGCGCGCCGACCGACGATCGCATCCGTGCCGAGCTCGGCATCAAAAAGGGTTCTGGCAAGCCTAACTCTGAGAAGATCGAGAAGAAGCTCAGCCAAGCCAGCCTCCAAAAGATCGCCGAAGATAAAGCTCGCGACATGAACACCGACGATATTGAGGCCGTCAAGAAAATGGTCGCCGGCACCGCCCGCAGCATGGGCGTCGAAGTCGAAGCCTAAAGCAAATCTTCTCAGATTCGCGAGCAGACCGAGACCATACAAATCGCAATCGAAAAACACCATCGCCTCAAGCCGAGAGCGATGGTGTTTAGTGCTTAGGCGACGAGCACGCGCCGCACGTCGTGGCTGAGCGCCGTTAGCAAGTTGTAGTTGAATAGGTGATGCTCGTGCGCAATTGCGTCAATTGCGTTGCGGTCGCTCGCTTGGTCGCTATACACGATCACTTCGTCGCCGACGCGAGCGGACATGCCATCGAGGCTAATCATTGTGTGATTCATGCACACGCGGCCGACAATCGGCACAAATTGGCCGCCGATTTTCACCACACCCGCGTTGCTCAGCTGGCGGTTCACACCTTCGTAGTAGCCAAGCGGCAGCACACCGATCGTCATACGCCTGGGTGCAGTAAAAGTGTAGCTGTAGCTGACTTTGTCGCCTTTTTGCAGATCAATAACCTTAGTAATGGTGCTCACGAGCTTGAGTGCCGGCCGCAACCCACGCAATGTATCATGCAGCTGATGCTCACGCGGAAAAGGGTTGATGCCGTACAAACCAATGCCAAGCCGAAAGGCGTTCGCATACTTTGAACGCGCCTTCAGGCTTCCGGCCGTTTGCGCCACGTGGAGCAGCGTCGGGCGAGCACCGGCGGCACGCACTGCTTCCACGCCAGCGTCGAACTGGCCGACAGCCGTGTCAACCGTCGCCGGATCATCTCCATCACTGTCGGCGAGATGGCTCATCACGCCTTCCAAAGTCAGATTTTTGTAGCTCAAAATAAGTTCTGCGAGTTTGGCAAGCTCATCGGGCCGCGCGCCATAGCGGTTCATGCCCGTATTACATTCCAGATGCACATTCACTCGGCGGCCAGTTCGACCCAAAGCGTGAATGGTAGCCGCATCGCTCACCACGAACGCGAAGCGATCATGCTTGAGCCGCGCAAAATTCTCGGGCAAAATCGCCCCCATCACAAGCACCGGCTGGCGACTGACCTCGCGGATTCGGAGCGCCTCAAAATAGCCGTCCACCGCAATATACGGCAGCGATTGCTCCTTCAACGCCAGCGCGACCTGGGCAATCCCATGACCGTACGCGTTGCCCTTGAGCACGGGAATCGCTGGCAGGCCCGCGTGATCCGCCATCAGGTTGAGATTGTGCGCCAGCGCCGATCGGGAAACCTCAATCCGATTGTGCGTGGCAAAGTCCTTCTCAAAACGCCGCAGCAACGCATCGGCAGCAACTCGAATAGACATACCCCCATCATACGCCCGTTTCCCCGCACACAAAACGAGGAACAATCCCAACCGAGTCACCACTTATCACGCCTGAGCACTAGGGTATACTATATGTATGGCAGAAAATCCTCTCATTCAAACCGGAAATGCTCAGCTTGACGCCAAGAAGGGCTGGTTTGTTGGTGGCAGCCTGGATGAAAGCCTCGGCCTCAGGCATACCTACGATGTCGAGATTAAGTGGAGCACTCACGCTGCCGGCCAGGAGCATCCAGCCTGGGTGACAAAAGAGGCCCGTACCACAGTGACGATTCTTATTTCTGGAAAATTCGAGGTGCAATTTCGCGATCGAACGGTAGTCCTTTCTGAGCAAGGCGACTTCGTGATGTGGGGAAAAGGGTGCGATCACAGAGGCCGAGCGCTGGAAGATTCATTATTGATTACGGTGCGCTGGCCGTCAATACCACGATCTTCTTCTTAGGTCTGCATTTATGACGACTAGTTTCAGTGTTAGGTGCCGGCAAGATGCAACATGACAACGCCGTAATTCTATGGTAAAATACGCACATTATAAAATAAATTTGTGGGAGGTTTGCCGAAGCGAGCAAGCCGCATGCACCACGAAAGGAGACGATCATGGCCGAAGAAGCCATCAAAGCAACCAACGACGAAGCAGCCGAAGAGGTAATGTCCGCCGAAACTGCCGAAGCTGAAGCAACAAGCGAGAAGGCAGCTGCCAAAGCCGGCAAGCGCAGCGCAAAGTCACTCGCTGAGGCCGACGCCAAGCAAGCCAAAGAAGAGCGCAAAGCCGAGGCGACCGACACCGAAAGCAAGCCCAAGCAGCACGCTCGGCCCACTCGCTCGCGCCTGGAGCGCCAGGGCAAAAACTTCCGCAAAGCCGCCGAGCTCGTCGAAGCCGGCAAGGCATACTCACTCAAGCAAGCACTTGAGCTGGCCACCAAAACCAACCCGGCCAAGTTCGACGCGAGCGTTGAGCTGCACGTAAATCTGAACGTCGATCCGCGCCACGCCGACCAAAACCTGCGCGACAACCTTGTGTTGCCCGCCGGCACTGGCAAAACCGTGCGCGTCGCCGTGCTCGCCGACGGTGACGATGCTGCCAACGCCAAAAAAGCCGGCGCTGACATCAGCGACATGGAACAGCTCATCAAAGAGCTCGACAAAGGTCAGCTGAACTTCGATATCCTCATCGCAACCCCTACGCAAATGTCCAAGCTCGGCAAGTACGCCCGCACCCTGGGTCCGCGCGGCCTCATGCCGAATCCCAAGAGCGGCACCGTAACGACTGATGTCGCCAAGGCAGTCGCCGAAGCTAAAGCCGGCCGTGTGGAATACCGTGTCGACAGCACCGGTATTGTGCACTTGGCTGTTGGTAAAGTGTCATTCGGCGCTGCCAAGCTCGAAGAAAATGTTCGCGCCGTTTTTGCAAGCATCAAAGGCAACAAGCCTGCCAGCATCAAAGGCACCTACGTCAAAGCCGTCCACCTGGCAACCACTATGGGCCCGTCGATTACCATCGACGCTAGCGAACTCTAAAAAGTCGCCAAGATCAAAAACCAAACACAAAAAGCACCCGACCATTCGGGTGCTTTTTGATAGACGAACTAGCGAGCAGCGCCATCGAGCGAAAAGATGGACATTACCTCAAGCAAGCTATCACAGAGTGACAACTACAATTTCATCGCGCGGTTCAGCGCATTCACAGTGCGAGTGAAGCCGCGCAGGCCGCCGCGATATGCCACGTAGCGGCTTTGCCAATTGGGTTCGTACTTCGCCTTGAATCGCTGTAGTCCGCTGAAAGAGTAGAACCGATCGCCGTTGGCGTACACAAATCGCAGCGCGCCGTCGACTACCGAGTCTTGTTCGTCTTTTTTCTCGAGGCCAGCCAGCGGGCAAAGGCCGAGATTCAGCCGGTCAAAGCCTTGTTCGCTCAAATAGTTTATAAACTGCAGCAGCAAAAAGTCGTTGGCATTGCCGAGCGCCGCCTCGGTGTGACGCAGCAAGTCGAAGTTGGCCTCGCGCTCGTCGAACGACGGAATCTGATTGATAAACGCCTGAATCGTGCCGTCGCCGTCACGCAGCAGCATCAGCGGGCACTGCTGCATGTAGCTCGCCGAATAGTGGCCGAGCATAAATCGCCGCTCGTCGCGCCCCGGCCGCGCCAGCCAGGCGTGCGAAATTTCCTGCAAACGCGCCAGCAGCGCCGTGTCGTGCGGCGGCAGCACGACTTCGGTAGCATAGCCTTGCTTGATAAAGCGATTATTGATCTGGCGAAAATACTTGTTGCGGGCCGTTTGCTCGCGGAAATGCGCTAGGTCCAGCACCGCTTCTTCGCCGATTTTTTGCAAGCTCAAGCCGTGCTTTTTATACAGCTCGCTGAACTTGGGCTCGATGTGGATGAATGCCGCATCCCAGTCATTTGTGCGACACAAATCGTCGAACTCATTCAGCAGCGCGCCGAACTCCCGCCGACCGCCCATCGGGTCGCCCACCACCAGCGCCACGCCGCCGCGCACTGCGTACGCCAGCCCGGCATTGCCACTCTGGCTGAAAAAATACATCTTGTCGTGCGGCCAAAGCTTGAAAAAATCCTCGCTGCTAGCCGGATGCGCATCGAGCAAACGCCGTGCATGCTGACGCTGACTGGTTTGATCGACCAAGCGTGCGCGAATCGGCTGGAAAAACGACACAAACGCGTACGCCACCGACGCCGCGCTCAGCAATGACAATGAATGCACGAACAGCCTGGCCCGATATGTGTGCGGCGCGAGCGGCACCGAATGCGTCACGCCAAACTGATCGAGCGTGTAATGCGCGGCCGACACAAAGCTGACATTCTGGTGAAAGTCGCGCCGGTCCATCAGCATAAATCCGCCGACGCCATATATAAATGTCACCGCAAGCACGAGCGCCACGATGCGCAGCGAAAACGTGAAGCTGCGAATGTCGCTCCGCACGGTAAAGCTATCGCGCGCCAGCAGCAAGCTCACCACGAGCAGCGCCGGCAGCAGCAGTTCGCCGCCGAGCAGCACATGAGTCAGCCCAATATCATAGAGCCGTTCCAGATCAATCAGCAGAATCACGCCGTATACCACGAGCGTCACCAGCCACGCCGTACGTTTCTGGCGCACCAGCAGCACGCTCAGGTACAGCAGCGCCAGCGCCAAAACTTGCTGCGCGTCGGTCGTCAGGTGATTCCCTGAAATGTGCACATTGTGCGACCGCGCGATGCTCACAAGCAGAGGAATGGCAATAATCGATATTCCGTTGAGCGCCACCGCGTAGGCGATCAGATGCGAGAAATGGAAATGTCGACTGGAACGCACGCGAGCAAAAAGCTGTTTCATGGTTAATACCTAGTATAACTCATTACAAAAGCTGGCGCGCCAAGTCATCATTCAAGTTGTAATTTTCGCCTCAACACTTGCGCGACACTTTCGCCTCGCCGTACAATGTGGATAACTCGGAGGGAGTCAACATGTCGGTGTACAGCAACACGCAAATTCTAAAAGCGATCGGCGACGGCCAGATCGTCTGCGTGCCGTTCAATCCGCGCCACGTCAGCCAGGCCAGCCTCGACATCACACTCGGCTACTACTATTATCGCACCGAGCGCAGCGGCGACTACATGCTCTACAACCCTTTTAGTGAGGCCGATGTACATCGCTATTTTGGCGAGGCGAAACAAGCCGTGCCACACGAGGATTGGTGCCGTGAACACAATCTTCAGCCCGTCGATGGGATTCCGCTCAACCATCCGGTGATTCCGCTTCGGCCGGGTGAGCGGATTTTGGCGCACACGCACGAATTCTTCGGCATTTTGCCGCCCGGCGCATACGAGCTCAAATCGCGCTCCAGCTGGGGCCGCAACGGCATCGCCGTGTGTTTCGACGCCGGCTGGGTGGACCCGGGCTACATCAATCGGCTCACGCTCGAAGTCTACAATCTCAATCAGCAGGAGACCGTGCTGTTGCCGGTGGGTGAGCGCATCGGCCAGGCAGTGTTTCACGAGACCGGCGAGGTGGCCGGCAGTTACGGCATGGGGCGCGACCAAGGCTTCAGCGGCAAATACCAATCTGGCACCGATCTCGACGAGCTCATCCGAACCTGGCACCCCGAGATGATGCTGCCGCGCGCCTACCAAGACAAGCGGCAACTGCCCGAACCAATTCCAGGATTAAGTGTAAAGTAAGGAGCCGTATGGCGCAGCAAGGCATGCTCATTGTTATCGAAGGCACGGATGGTTCCGGCAAATCTACGCAGTTCAAGCTGCTCGTTGAGGCGCTCACGCGCGCCGGACATGAGGTGGCGACGTTTAAATTTCCGCGCTACGACGAGCCATCGAGCTATTTCGTTCGTGAATACTTGTCTGGAGCGTATGGCACAGGCGCTGAGGTTGGGCCATATACCGGCTCGCTGTTTTATGCGCTCGATCGTTATGCCGGCGCACCGCAGATTCGTGCCGCACTGGCCGAGGGCAAAATCGTCCTGCTCGACCGCTACGTCGGCAGCAACATGGCGCACCAGGGCACTAAGTTTTATCACATTGAGGAGCGGCGCGGGTACTTTATTTGGCTCGACAATCTTGAGTTCGAGATGCTTAAAATTCCGCGGCCCGATCTAAATATTGTGCTGCGCATGCCCGTGAACATGTCGGTGGGCCTGCTGCGCGACCACGGCAAGGAGCTCGACATCCACGAGGTCGATAGTGATTATTTGGAGCGCACCGGCCAGGTGTACGACGACTTGTGCCAGCTGTTTCCGCGCGATTTTGCGCGCATCGATTGCATGCGCGACGGCGAATTGCTCGATATCGACATGGTTCATCGGCTCATTATGGGCAAGCTCGGGCCGCTGCTGCCGGCACCGACGCATGAGCCCGGCAGCCAGACGACAGTCTTCGATCTGTCAGAATCAGCCGCCGCCACAACGCTGGCAGCCGAAGCCGCCAGCCAAGATACGCGCGAAGCTGCTGCCAGCGCCGATGAAGTCGCCGGCCTGCTCGTGCGCAAAACCAAGCGGGGAAATTACCAGATAACAGAGGCGGGCGAGGCGTTCTTGCGCGAAGTTGTGTCGTCGGTGGACGGCGACGTGTACGCTTTTGGCGAAAAGCTCAGCCCCATGACCGTCGCGGCCGCCATGGCGCGGCTCAGCCGGCGCGGCGACGACATGCGCATAACAATTCTCGACGAATTTGCCGAGAAAATGGGCAACGACAAGCAGCTGCTGGCGCGCGTGATCACCGCGTACGGTGACGACTCTGTGCAGCAGCTCGCCGGGCTACACTTTGTGGTCGAAAACGCCAGCAATCTGCTCACCAAAAAGCTCGAGTGGGGCCGACTGGCGGCGTACCTCGAGCAATCGACGCGCTACATTTACTTCGACAAAAAAGACGAGCAAGGGAAGTACCGCTACCACACGCCGACGCATTTTTCGCCCGGACTTCAGGCCACATACAACGCCCACATGGACAAGATTTTTGACCTGTACGCCGAGCTGGTGCGCAAGCTCACCGCGCACGTTCGGGCGCAATCGTCGGTATCCGCCAGCGAGCAAGATGGTGCCTGGCGTGCCGCCACCAAAGCCCAGGCTTGTGACGCTGCGCGGCCGGTGCTGCCGGTAGCCACGCGGTCGACTGTCGGCATTTTTGCGAGCGGGCAGGCACTCGAAAGTTTGATCATGCATTTATTGAGCGACCAGCTGCCCGAAGCCCGCCGCACCGGCAAACGCTTGCTCAAAGAAGCGCGCAAAGTAATGCCGACATTTCTCGAGCGTGCCGACAAGCCCGACCGCGGCGGCGCGCAGATAGCGTACCGCGCCAACACCTTCGCGGCGGTACAAAAACTTGCTGGAGACTATCTGCCCGAACATCACGCGGCGGCGTCCGATACGCCCGTCCAGCTCACCGACATCTGGCCGCGCAACGAGCTCGACCTCGTGCCCGACATGCTTTATGAGCACAGCTCGCTGCCGCTCGAAGCCATTCGCACCGAAGTCGCCGACTGGCCGTACGAGCAAAAGCTTGCGGTGTTTTCAGCGTACATAGGCGAGCGGCTGAATCGCCGGCACCGGCCCGGCCGCGCACTGGAAAAGGCGCATTACAGCTGGGATTTGCTGTGCGATTACGGCATTTTTCGGGATTTGCAGCGCCATCGCATGGTCGATGACCTCGAGTGGCAGCAGCTCACGCCGCGCTACGGCTATGAAATTCCCCGACTTGTCGAAGAGGCAGGCTTAAGCGACTTATTTGAGCAATGCTTCGATATCAGCCTCGAGCTGTTCAGTGTGCTTCAGCGCGAAGGGTTTGCCCTCGAGGCGCAGTACGCCACGCTGCTCGGCCACCGCATGCGCTGGAAGGTGACGTACAATGCCCGCGAAGCATTTCACCTGCATGAGCTGCGCACAAGCCCGCAAGGGCACCCCGGCTACCGCAAACTCGTGCTCGCCATGCACGAAACATTGGCCGAAAAACACCCGTTGCTCGCCGAAGCTATGCGGTTTGTCAATCAAGGCGAGGACCCCGAGCTGGCGCGCCTGGCCGCCGAACGCCACACGCAGTTCAAGCTTGCCCAGCTCGACGCTCAGGCCCAAAAGCAATCTCAGGCCGATCGATAACATTAAACACGAACAACGTTTGCCGTAACCGCCCGAACTCATCACCTTGCAGCTCGCTCAATAAACAACCAGGCAGATTGAGCGCATTACACGCGCCAAAACGTGATGTTTATGCTTGCATAACGGGCGAAAAAAGGTTACTGTAAACGCTATTCATAAGTACACGCTACACACATGATCTACGATAATTTTCTACCTTACCTTCAGACGCTCGTTTCGCACCCGACCGTGACCGGCGACACTGCCGCCAACGAGCGATCACTCGATTTCTTACAAGCTTTCTTTGAAGAGCACGACATGTACGTCGAGCGCTTCCGCTTCAACGGCGTCGGCTCGCTGATCGCGACAGTCAAAAAAGGCGACAAAACGCCGCGAGTCATGCTGGCTGCGCATCTGGACGTCGTTTCGGCACCAGCCAAGCTTTTTAAAGTGCGTGAAGAAGATGGTAAGTTGTTTGGCCGCGGCGTCTACGACATGAAATCCGCCATCGCCACTTACATGTGCATCGTCAATTCGCTCGGCGCGCAACTCGGCACGTACGACCTCGGGATCATGATTACCACCGACGAAGAATCCGGCAGTTCATACGGCGCAGGCAAGCTGCTGGAGCTCGGCTATCGCCCAGAAGTGTGCATCTTGCCCGACGGCGGCGAAAACTGGAACCTCGAGACGCAAGCGAAGGGCTTTTTGTTTTTCGACATAGCAATCGCCGGCAAGACGGCACACGGCTCACGCCCCTGGGAAGGCGACAGTGCGTCCGTGAAGCTCGTCGGCTTTCTGCACGAATTATCGACATTTTTCCACGAGCAGGCGCTCAACACGAACACGCTAAACATCAGTTCCATCGAGACCGAAGCCGGCTCGCTCACGCAAATTCCCGGCACCGCCGCCGCCAAGCTTGACATCCGCTACTTGAGCCCTAAAGACCGCCTCGCCATCTTGCGCGAACTTGACCGGCTCAGCAAAAAATACGACGGCACGCTGAGCGAGCGCGACATGTGCGGCGCGCCATGCGTCAACAACATCACGCATCCGCTCATCGCGCCATTCGTTGCCAGTATCAGGCAAATAACGGGGATCGAATCCTCGGGCACACTCTCCACAGGCGCCAGCGACGCTCGCTTTTTCGCGCGCATCGACGTACCATGCATCCTCACGCATCCGCCAGGCGGTAACCAGCACGCCGAAGACGAGTGGATCAGTGCCGAAGGCTGCCGCCAATTTGTCGAAGTCGTCATGGATTACCTCGAGAAAATCGCTAAGGTCTGATCCTTGGCATCAACAGGCTACGATCAACTCGGAGCAAGACCTGCTGCGCCGAGGACCTTCGGTGAAAGCCGGAGCCAGTCACGTATGCTAAAACCGAAACATCCAGAATCCCTAGACAACCGCACGGCGCTCGTGTATAATCGGCCGTGAACATTACCGAAGACCGTAGCTGTGTGGCATTTTGGCACGCTTAATCCGCTACCGAGGAATGAAACAGTTTTGTTTTACGCCCTATAGTCTTTGGTAATGCGAGAACCAAAGACTTTTTGTTTGCTTTTTGCATCTGAAGGCAACGTTTGGCGCAAACAGGCTCTCAGCCCCACGCGCAAAACGCATTCAGGCAATCAGTCAAGATGTCTCAAGATCCTTAAAAATCTAGGTCGAAGATTTTTATTTACATAAATATATAAGGAAGAAGCAATTTATGGCTTTAACCAAAGACAAGAAAAACGAAGTTGTCGCCGACGTTGCTGAGCTGCTCGCCAGCTCAAAGATGACCGTAGTCGCCGCCTATCAGGGCACGACCGTGAAGGCGCTGCAACAGTTGCGGCGCGACGCTCGCGGCAACGGCACTAAGTTACGCGTTGTAAAAAACCGGCTGGTTATCAAGGCCCTGCAGGAGAATGACGCCCTCAAAAGTGTCGACACCAGCGCGCTGAACGGTCAGCTCATCTACGCCTTCAACAGCGAAGACGAAGTTGCGCCCGCACAAGTGCTCGCCAGCTTCGCCAAGCTCAACCCGAGCATTGAATTCGTCGGCGCCATCACGGCCCAAGGCACGTTCATGAGCGTGGACGAAGTCAAGGCTCTGGCTACATTGCCGAGCAAGAACCAACTCATCGCGCAAGTCATCGCCACCTTGGCTGCACCGCTCAACGACGTTGTCAGCGGCCTGTCGGGCAATTTGCACGGCCTGCTGGATGGCATCGAAGCCAAAGCAAACGCATAATAGTTACATCATTTGAAAGGAATTACAAATGGCTGACCTCAAGAAATTGGCAGAAGAGCTGACCAAGCTCACTGTCCTCGAAGTAAACGAACTCAAAAACATCCTCAAAGACGAATACGGCATCGAGCCGGCTGCGGCCGCTGTTGCTGTTGCCGCCGCTCCTGCCGAAGGTGGCGCTGCTGCCGCTGACGAGAAGAGCGAATTTGACGTTGTCCTGAAAGACGCCGGCGCACAGAAAGTTGCTGTCATCAAGGCCGTCAAAGAACTCACTGGCCTTGGCCTTGGCGAAGCAAAAGCTCTCGTCGATGGCGCTCCAAAGACCGTTCTCGAAGCTGCCAAGAAAGACGACGCCGAAGCTGCCAAGAAAGCCCTCGAAGCTGCTGGCGCAACTGTTGAACTCGCCTAATCTTCGACCAAGATTACACACAAAAACCACCCGTGGATTATTCTCGGGTGGTTTTTTGGGTATCATTAAATCGCATAGGCAGGAGTGGTCATTCACATACCTGATCGTGCAACAGCAATCACCAGAAAAGTCCTGGAAATCTTCCAAAGCCAGCCTGCGGCGCAGGGGCACGCTGCTTCGACAGCAAAACCCCGACTCGCCTATCACGATTATACTTGAAAAATCTCTATATTTATTCTAAAATATGTTGTCCTCTGGGATTCGCCCGAGAGATGGAGCGTTGGAGCACTCATGTCCATGAAGAGTACCGCAAACAACGTCATGCACGCGCTCGACCCCAATGGCTACGTCATGATCATGGCCCGCAACGCCAAGGTCAAGATCGACCGAGGCCCCGCCGGCCAGATCATGGGTAGCAGCAAGACACCGCTGGAGCTCACCGCCAAGCCAGAAGGCGTCAGCATCCGCCAGGTCGCGTCCGCAACCGCCACCAGCTCGATCGCCGTCGAGGCTCAGGGCAACAGCGTGGCCATCGGGCTCATGAGCGGCACGTACCATGACCCACGTGGGAGGTTCAGTGTCGACGGCGGCACCAGCACGTCCAAGCAGTCGCAGGCCGCGGACTCGATCGAGTTCCCGGTGGCCGAAGACGGCGAGATCGTCATCCTCGTGCCGCCGGGCACCAAGGTCGAGATCTTGCAGGCGCCCGAGGTGACGTTCACTCCCGAAGCCATCGACGCCGGCATCGCGCGCCGCAACGACTAGCCCAGCTCCCGGTGCGCAGGCGCCACTCGATTTTATCGCAGTGGCGCCTTTTCATATTGATTGGCGTGCATACTCGTATCTGGCATATATGTGGAATTCATGGTAAAGTATACATACCTTTCGGGACTCGCCCGAAAAAGAGAGTTGGAGCATTGTATGAGCGACCAGCGCAGCCAGGTGACGGTACACGTCAATGGGCCGCTGAGCATCGAGCTCAGCACCGACGGAGCGACCACCCTCATCAGCAGGGGGAGCGCACGGCGCAACAAGTCCAGGCTGCTCTCCAGGCTGTTCGGCTTCCGGCGAGGAGCTCGAACGAGCACCACAATGGTCTCGGACGGCGGGTCGGCAACGACCAGCAACCGTGGCATCATCGCGAGCGGCCGCGGAACGTCGGTCGTTCAGCGCGCTACGGTGCGCGGCAATGCCTCGGTCATCCAGCACGCAGGCGGCAATGTCGTCGGCGGGGACATCACCCAGTTGATCGGCGGCAGCAACACGGGCATCATCTCCATAGGGGACGGTGCCATCATCGCCCAAGGCAGCAGCGGCAGCCTGCAGATCAATCACCCCGGCGCGGGGCAGTCTGACCGCTCCACCGTCCTGTCGGTTCCCGACGAGATGCTGGTGATCGTCCACGGCACCAAGACGGTCAACATCAGCGAAGAGGCTTGCGCCGCCGGCATCACGTTCAAGCTCGTCTGATCTCTCTGGTGCCATGGCGCCACTCCGAATCCTTTCGCAGTGGCGCCTTTTCATAGTGTCTCTTGATAACGAGGATTGGAAAAGTACGATAATTATGATATAAATTTGGCATCATTGACGCTTCGGCGGCTTTGAGCTCCTATCGGCAGATGTGCCACGGCACGTCACGTAGAAAGGTGGCCTCAGTGCATGCGTTTTTGCAGATAATGGGCGCCGGCACGCTCGTGCTTCTGGGTGTGCTCGCCATCGGCAAAGGCTGGCGCTCAGCCCGCACCACGCTCTTGAACGGCTGCGAAGTAGAAACCCTCGCGATGAGTGTCCCGATGGTCAATGTTGACGTGTGGTCGCTCACGAACCACGCAACCCTCACGGTCTGCGTAATCGGCAACGGGGGGTGTGCGATCTACTTCGCTATCACCAAGGTCCGCCACGACGCCGGCCACAGGTGGTTCGCCAACAACCAGTTCGGCGAGTACCGCTGGCTGGCCTCGTTCCTGATGCTCGGTCTCTTCTTCCAGGCCAGCGCGATTTACTACCACCGCAACTCGTACCTGTTCACCGCTGAGATCGCGACGATCGCGTTCGGCATCCCGTACGCAGTCTTCGCGCAGCGGCGCTGGCTGCGAGCCCAGGCTCGGCGGTCACTGGCTGGCAACTGAAGAGGCACGCGTGGTGCGACAGTGGCTCTCCGCCTCCGCCGCACCACGCGCCTCACGAACATCTGCCGATATTTTTATACATGTGCCGCGCCACCAAGATTACAACAAACCAAAAACCGCCCCGGCCACAATCCGCCGGCGGTTTTTGATGGCCTAAAACGCAAAAGATATGGCGCTTATCCCAGAAGAATAACTAGTAATTACTGAAGAAATATTATACAGTTATACTGATCGCTCCAAACGGAGTTTGATTGTACCGAAGAGGCAATCTCTTCATGATCAAGGAAGGCGGGGAAGTATGAACGACCTCGACACCAGCCCCGTGGTCATCGCCGGTGAGCACCTCACCCAACTCGTGATGGATCGGCTGCGCACGCACTACGTCGAACTGGTGCCGCTGGCACAGGCCATCTCCAACCACTGCGACGTGAAACTGATGGTCGTCGGCAGCTGGTTCGTCAACCCGAAGGCCAAGCTCCTCGGTGGCATCAGCACCTTCAAGCTGTGGTATTTGCTGGAGCAGGCCGGGATTCCCAGCCCGGAGATCGCCGGCGTCACCAGCTCTCAGCCGTACGGCAGCTACATCGGCAAGCTCTTGGCTTACGATGTCATCGACATGCCCACGGCCCAGCAACTCTGCGGCGGTACCGCAGAAGGCTCGGTCCTGCATGCCGCACGTGGTGGCCAGCTCGTCAAGCTCAAGCAGAGCGAGCGCGTCATCGAGCACCCCGTAAGCCAGCAAATCGACCTGCGGGCAATGCGGCGAGCTCTGGAAGCCGAGCACGGTGTCAAGCTGGCCGAGGAGATGGCCAAGCGCCAGGCCGAACTGGACGCATGCACCTCCGAGCACAGCCACAACCTGGCGGCCGCAACGGTCAAGCCGACCAGCGCGCTGGCAACAACCGAAGAGCACGTGCCGGTCCCTTCGACCGACGCGACGCTCGACGAAACACCGGCACCCGCAGTGGCGGACATCGAGGCGATCGTCAGGAGCATGCTGTTCGCCCGCGGACAGGCAGCAGGTGGCAATGAGCCGAGCAAGTTCGAACTGGCCGCAAGCTTCCTGACCGCTCGAGTCTACGCGCAGCACGTGCTCGACAACTTCTCTCCCGAGGAGCAGCAAGCGCTCAAGCGACTGGTGGGGGCAGACCTCTACTTCGACCTGAAGAACCAGATGGCTGCGCTCAGTAGCACCCGGGCGCACAAGATCCTGTCGTCGGAGGTCTGAAGTGCCGGCAAAAAAGCGGGGAAGCGCCAAGGCGGCAGCCGTCGTCCAGGTAGCGATGGGCAGCCATCTGGGCAATATGGTGTGCCTGGCAGCCGATCAGTACCCGGGCATATCGAAGACCTTGCAAGAGATGGCCCAAAACGCCATCGACGCACAAGCCAAGCACGTCGGCATCATCGTGGACCGCAAAGAAGGGTTCATCGCAGTCTGCGACGACGGCACAGGCATCACGCCGGAGAAATTCGCGCAAGCCCTGCTGACCGTCGGGCAAACCGTCAAGAATCGAGCTCCGGGCGTCCTCGGGCGCTTCGGACTCGGTTTGGTTTCGCCGATCACAAAGTGCACAGAAATGGTCGTCATGAGTCAACCCGACCCGGACGGCGCGACCTACCGTTGGACATTCAGAGAGAAGGAGATCAGACCCCAAAGGGATGTCAGCATCCCGATGGACCAAGACCTGACGGCCCTGCCGGCACTCGGCAAGCCATTCTCAACCCTCGCCAAAGAGGTCAAGAAGGCCGACAACGAGCCGGATGTCATCTGGCGCACCATGGTTTTCATGAATGGTGTCACCAAGGATCGCGTCATCGGCGCGCTCGATCCGGCTGACCTCAGGGAACAGATCCAGACACGGCTCGGCAAGGGCATGAAAGCCCGCGGGACGACCATCTTGGTGATGGTCCGTGAACACAGCGGCGCCATCAAAACGGAACGGATCGACCCGCGGGTGTACACGGGCGTCAAGCTCGAACCGTATACCACCAGAGATGCCGACGCCGGTACGGTCACCTTCGAGCTCTATCGGGCTCTACGCGGCGCCTCTGGCGAACGGCGCGGGGTGGTCAGCTTCGCAGAAGCCGATGCTGCCGACGCGGTGCCGTGGCTGGACTTTCGGCAGCAGACCTCAAGTGTCGCCGCGGACGACCCAACCCTCACCCACGCCCTGCAGGCACTGGGCAGCGGCTACTTCGAGGGCGTCATCACGGCCACGGGCA
This sequence comes from uncultured Candidatus Saccharibacteria bacterium, assembly GCA_964484675.1. Taxonomy (GTDB): domain Bacteria; phylum Patescibacteriota; class Saccharimonadia; order Saccharimonadales; family UBA4665; genus CAZAFC01. The sequence goes on along the minus strand of CAZAFC010000009.1, from coordinate 17,180 downwards.
TCGACATGGAGTACCAACGAAACAAGTTCGTGTACAACGCCGCTGTCTTGGGCCTGGCGGGCGCGATCTCCGAATGGTTCATTCTGCTCGGCCAAAACCTGGTCGACGAGGAGCGTGAACTTCAGGCCGACGAACGATACAAGCGGCTGGGCGAGCAAACGTACAGACAGTTGTTCGCGTCATTCGGCGCAAGTCCGGGACTCAGCCGATTCTATGAGTCGCTGTCCGACATTTTCCCGGGACTTCCCCGCGAGAAGCGTGCGGCATCGGCACCCAAGGAAGATGCTGTGCCAGGCCCCAAGCTCGACAAGCCCAAGCAGCGCGTCGTTGTCGAGCCGCCCTCGGCGCCACCCACCGATCCAAGCCCGAGCCGACGACGCCAGGCCGCCTCACTGCCGACGCTCGTGTACGAGATCGGCGACAGCACGGCACTCTGGGTGTACGACCATGCCGAGCTCCAGCTCCGCATCAACGTAACCCATCCGCTCTGGGTGTTGCTGGATGAAACCGACGGCCGGCACTTGGCCAAGAACGACCGGTACATCCTGGGCTTCCAGAAATGGCTGCTCATCGAGGTGCTGACAGCGCTCTCCGACGACCCCGAAATGCTTGACTTCGAGCACGTCGTGGAGCGCATCACGAGCAAGCAGGAGGCCATCATCCGGATCCTGATCATGCAGTAACGATCAAAAGTCCTGGGACCATCCAGGCGGGCACACGGTGCGAAGGGCAAGTCGTCTCAACGACAAATCCCCGCACCGTGTGCCGCTCAACCAGAATGCACAAATTTTGCGCATTGCGGCTGGGCGTCATGGCGGCCGGCACTTGGCCAACAACTACCTCGGTTCGTTTCGCTGGCTCGCCGCGTTCTTGCTGTTCGCGCTCTGCTGCCAAGCTGAAGCGGTCGCCACATATCGCCGAGGCATTATCGCTTAGCAGCTAATGTTGTTATGTGGTTTTTATGGTATAATAAGTTATCCCTTGGGGATCGCCCGAGGCAGAGTAGTTTGGAGACAGCATGTCCCAGGGTAAAGTGGTCGTGATCGCGATCAGCAAAAGGGCCAGCACCGTGTCAATCACCGTGCCAGGCGAGCTGACAATCGACGTCGGCCCGGCTGGACACCTCAGCGTGACCAGCCCCAAGACGCTGGTCGTCGACAGCAGTGGACGGATCGTCAAGATCAAGCCGGCAACACTCAACGACCCGCGAGGAACCCTCGCGGCCGGAGAGCGTTCGGTTGCCATCGGCGGCAACCGCGGCCGTACTCAGGCAACAGGCAATCGCTCGGTCTCAGTCGGCGGGGACAACTTCGGCATCATCTCCACCGGTGACGGCGCCAGGATCATTCAGCATCAAGGCGACAGGAGTGGCCAGAACGTCATCTCCACCGGAGACGACGCGACGATCGTCACTTCGGCCAACGCCCCAGCCGCCAAAGCTTCGGCATCCGGCAGCGGCACCATCCTGACCGTCCCGCCGGAGACCATCGTCATCGTCCACGAAGCAGATCCGGTCAGGTGTACCCCCGAGGCCACCAACGCTAAGATCGAATTCGAGCGCATCTGATCTACTCCCTCTCGGTGCGAAGCGCCACTCCGAATCCTCGCAGTGGCGCTTTTCATCTTTTGAGTTGCATTGAGCATTTGCGGCGCGAGCTGCATTGCCGCATTCCCTCGCCCCGGTGTATAGCATCATTTATCCACAGAAATACGGCCGACTTTTTGACACGGTATTGCAATTGTGCTAGGGTTAGGTGTAAGTGTAAAGAAACAAACACTTCTTATACATAAGAGAGACAACCCAAAAATGGCAGATGTACCAGAAAAACAAATCAAGCGGCTGCGGGCCTTGATTCAGGAAGCTGAAACCAATCTCGCTGCGGCCAATGAATTGCTGATGAGCTTGGTGGGTGACGACGAATCAGTAACTCCCGTCGCGCATGAAGCCAATCTTGGCAAAGTGATCGAAGGTGTGTTTGACGGCCAAAATATGGTCGGTTCGGACGGCAAAATGTATCCCGTGCCAGCCAACTATGCTAGCAAATCCAAGCTCGTGCAAGGCGACATTCTCAAGCTCACCATCGCTGGCGACGGCGCTTTTTTGTACAAGCAAATCGGCCCGATTCCGCGCAAGCAGCTCGTGGGCACACTCAAGCTCGAGAACGGTCACTATTTTGTCGATGTAAACGGCAAGAATTTCCGCGTGCTGCTCGCGAGCGTCACGTACTTCAAGGCCAAGCCAAACGATCAAGTCAGCATCAACGTTCCCGAAGACGATGCCTCCGCCGAATGGGCTGCCCTCGAAGCCGCGCTCTAGCGCTAGCGTTACATTTTTTGAATAAATGTTGTCTTAGTTCTCCGGCTGCTCAAACAGCTCTTGCCGAAACACTTCGGCCAGCGCTTCGGCTCGGGCCATACGAGCTGCCTGGAAGTCATTTCGAAGCAGGCCGTCAACGCTCGCTGCGATTCCGTCCGTAAAATGACACACGCGCATCCGACCTTCTCGAAGTGCTTGTTGCGCCTCTGGCAATTCACTATACATACGCGGAAATGAGTGCTCGCCGTATTCAGCCTTCAGCGCCAGCAGCAAAACGCTGCCACCGAGCCGCAGCGCAGTCAGGCACTCACGCATCGTACCATCGCTGCCGCCCACGCACACCAGAATATCCGGCACCGTGCCGACAATGACTTCTCGAGACTGGTACGTGTTTCCCCAAACCACCATGTGGTCGCGGTTCCCGATGCCGCTCAAACCTTGCCGGGGCGCAAATCCCATACTAGCAACGTCCCATCTGCGCGCCAGAATACCATTCAGCCCAAGCACGCCGGCGCTCATGCCGCCATCAACCGCGAGTGACGGCAGCGCACCGATGCTCTCGAGTTGCGCATAGAGATACGTCATGCCACGCGCCTCGTCATAGTACGAATAGCCGGCAGTAGCATAGCCGGAAAATCCCCACACCAGGCCGTGCTGCATTCGCTCAGCCACAACATGCCCGGCGGACGCAAGTCTCTCGGGCCGCGCGAGTCCTTGAGCGCTCAAACCATTCGCCAGCGAAACATCCTCGGCATACACCCGAGACGCCGTGGCAAGCACGGCAAGGTCAACCTCCACCGCACGAACGCCTTTGCGAGGATGCTCGTACCAAGTATTCTCGAGCACGCAAGCAGCGGGCCGATTGGGAAATTGCTCGCCGCCATCGCAAATCAACCCATGCAGCTCGCCCAGCGTTGGTTCGTAGTTTTGGCCTTTTTCCACAAGCTACTCCTTTGATCGACCCCAGTATACCTCAAAAATCCCGTGCATGACACGCAAAGTTATGAACAGACATGATGTCAAAACTTCAATGCAAATGTCAATAAAAACGCTGTGAAAGTCAATAAATACTACAGATTTTTTCGCGCGACTGGTCCATACTAGGTGCCAATGGGACAGGCGCTATATCGAACGTATCGTTCTCGGAATTTGGCCGAGGTCGTGGGGCAAGAGCACATCACGACGGCGCTTTCGAACGCTCTCAAAAACGACACGATCGCGCATGCCTATCTGTTTACCGGGCCGAAAGGCGTCGGCAAAACAAGCATCGCGCGCATCCTGGCGCACGAGATCAACCACGTGCCGTACGATGACGACTCGATAGATTTGGACATTATTGAAATCGACGCCGCCAGCAATCGGCGCATCGACGAGATTCGCGATCTGCGCGACAAAGTGCACATCGCGCCGGCGCACGGCAAATTCAAAGTGTACATCATCGACGAGGTGCACATGCTCACGCGCGAAGCGTTCAACGCGCTCCTCAAGACACTCGAGGAGCCGCCGGCGCACGTGGTGTTTATTCTGGCAACGACAGAGGCGCACAAACTGCCCGAAACAATCATCAGCCGCACCCAGCACTATTCGTTCAAGCCTGCCAGCCACGACAAGCTCACGGCTCATCTGCGCCACATTGCCGAGCAAGAACATATTTCGATCGCCGACGATGCACTGGAACTTATCGCACAGCACAGTGACGCCAGCTTCCGGAACGGCGTGGGGCTGCTCGATCAATTGCGCAATGCGGGCAGCAGCGTAACACTCGAGGATGTCCAAACGCACTTGGGTGTTGCGCCGAGCGAGATGATTAATGCGCTCATGCAGCAGCTTGGCGATCACAACGCCAGTGCCGTGGTTGAGACGCTCGCCGAGGTCCAGTCGCGCGGCTCCGAGCCTACGCAAATCGCGCGCCAGCTGGGCCAAGCGCTGCGCGACGCCTTGCTAGCTGGCCGAGCACCGCTCGAGCGCGCACCGCTCATGCAGTTGCTCGGCACGTTACTTGATGTGCCGGCCGCACACGATCCGCGGGTCTTGCTGGAGCTGAGCGTCATCAGCGCCGCGCTAGCCGGCCAATCCAGTACGCCGGCAACGCTGCCGCACGTGCCGGCCGACGCCACATCAGCGCCGAGCACTTCTTCGACCTCAAGTCCCAAAAAACCACACACTCCGCGCGCAGCAAAATCGTCAAGCAAACCCGCTGAGCCCGACACGGAATCCACGCCCGCCAAAACCATGCCGCAAGATGTCGGGCCAAAGCCACCCGTCCAGATCGAGCCACATCCGAGTAGCTTTATGCGCAAGCAGGCCGAGACTACTACCAGCAGCGAGTCGGGGCCCAAGACACACGAAATCGTGGCCGATGCCAGCGAAGATCCAACCGCCGCGGCCGAAGCTGCCACCGAAAGCACGCACGACACTGCCAGCTCCGCCACGCTCAGCAGCGAGAGCTGGCAGCTCGTGCTGAACGCGCTCAAGCAAACGCACGTCACGCTTGCCAATGCGCTCAAAGCAGCTGCCACCAGCTTCGCACCAGGCACGATTACCGTGGAGGTCGCCAACAAATTCCTGCAAAAACGCGTCGATAGCCAGGCCAACAAGCACGCGATTGTCGATGCCATTACGCGAATCACCGGCGAGCAAATCACTGTTCGCTGCGTGATTGCCGAGCCACAGCCAGCGAGCGATTCGGCGCTGCCGCCATTGCCGCCAGAAGACGGGGAAGTGGTGCACGCGGTTGCCGGCAGCCCGTCCCGCAACGGTTCAACACCGGCTGATTCCAGCGCGGTGCAAGTCGCAGCCAGCGCGCAGCAGCCACGGCCAAGCACCGCCGAGCCAGCGTCCGCTTCGGCCCGGCCAGCGACCTCAGCAATACAGCCGAGTCCCGCCAATGCCGTAATTTCACCAGCAGCCGAAGCCAGCGCGACTCAACCCGAGCCAGCCCAAGCGCCGGCGCTCATCAGTAGTATTTTTGGCAGCGCCGAACTGTTGCAATCCTAACATCATGGCAAACAATCCTCCGACACCGACTAACCGCGATCTGCCGTACAGCGAAGAAGCCGAAGCCAGCGTGCTCGGCGCAATCATTATCGACAACGACGCGCTCACCAAAATCGCCGACAAGCTGAGTAGCGTCGACTTCTACGATCAGCGCCACCAGCGTATTTACGAAGCCGCGGTCAAATTATATGAAGACCGCAAGCCGATCGACGTGCTCACGCTCGCCAATCAGCTCAAGGCTGTCGGCGTGATCGACCAAGTCGGTGGCCCGGCGTATCTCACTGAGCTAACTAACTTCGTGCCGACTGCCGCGCATGTGGAAAACTACGCCGATCTCGTGGCCGAAAAAGCTTTGCGCCGGCGCATGATCGAAGTCAACAAAGACATCGCTAGTCTCGTTCTCGATGAGTCAAAAGATCTCAAGGCGCTGATTGAAGAATCCGAAATGCAGCTGTTCGCGCTCAGCCAGCGGCAAGTCAAGCAGACCATCGTGAGCATCGAGGATATTTTGAGCGACAGCTTCGAGCGGCTCGACGAGCTGCACCGCAACAAGGGCAAAATCCGTGGCGTGCCGACTGGCTTCAAAGACTTGGACGACACGCTTGCCGGGCTCCAGCGCTCCGACCTCTTTATTTTGGCCGCGCGACCGTCGATGGGTAAAACGGCGCTAATGCTCAATCTCGCGCACAATGTCGCCATTCAGGCCAAAGAACCAGTCATTATTTTTAGCCTCGAAATGAGCAAAGAGCAGCTGGTCGATCGCTTGCTCAGCATGCAATCGGGCGTTGATGCTTGGGCGCTGCGCACTGGCAATCTCACCGACAATGATTTTGAGCGACTCACCAATGCCATGGGCACGCTCAGCGAAGCGCCCATTTACATCGACGACACGCCCGGCATCACCGTGAGCGACCTGCGCACCAAGGCCCGGCGCGAGGCACACAAGCATCCGCTCGGCCTGATTATCGTCGACTACCTGCAGCTGATGAGCGGCGGCAGCAAGTTTGGTGGTTCCGATAATCGCGTGCAAGAAATTTCGGAGATTTCGCGCGGCCTGAAGGGAATTGCACGCGAGCTGAACGTGCCATTGATGGCCGCTTCGCAGCTCAGTCGCTCCGTCGAAAGCCGCAATCCGCAGATTCCGCAGCTGGCCGACTTGCGCGAATCTGGTTCCATCGAGCAGGACGCTGACATCGTGGCGTTCATTTACCGCGAAGAATATTACAATCCGGAAACCGAGCGCAAAAATATCACTGACCTGCTCATCAAAAAGCACCGTAACGGCGCGCTGGCGAACATCGAGCTGTATTTCGACAAAGACAAGCAGCGATTCCGCTCGCTCGACAGCAAACACGTGGGCGATCCGTTTGCCGGCTAGCAGCTTTCGGCGCGAAGGATTTGGACGTATTCATGCCCGGTCAAACGATGCTATACTAATGCCAGCATGAGCACACGACCAATTCGCGAGCTTTGGGCCGAACGCGGCCAGCAACTGCTGCTGTATGGCGCGCTGTTTGGCGGCCTGATCGGCGTGCTGTTCACACGACTGAACACGCTCACCAGCGGGAACTACAGCGCAAGCGAGGCAGGGTATTTTGCGCAAAGCCAAAATCTGCACGGGCTGCTGCACAATCCGGTGAATGCGCCGTTTTTGGCGCTCCTGCACGGGCTGCAATCGCTCGATGGCCACCAGGGATTTATCCTTGGGCGGCTCGTGAGTGCAGGCATCGGCGGACTCGTGCTTATCGCATTTTGCCTGCTGCTGCGAGCGTGGTATGGCAGTAAGACGGCATTGCTGGGCACGGCGCTGTTTGGCAGCTCAAGCTGGTTTTTGCACACGGCTCGGCTGGGCACGCCCGACGTGCTGATGTTTGCGCTCTTTTTGCTCGTCGCCACTGGCGCTTGGCTCAAACACACCGGCAATCCCATCGCGCTCATCTGTTGCATGGTGTTGTGTGGCAGCCTTTTGTATGTGCCGGGGATGATTTGGCTGCTGGCTCTAGGCGTGCTGTGGCAGTGGCGAACGATCGATCGCTTGTTCAATCAGCGCTTGTGGGCCGTGACGCTCGGCGGCGTGCTGTGGCTCGGCATGCTCGTGCCACTCGGCTGGGCGCTGTTCAAATCGCCGCACCTCGCATTTGCACTGGCCGGGATTCCCGACCACTTGCCGCAGCTCTGGCCGACCATTCATCACATTCTCGAAGTGCCAGTGCGGATCTTCGTGCGCGGCCTGGCCGACCCTGAGCATTGGACCGGCCGCTTGCCGGTGCTCGATATTTTTAGCCTGGTGTTGTTCGTGCAGGGAATCGCCGTAGCCTGGCGCAATTTGCGACTCGGCCGCGTGCCGCTGTTTGTGTCAATCGCTGTCGCCGGAAGTGTGCTCATCGGCCTGCAATCCGGCGTCAGTCTCAGCGTGCTCGTGCCGTTCATATATATCGCGGTGGCTGCGGGCGCCGGGCAACTGCTCGAGACATGGCTGCGCGTGTTTCCATTTAATCCGATCGCGCGGGGCGTGGGCCTCAGCATGATGCTGCTCGTGCTGGGCATGAGTTGCGCGTATCATCTGCGCGAATATTTTGTTGCCTGGCCGCAGGCCGCCGTCACTCAGCAAGTCTTCACAGTAAGCACGCAAAATCTCGTACCTCGGCCCACCAATCTGATACAATAGACGCATACAAAGGAGAAGTACCATATGAGTCGTTTCGACCAAGCCAAAATGCTGCTGAAAGTGAAGAAGATTCAAAAAGAATTGCAGAAGCAGATTATCACTATCGTCAAGGGCGACGGCGCCGTCAAGGTAGAAATTACCGGCGAGCAAAAGATCAAGAAAATCACGATCGACCCTAGCTATGTCGACCTGGATGACATTGGCCAGCTGGAGCGCTGGATCGAAGAAGCCGTGAAAGAAGCAATCGCCGAAAGCCAAAAAATCGCCGCCGAAAAAATGCAGCCAATGATGGGCGCACTGGGCGACCTCGGACTGTAAACAGGCACGTCCTTGCGTTGGCCAGGCAGACTGCGCGTCTTGCCACAAGGCCTTTGCCATCCACAAAATCATTGCTATGACCATTCTTCCACCGGCACTCACCGATGTTATTGAAGCGCTGGGGCGCTTGCCCGGCGTCGGGCCGCGCACCGCCGAGCGCTATGCGTATTATTTGGTGCGCAATGAGCGTGCCAAGGCGCAGGCCATTGCCGACTCGCTCGCGCAGTTGCACGCAGGTATCGGCTTTTGCAAGAAAACCTTCGCGCTGGTGCCGGCGGGCGACGAGCTGTCCGAGCTCTACACCGATCCACGCCGCGACAAAACCGTGGTCGCCGTGGTGGCGGAGCCGTTCGACATCGTCGCGCTCGAAAAAACCAATCAGTTCAGCGGCACCTACCATGTACTTGGCGGCCTGGTGTCGCCCATCGATGGCGTGGGGCCGGAGCAATTGCACATCGGCGAACTGGTGCGACGCATCGATGAAGACGACGTGCAGGAAATCATCCTAGCCACCAACGCGAGCGTCGAGGGCGAATCCACCGCACTCTACATTCAACAACAAATCGGCAATCGGCCGGTCAAGATTACCCGGCTCGCCCGCGGCCTGCCAATCGGCGTCGACCTTGAATACGCCGACCAAATCACACTCGGCAGGGCGCTCGAAGGCCGCCAGGAGCTCTAGCGCTCAAGAGAAGTGCTATACTATCATCATGTCTTCCGAAATTTCTCAGCCCCCAACCTATCCCGAAAGCACCGCAATAGCCAAAGTACTCGATGCCGCGCAGCGCATCGTCGTACTGCAAGCCGACAACCCTGACGGCGACAGCCTGGCTAGCGCGCTCGCACTCGAACATATTTTGGGCGACCAGGGCAAAGAAGTGTTCTTATATTGCGGCGCAGACATTCCTTCGTACCTGACGTACTTGAGCGGCTGGGACCGCGTGAGCAAAGAATTGCCAGCGCAATTTGACCTTACCATTATCGTTGACACCAGCGCCGACAGCCTGCTCGACAATCTCGAAATCACCGGCCAGAAAGGCTGGATCAAGTCCAAGCCCGTGATCGTACTCGACCACCACGCCACCGACGCAACAATCACGTTCGCCGAAGTACTCTGCAATCACCCGGCCGTCGCGACCGGCGAGATCATTTACGAGCTTACTCGCCAGCTCGCCTGGCCACTTAATCTCGAAGCCAAAACGCTGCTCGTAAGCAGCATCATGGCCGACAGCCTCGGGCTCACCACCGAGGCCACGAGCGCCCGCAGTATCCAGATTATTGCCGAGCTGGTGGCTGGCGGCGTCAGCATTCCGGCGCTCGAACAACGCCGGCGCGAGCTCATGCACAAGAGTCCGTCACTCACTCACTACAAAGGCACGCTCCTGGAGCGTATCGAATACTTTGCTGACGATCGCGTCGCCACCGTGACGATTCCGTGGGACGAAATTCAGGAATACAGCCCGCATTACAATCCATCGATGCTGGTGCTCGAAGACATGCGGCTGACAACCAACACGCGGATTGCGATCGCATTCAAAACGTACGGTGATGGGCACATGACTGCCAAAATCCGCGCGAATTATGGCTCGCCCATCGCCGGCAAACTGGCCGAACATTTCGGCGGCGGCGGACATTCGTATAGCAGCGGCTTTAAGGTGCCAGCCGGCCGGCCATTCAACGAGATAAAGTCGGAATGTATCGAATTTGCCACCGAACTTCTGACCAAACTTGAGCAAGAATCGAGCAACCATGAAACTCTACAACACCCGAACGCGCAAGCTTGAGCCGTTTGTGCCGGCCACAGAGAACACCGTGCGGATGTATTCGTGCGGGCCGACAATGTACGACCACGCGCATATTGGCAATCTGAGCGCATACATTTTTGCTGACAGCCTTCGCCGCAGCCTTAGGCTGGCTGGTTTTCAGACGCAGCACGCCATGAATTACACCGATGTTGACGACAAAACGATTCGCCGCAGCCGCGAGCAATATCCCGGCCACAATGCACAAGCGGCGTTGCGGCAGCTCACTGATACATACATCAAACTCTTCCGCGAAGACATCGAGCGCGTCGGCGTTGACCTCGAGGCAATCATGTTTCTACGCGCCACTGACCATATCGACGACATGCAGGCGCTGATCGCCAAGCTGCATGCGCACGGCTTCGCTTATATTGCCGACGACGGCGTGTACTTCTCGATCGAAGCCTACCGCAAAAGCGGCAAAACGTACGGCCAATTACTCGATCTTACCAGCGCCAACACCAGCGAAGCGCGTATCCAAAACGACGAATACGACAAAGAATCTGTGCACGATTTTGCGCTCTGGAAAGCCCAAAAACCTGGCGAACCGGCGTGGGGGTTCACGCTCGACGGCCAACAGCTGGCTGGCCGTCCCGGCTGGCACATCGAGTGTTCAGTGATGAGCCGGGCCGCACTGGGCCAACCGTTCGACATCCATACCGGCGGCGTTGACCTCATTTTTCCGCACCACGAAAACGAAATTGCCCAGAGCACCGCGCTTGAGTCCGACCCCGTCATGGCGCAAGTGTTTGCACACAACGAGCACATTTTGGTCGACGGCAAAAAAATGTCAAAATCGGCCGGCAATTTTTACGTGCTCGAAGATGTCGTCAAAAAGGGCTTTGATCCGCTGGCATTTCGACTCAAAGTACTGCAGTCGCACTACCGCAACAGCGTGAATTTCACCTGGGAAAGCCTTGAAGCGGCCCAGCACTTGCTTGAGAATCTGCGCATGTGGGCCGATCTCAAGCACCAGCCGCACGCTGCCGTCAAGGAGGCTCAGGCCAGCAAGCTGCATGAGACGTATGCGGCAGCGCTCAAGCAGATGCTCGCCGCAACGCAAAACGACCTGGACACGCCGCGAGCCATTGCCGCGCTGGCTCAGCTGGCTACGCAATCCGAAGGGCAGGGCATTGCGCTCGACAAATTCCAGCCGATGCTGAACATCGTGGATCAACTTTTCGGGCTGCGCTTGAGCAAACGCCCCGACATCACGACCGCCCAAAAAGCTCTGATCGCGGGCCGCGAAGATGCACGCGCCGACAAAGACTGGGCTCGCTCTGACGAACTGCGGGATGCGCTCAAGGCCCAAAACATAGGCCTGCGCGACACCGAGACCGGCACTATTTGGTTCAGAATATAATTTTTGGGAAACAATCCAAAAAGTGAGCTAGGTTTTTGCGATTAGACTCGTTTGGTTTCTTCGCTCGCCGCATCAGCCGCCGACAAAATATGACGATTCTGCAAATAATCAAGCACGGCAATTCGCAGGCACCCCGCCACCGGAATTGCCACGAGTCCGCCAAAAAGTCCGCCAAAATTCACGCCAATCACCACCGAGGCAAAAACGAGCAGCGGCGACATATTGGTAGAATTCGCCTGGATCCGCGGCTGCACCACATAGTTCTCGATCTGCTGGTACAAAATGTAGTAGGACAAAATACCGATAGCGGCGATGGGCGAGTGGAACAGCGCCACGGTCGTAACAATAACGGCGCCAATGGTATGTCCGACCATCGGAATCAGCCCGCAAACAAACACTACAAACATCAGCGCCACCGGATAACTTACGCCGCTCACCAGGATCGCCGGGAAAATCAACAACGACGCCAGCGCCGCCAACAACACCTGGCCGTTTACATAGCCCTTCACGACGCGGTACATATCAGAAGACAGTTTCATCACATGCTCGCGGTGGTCGTGCGGCAGCATTTCTTCAAATAATTTGACCCAGCGCGGCCCCTCGATGAGCATCATAAACGTCAGCGCCAAAATCGTCAGCATCGCAAAAATACTCGAGCCAATCTTGCCCGCAGCGCTGGCGGCGGTGCCACCGATGTTGCCAAGCCGACTCGAAAGCTGTGTCGACAGTTTGCTGACTTGCTGCTGCAAATGATACTTGCGGATAAACTGGCCGGCAACACTGTCTTGATTGCGCACATCCTCAACCAATCGCGGCGCCGCCGAGATAAAATTATCCGTCTGGCGAACAATTGGCGGCACGATGCTCGCGAAAAAACCAATCAACAGGCCAATAACAATAATAAAAGATGCAGCCGTGGCCAGCACGCGACTGCCGCGGCGCTTGCCGGGAATACGCACCGCGAGCCAGTGTACGGGGCCATTCAGCGCTAGCGCCAAAAAGAACGCCGTAAAAAGCAGCATCAGCGAATGTGCCGCGCGGCGCAACGCCGCCATAAAAACAAGCGTCAGCACCACCATCACCAACACGCGCACAATCGTACGATTGCTAATGCTAAAATTCACCGTGTTTTTCGGATCTTTACTGTGCAGGATCGGCATAATGCTCATAGTATGACTCAGTCTCGCCGTTCGCGCAATGCCAGCTCGTAGCGCGCCATGACTTGAGCGGCCACGACCGACACATCAAACTGGCGCGCGAACGCCTGCTGCCAGGTCTGAGCTTGAGCGCGCGCGGCCGGATCACTCAGCAGCGCGGCCAGCCGATCGGCCAATTCCTCGGGATTGTGCGGATCAATAAGCGCACTCGGACGCCCGGCGAGCAGTGCCGCGTAGCCGGGATTATTGCCGGCCAACACCGCACCGCGCGCCGCCGCCATCGCCTCAATCAGCACGATGCCAAAGCTCTCGCCGCCGGTGCTCGGAAACACCGTAATATCAGCACCAGCCAGATATCTTGGCTTGTCCGATTCGTTCACAAAACCTTCGAAGCTCACGGCCTCATCAAGGCCGCGCTCCCGCACGAACTGTTTGAGCTCGGACTCGAGCGGGCCGGTGCCGCACACGAGCACCTGGAAATCGGGCAGCTTCGCCCCGGCTTGCCGGCGACCATGCAGCACGTCGACTGCCTCGAGCAATTGCCGGCAGCCCTTGCGTTCCACCAGCCGCCCCAGGAAGACGATCGTCGGCTTCGTGCGTTTCGTGAGCGGCTTGGCAGCATAAAATCGCTCGAGCGCGACAGTGTTCGGCACGACATCACCATGCACGCCGAAGGTGTCAGCAGCAAACTGTTGCGCCACCGGCGACACCGGCATAATTTCGTCAAATCGCTTGAGCGAGCGGCGCAGCCACCGGCTGAGCAGGGCATTCGCGAGATGCACGAGCCGCGAATGCGGCGCCACATGAAACGTGCCGACAACGCCAGCACGGCGATCGGCTGCCTCAATAACACGCGCAGCGAGCATCGGGCTATAGGGCATCTGCACGTGGATAATGTCAAATTGCTCGCGCTTGAGCAGACGGCGAATCTTTTGCCGGCGCACGGGTAGCGGGATCGACATGCGATTCTGATTGAACCGCACATGCACATTGCGGCTCAAGCTGTGCACATTCGGGATATCGGTGCGCGTGGTTTCGCCCACCAGATAGTGCACGTCGTGGCCCTCGGCAGCGAAAAACCGCCCCAGCGCCAGCACATACTGCTGCACGCCGTCTGGCTTATCAAGCGAGTCGTCAAACACAAAGGCAACTTTGAGCCGGGCCGAGGTTCGCGTAGCCGAGCCAGACGGATTTGGCTTGCGGGAACTAGACGACATCTTCGTGCTGCCCGCTGCGTTTGTGGGCGTGCTTCTTGAGCGCGGCGCGGTACAACTCCTCGTAGCTCGTCACGACCGCCTGGTGGCTGTACTGCTGCACCTGCGATTTTGCCCACGAGCGCCAAAGTTTGCGCAGGTCGTTTTCGTATAAAAGCAGGCTCAAGCGCCGGGCAAATTCCGGCCCGTCTTTGGGGTTCACCAGCGAAATCGCGCCCAAGCCCCGCATCACGCTCGCGTAGCCGGGATTATTGCCGGCCACCGTCACAAGCCCGGTCGCCATCGCCTCAATCAGCACGATGCCGAAGCTCTCGCCAAACACCGCCGGCGCGCAAAACAGATCAGCCGAGCGCAAATACTTGAGCTTTTCCTCGTCCGAAATAAATCCCAAAAAGGTCACATCCGGCAGCTCCAGATCCTGCGCAAGCATTTCGAGCTGCTCACGGTTTACGCCGTCGCCGGCGATCACCAGCGAAATGTCGTCGTGCTGCTGGCGGAGTAATTTGTAGGCGTGCAGCAAATATTTGACACCCTTGCGACCTTCGAGCCGGCCGACGTAGAAAATCGTTTTGTGCGGCTTGCTATCGTTGCGGCTTTTGGGCGCTGCAAAATGCTCGAGGTCGATGCTGTTCGGAATGATCGCCACCTGATGTTCCATCAAGCTGCTCACATATTCGGCGGCCGACTCGCTCGGCGCCACGAATTCGTCGATGTATTTGAGCAACGATTTGGTGTAGGGGACAACCACTTTGGCGAATGTGCGGCCGGTGAGCGTCTCGGGGAATGCCGCGTGGAATGTCGCGATATTTACCGCCTTCGACCGTGCCAAAATTTGTCGGCTGAGCATCGGCACGCCCGGCTCGTGGAAGTGCAAAATGTCGAATTTGTACTCGTCGAGCATGCGCTCAATTTCTTCATTCAAGCCCGCCGACACCTGGCCGGTCGTGTGAATCGGCGAACTCATTTGCGTGCCGGTGCCGACAAAAATAATGTGCTTTGCGATGGCCGCATCGGGGTCCAAATCGCGCGGCTGCGGCGTGATGATGTACGCCTCGTGCCCGCGCCGCGCCAGCTCAGCCTGCATGGCAAAAATGATTTCTTGCACGCCGCCACCTTTGGTGATGCTGTACGGGCAAACAAGTCCAATTTTCATGATGCTTTAGTATACCACTTATTTGTGCTGCGTGCCGAGCGTGGTCAGCATTTTGCGCAGCTTCAGCGGGACGTATGGCGAAGCGGCCTTGGCGTCGGCGATGACGCTCGGCGCGTGGTTCCCGATCTTGAGCAGCGCCAGCTGATGATAATCGCTGAAAATCACCCGCAAATGCTGCTCCACAATCTCGTTTTTGAAAAATCGGTCAGAGGCAATCGCCATGTGATACACTGGCAGATCAACGCGCACCTGGCAGTTGTCGAGCGTCAGAAATTCCATTGTCGTCTTCATGTAGGTGCGCACGTCGTTGTCGCGCCACAACTTCACCTCAAACTCAACCAGCCGCTGCAATTCTTCACCTTCCAGGCCGACAAATTTCTCCTTAGCATTGGCCGTGTGGCGATACACGCGCCGCAAAATAAACGGGCTCAGGCAGACTTCGCGGAAAAATGTCGACGTTACGGGCAACGAAAAAAGCCGCGCGCCATTGAGGTAAAACTGGTGGCGTGGCTTGCTGAACGCGAAATCATCCCGATGCGCAAAGCCAGCAAAACTCACGAGCATGTCGACTTTTTTGCAAAGCTCGGGGTAGCGCTGGAGCATTCGCGTGGCAATCACAAACCCGAGGCTCATGCCCACGATAATGAATCGCCGTCGCTTGTAGCGCATCTTCACAAACGCCGCGAGGTAGTCCGCGAGGTTGTCGATCGACGCGGTTTTGCCGATTTTGTACAGACTGTCCATGCCGCCAAAGCCAGGCAAATCGGGCATCGTCACGGCGGCATAGCGGTTCAAATTCAGCATCAACCCCCACCAGCGCTCGAGCGTCGAATGGTGTCCATATATAAAGAGAATCTCGCGGTCGCGGCCCTTGGGCGCGGGCATATGCAGCATGCGTCCCTGCAAACCGTTCATGTTCAGTGGCACAATGTAGTCAGCGGCGTCGAGTTTTGCTTTGCTCATAATGTATGTGTCTTATGCGCCAGGCTCACGTAAAGCCAAAGACGCAGGCATCTTCTAACACCTCGACTATAGCACACTTCGGCGGCCAAACACCAAAAACCGTTTTGGCGGTGGTGGCGCATGGTTTTTTGGGCTACAATAGAGGGCATGAAATGGCGCATCGGCCTGGTTTTGGTAGCGATTTTGGCCATTGGCGGCATTGCGCTGAGCCGGTCACACACGAGCAAGCCCACGCCAAAACACAGCACGGCGAGCCTGGCCGCGAGCTCCGACACAAGCCAATCAAGCCCAAGCGCACCGGCCGCATTCAACAAAAATCAATACTCGCTGACCGATCCGGCCAGCATTTGGGTCGTCGTGAACAAGCTGCGGCCGCTCAATCCCAAGACATACGCGCCGAGCGACCTTGTCGTGCCAAACATTCCGCTGCGCAGCAACATTACCAGCACTGAAAAATATGTGAGCAACGCCATGGCTGGCCCACTCGCAGCGCTTGTGGCTGGTGCCAAGCAGGCCGGCCTCACGCTCAATCTCCAGAGCGGTTATCGCTCATACAATTTTCAGGTCAATCTATATAATGGCTATGTCAAGCAGCAAGGGCAGGCGGTTGCCGATACTCAAAGCGCGCGGCCAGGCTACAGTGAGCATCAAACTGGGCTGGCAGCCGATCTCGGCGGCACAACCACGCCGAGCTGCAATGTTGAGCAATGCTTCGCCACCACGCCCGAAGGTGTTTGGCTGGCCGCCAACGCCTACAAATACGGCTTCCTCATCCGCTATCCGCAAGATCTCACGCAAATCACCGGCTACGAATACGAGCCCTGGCACGTTCGCTACATCGGCACCGCGCTGGCCGCCGAAATGCACGCCCAAGGCATCCGCACTCTCGAGCAATTCTTCGGCCTGCCAAGCGCCCCGAACTATTAGCGGCAGAAGATCGGCTCGCAATCAGGGATAATGCCGCGCGTCTAATTACGCAACAAGCCAAGGCTTACGCCAGCACAGCCAGTTCAATATTTTGTACTTGCGCAAGCAAACAGGCGACAGCAAGCAAGCAGCCATAGCTAGATCCACTCCACATCCGCCCATTCAAGCTTGAATAACTGCGAAAAACAAGCTAAAATCGACAGTGCTGCAGCGCTGCTTTTCGGGCAGCCCTCATATTGGGACGTCGCCAAGTGGTAAGGCACCAGGTTTTGGTCCTGGCATTCGGGGGTTCGAATCCCTC
>CAZAFC010000008.1:0-49404 GCA_964484675.1 uncultured Candidatus Saccharibacteria bacterium | reverse complement strand
ACCAGGTTTTGGTCCTGGCATTCGGGGGTTCGAATCCCTCCGTCCCAGCCACGATTGATAACAGATACAAAATGCTCCGAATGTTCGGGGCATTTGTCTTTATCTGGCACCCCGAACGTATGGCTAGTCCAATTGTTGAATGCCTATATCCGTATATTCCATGGTGGGCTAGGATAGATACATGTTTAATCATGAACCACAAGATTATGATTGCCCGTTTTGCTCTTTTTTGGCCGGTAATCCTGATCAATATAAACGACCAGAAGACACCATTTATCAAGTAGCCGATAATCCCCTGAACGACATGGCACACTGAGGGTAAGACTAAAAGTCTCATGGCAATGAAACGCCCGTCCAAGAGCACACGCAACTACCGCTTGAGCTTTTATTAATCATTCTTTATCGGGAAGGTTTTGCGTTGCCGAGAGGCAAGAAGCCAGTAGGGTAGAGAGCATGGAACAGTCAGTTTTAACGCTGGCTGGGGCGGTGAGTCGATGCACAATCATTGACGTGTGAATATATTTATGTTATGGTACGGCCGTACGTTTCAGTACGTTCGTTTCACTGTGCGCTTCCTAAGCGTACACCGATCAGAAAGGGACTTCTATGTCCGAGAACGAGAGCACCCCGAGGTACACGCTGCGCACCAGCGCCGCGCTGGCCATCTCGGTGGGCTACGACAGCGGCCACGTCAGCCTCGCGCCGTGCGTCAACGGTGAGTTCGCCGCATTCATTCGCGACGAGCAGACCGACGACCTGTACGTGGTCACGCCCAGCGGCGCCAAGATCGGCTTCTTCGTGAGCACCTACGGTGTCAACCAGGTCATGGCGATCCCCACCCGCGTCGGCAACGGCACGCAGTGGCTCAACGCGTGGCTGGACTGCCTGGACACGAACCCGACCACGATGCCGCGCGATGGCATGTGGGAGGTGTGCCAGAGCGGCCAGCAGCAGATCAACGGCTACAAGCGTCACGGCGAACTGCTGCCGTTCCTCGGGACCGACGACCGCACCGACTCGGGCTTGCCCAACGGCTTCGGCACGGTCAACACCATCGAGTTCTACGTCCGCGAGCCGGACCCCGAGGGCACCAAGATCGACAGCAACGGCAACATCATCCGCCTGCCGCAGGGCATGACCGCCAAGGGTGCCAGCATCAGCGCCGGCTTCCCGGTCTCGGACCCGACCATCTCGACCGAGGTGACCTACCAGTCGACGGCCTACCTCCTCGCCCACATCAAGTTCATCGACCCCCAGCAGGCGCTGGACATGATCCACGAGAGCTACCCCGGCGTGCTCATCGACCCGGCGAACCTGGCGGCCTGGATCAGCGACAGCAGCGCCATCAAGGCGATGTTCCCCAAGCTGAACTCCATCACCGTGAAGCCGCAGCCCTACGTCGACGACACCGTCGAGAACAGCGGCGGCGCGGACACCGACAACGGCGAGAGCACCCTGATCATCTGACCGACCGAGCCCGGGCTCGAGATTCGAGCTCCGGCTCCTGAACGCGAGGCGTACACCCAAGGGCCGGGAAAAGTGATTCTTCATCAACTTTTCCCGGCCCGCGTTCATGTTTTGGCACCGGAAGGTATATCGTGGGAACAGCTTTGCTGAGCCAAAAGCCCGCGTCCAGAAAGCCTGGAACTGTATAAATCCGAACCCCCTGGCACCACATATCTCACCCCTAAGCCTCTTGCTCGCAGGAGTTAATGGTATACTTATCGTATGAAAACCGTGCTTATGGCCGTAGCTGTTATTAAAAAAGACGATCAGATTCTCATCAGGAAATTCGATCCCGCAAAAAATCCTTATCAAGAGCCTTGGGGTTTGTTTGGCGGAAGACTCGAGGGTGACGGTGATGTTGCCGAGGCGCTCAACCATGAGCTGCAAGCGCGATGGAATATAACCGTGCATATCGAGAAGCGTATTGGGTGGGATCAGGAGCAAAAGATCGACTACGACGATGAAGAGAAAAGGTTCATTTATTTGGATGCGCTCTGCAATCTTGAGACTGGTGAGCCCCAGCCCATCAACCCTAACGAGGAATTACGGTGGGTGAGCGTGGCCGACCTTCATGAGTACCAATTAAATCCGCCGAGCGCCAAGGTATTAAGAGAGTCGGGATTTATTGCCTAAGTTGTACCAGGAAATCCGCCGCGCCGTGTCTTGCCAGATTCCTCGAAAATCAGCCACTCATCAAGCCAAACTGCCGCAGGTACAGAGGATGTCCGCCCCCCTCGCGCTTCTGCATACGCCAGCGCTCAGGCAGTGCGTTATGTTATATTGCGTTATTAAGTATTATATGGTATGATATTTTGTCGACAAATGTTGACTTTCCCGACTACTGAAGGAGTTCAGGTGTGTGCTTACCAGCCTCTTCCCGGCGACCTCGCGCTTCTGCGGGAGGGCATATCATTCCTGGCCGCTGAGCGCCTCGATCTGCACGCCCTGCCGGACGAATATCTGTTCGAGCACGAGCAGACGTGGCGCCAGTGCAAGGGGATCGGCGGCGAGTGCGCCTACCACTACAATGGTCGTGGCGGCTACATGAACGACTGCGACCACGTCATCACCATGTACAACGTACGCCTCGACCTCGGCTCTACGGAGCTGCGCGGGTCGGCCTACGCCTACGCCCCGGCCCACGAGCTGAACGCCGCCAGTGACCCGACCGACTCGGCCGCGCTATCCGGGTGGTACGAATACGACCTCTGGGTCCACGCCGGCGACGACAGGCACGTCACCCGACTCACCCGCAGGATCTGCCGCGGCAACAGGATTACCATGGGGAGGCGCGACAGCTTCAACGGCCAGGTCCCGGCGGCGATCCTCGGATTCTCGAGGGTCACCACGCGCAGTGGACACTCCGTCCGCACCCACCCCAGCCGTGACCCGTGGTGGTGAGCCAACCAAGTACGTCGGGTAGCCTCTAGAGCTGCAAGCACAACTCTAGAGGGTCCCCCAATGTCGTCTAATGTGCTGAACGACATTGGGAGATTGATCTATGGTATCGGCGCCGATACCCCTCGGGATTGCCCAAAAAGGGCAGCCTTGCGCTGCAAGTTTCACGACATCCTTCGCCTGCCATTTCGGCGTAATACAACAACATCGAATGGCTTGCACGTAAATGGTATACTGATGGCATGAATAGATTCAGAGGCGAACAACAAAGCAACTATATCGGCAACCTGGCAAGATCCGTGGGCGGCATAATTCTGGGCTCGAGCATCCTCACCGGCTGCGGCAGCCTAAAAGACGGCAGTTGGCACGGCGGTGCTTTGAATGACCCCAGCTGGGATATCGGCCAGCATCTAGCCAAGGTCACACTTGACTGCAACAACAAAGCGAGCGGAACCAATCAAGCCGTCATTACTGGCCCGCAAGGCGAAGCCTGGGGCGCAAACATTAAGTACGGAGGCTCCGGCCTTGGCGTTGGCGTAGCCGAAAGCCCAAATGGCGAGTTTAGTGCCAGCCGAGTTTTCCGCGAGGCCGATCACCTCTACACCGGTTTTACCAGCGCGGAAAGCGACGGCACCATCATGGATAGCAGCGAGCAGATACACCTCCAAGTTGGCTCGTCATCCAACACAATCGTGGCCACCTGCTACACCAGCTCAGGCCACTTGCAGCCGCATGCGGCCCCAATAGCAGTAAAAGTACCATAGCCTAAGCGCTCCATAAGCCAGATTTTCCCGAAGCCACAACCCGCTGTAGCTTTAGCAAAAAACTTCTCAAACGCCTGTAGCGGGGAATATAGCGCAGTTCACTTGCAGGATCGGCTGCACCACAGAGCGACCAAGTGTGCCGCCAGTCTTGTGGCATTCTCCTTTGCATGGTATGGTATCTTGGTCGCAATCGCGATATTTTCCGAGTGGAAAGAGAACTTCATGTTCAACAACGCACCGAATGCTGCGGTCTTTGGGATGGACGCAAACCACTTGCGGCACCAGGCCTACTGCTGCAACTGCAACACGCCCTGGGGCAACTGCAACTGCACCGGCGTCTACCCCATCAACCGCCAGAACCAGCGGCTGATGCTGGAGCAGCAGCTGATGCGGGGCGGCGGCTACTACAGCGGCGGCCAGCCGATGTACTGCGGCGGCTGCCGGGGCGTCTGGGGCGGTTGCACCTGTGTCAACGTCCAGCCGATCTGCGGCATGGGCAACCCGCTGCAGTTCGAGGGCATGATGCTGGAAGAGATCGGCATCATCGAAGGTGACCCCATGCTGGCGGCCGAAGGCGCCATGCTCTCCGGCCAGGGCTTCATGGGCGTCGCCGAGGCGGTCGTCGAGGCTGAGATCTTCAGGGCGTTCGAAGATGGCGACGGCTTCTTCTAGAACATAGCACCTCCGGCGTAGGCACTGGGCGCACGTTCCGTCGAGCCAATGGCGCATCTGGAACCGGCGTCTGCCACTCACTCCCTAGCCAATCGTGACACACGCACGCTCGCGTAGTGCGCACGATTGGCTAGGGAGTTTTCATTATACGAAGTTAAGAAAACGCGCCTTGGCTTTACGAAAACGGCCAGCTACAAGGTTGGCCGTTCGCTGATCTTATGGTACAGTTGCCAGGTCCGAAACACGACAAGCTGAAAGTGAGTCCCCTATGGGCGAACGTCTCAAATTAGCCGCAGGCATCGTGGGAGCGGTGCTCGGTTTTGGCACCATGACCTGGCTGCTGTCGTGGCTGCTGCAGTGGATCTGCTCGCTCACGATAGTGCACCACTCGTTCAGCATCGATCAGCCCAGCGTGAACCGGCTGGCGCTGGCAACAGTCCTCGCGACGGTTGCCACGATGGCCCTCGCTTGGGTCATCGATGAACTGGGCGGTTGCTTGGTGATCCTGTTGTGCGTGCTCTTCTGGGGCACCGTCATTGCGCTGATCAGGCAATGGACGCAGCCCCTGTTTGCCGGCACGGCAGTGACCACAGAGTTGACCCAAGTCGTCTACACCATGGTCGTGGCGGCATGGGGCTACTTGCTCTACGTCATCCTGAACTACAACGAAGGTGACGACGAAGAGGAAGAGCTGAGCGACGAGCCCAGCGGTCTCGGCTAGCTCAGGCATCCGCAGCCAGATTGGCACTCGCATGCACGCACGTGCATCGCCAATCTGGCTGCGGGATTTTTCATGTGTGGCACAATCAGTACCAATAGGGGGGCAGATTGTCGCCAAAACCGCGCGGGCGTGCAGGTCGAACTACCAAAAAGCTCATTGCCCGCACGAAATGTCGTAGCGGCGAGGCTTGATTTTTGATAGAGTAGTTTTTTACGTAAACAGAGAGATACACTATGCGACCCAACCTTCCCCCAGCCACGCCAGGTGGTGGTGAGTTTGTGGCCAGGCCCGAATCAGCCGACTCCGAGCCCTTTCACATGCCTGGCGTGCTCGGCGCAACTGTTCAGTTCGTGCCACCAAGCGCCGAGCAGTCAGCCTCCACCGGTGAGCCAGCCGTACCGCCAGAAATGCCGGTCGCGCCGCGCGCTGAATGGTCCGGCTCAAGCGAACCGCACGGCGATCTCTACAAAGCCGTCATCAGGCCCAGCCAATTGTCACCCCGAAACGCCGAGGCGCCAGAGCGGCCGCACCTCGAAGTGGAAATTCTGAACGACCACACCATCAGCGTCGACGGCACCCCCATTATCCTCAAAGGACATTCGCTATTTGCGTGGAATGCGCTGCTCCTGCATCCCGAGCCGGCCACCAGCGAACAGTTGCACTCGCTGGGATTTGATACGTCGCTGCCCGGCGACAAGATCCAGCTCATAATAAAAAGCCTCGCCCGAAAACTCGCGGCGGCAACCGGCAGCGAGCTCCTAACCAGCACAAAAAACGAAAAGGAAATGCTGTTTGAGCTGAATGCTAGCGTTTCGCTCATCGATTTACGCCCCGGTGCAGGTCAAACAGAGCAGAAACGGGAGCAGGAAACCACCGCGGCTACGGTCGAAGCCCTGCTCAAAAACGGCCAGCTGCGCGAAGATATGTATAAGTCAATTCTGAAGCAATACCGCGATCATCCGGCGGTCTTTCGGCGCTTGCGGCCATACATTGCGACAGACCAAGCGCCTCTGAAGCTGCTTACCGGCGACGATCCCGACGCTTACTCGCACCTGGCAAACCAGTACAGGCTTCTGGGAGTCGAGGGCGAACAACGAATGTTTCCGCAGATCGAAGCAGGGATCGCGGCCTTTGCCCGGTCAGGGTTCGCGCCCGAACATGAAGATACGTTTATTGATTTTATGGTCGCGCACGAGGTGATTTTCGGGTCAAACGTCCGACTTGTCTTGTCAATCGCCAAGCCGCTCGCTCATGCCGGCTTCTTCTCGTATGGCGAACTCGCCCAATATGGCATGCAAGGCCTCTCGCAGGCCATCGCCCGTTTTGATTACACGCGAGGCTATAAATTTTCGACGCAGGCAACATGGTGGATTCGTCAAGCTATCTTGCGGTCGTGCACCAACGAAGGCCGCCTCATCCGCATCCCCGCGCATGTGCACGATGACTGGCTCAAGGCCACGAAAAATCGACGTCATCTCCGGGACGACTTACAACGCGAGCCCACGCTAGAAGAAATAGCAACGGCGGCCGGGCTGCCGGCTAGTCGAACCGCTGAGGCGCTGCTCAAGGGAGACCTCTACTTCTACTCGCTGGATCGGCCGCTCGGAGATCAGGAGGACGACCTGACACTCAGCGACATCGTGTCCGACCCCGAAGAAGCGTCCGAAGATCTGCTCGACCAGCTTGTCACGCAGCTAGACGTGAGCAAGGTTTTTGCCGGCGAACTGTTGGACACGCGGCAAAAGGTGATCCTTGCACTGCGATTTGGCGTATTCGACCACATCGATCCGCGTACGGAGGTTGAGCTGGCCGGCGGCCGACGCGTCACTTTTGCTGAGCTTAGCAGCCGTTTTGCAACAACCGACGGCAATACCCAAAAAAGTATTAGCGCTTTGCTGGGCGTTCGCGCCGAGCGCATCAGCCAACTTGAAGCAAAAGCGATCGATCTCGCACGGCGGGCACTTGAAAACACAATCAGCCCGCAGCAAGCTCCCGCGCTGCCGGCCCAGTCCGACGCCCCAGCCCGGCCAATTCGCAAACGATCCACCTAATCAGGAAGCCCTTACGCTTTTTGCGCGCCGTTGCCAAGCATACCCAAAATTCGCAAATCCGTGGCCAGCGGCTTCTGCAAACTAGCATCATAAAACACGAGCGAGTTGCCCGGCAGCACAAGAGGCGAATAGCCAGCGCTCCGATCGATCATCTCGGTAACGCTGGCTGGGGCAGCGCTAAAATAGCTCCCCTTGGCACTGGCACCGCGCAAGGCAGTCGCACCGGCGCCCTGGTGCCGAACAACTTTGAAAAATGCCGCATCGCTCGTGCTGCCGGCCACGTTCATCCTCATATCCTGGGACATATCACGCCCGCCGTTCATAACAGGAAACGTGGTAACCCGCGTGTCAGAATCGTCGGCATGCGCCGCTCCGCTAATGCGAGTTGTGATGAGTGCTGGGTTGACGCCATGCGCCCAAAAGCTCTCGCTCTTATCGCCCGCTGCGATCTGCGCTTCATCAAAAGCCCGAAGCGGCTGGCTCACGTCCATCAGAAAACTCATATCTGGGTTGAGGATTGACGCCCGCGCGCGTTCGTCGACATACAGGACTATACGCGAGTCGGGCGGCAGTCCGAACCACGTGTACTGTTCCATGAAGTGCCGGAGCGTGCCCACGGCCGCTTCGTGCAGCGCAGAATATTGCCGCGACCCCCAGTGCACAGCCTCCCCCGGCAGCAGGCGCTTGTCGCCGTTACCCGGATCATTTTGAAGCAAGAGCGGCCGCTTGTCGCGAACAAGCAGCGCCCCTTGGCTCCATTGAAATTGCGAAAAATGCAACGGATTGTTGCCGAGCTCCATTGTGCTACGCACCATGTCGGTGGCGATCTCAGCCCGAGCATTGCTTTTCTGCGTTTGTGATGAGCTGGCAGGGCGTGCGCCAGTGGTCCGATCTGGCTTCGCCCATCGAGCGAGCTCTTGTGGCGAGGCTTCCGCAACCCGATCGTGAGCACGTACTATGCCATTAAAACGCTCCGCATTCTGCGTGTTCGAATCGACGACATCGGTGTGATACACGCGCGCCAGAGCCCGATACAAGCCATGCACCACAAGCTTGACGGTCGCGCCGGTCCTATCTTCGCCGAGCAGTTCCTGCGCAAATCCTCGGTCGACGCCAAGCGTTTGCAGCGGATTTATTTCCTGTGGTTGCGGCTGATCAAGCCCGAGCCCTTCAAAAAGTCTACGTCCGTGCGGCGGCATTACCAGGCCTCGTCGGGGTCATCTTCGGGGTCGAGACCAGTTTTCGGCTGCGTCGTTTCAGCGTAATTGCGCACCCAAAAATGTCGCCGGCGAAACTGGGGTGCCTCATCGTCATCAGGATCCTCGTACGACGCTGGCTCTGCCGTGCCGGGCACGATAAACCTGTCATGGTCAAAGTACTTATTGCCGACATGCGTTGCGAAAAATCCTGCCCACTCGAAGGCGCGCATAGCAAAATCAGTGTCTTCAGCAGCGTCTTGCTCGGTGATACCGACCGCTTCGAGCGCGCTATGGAGCAGCGGGAAGCTGACTCGGATGCCCTGAGCGTGATCGGTGACGAGCCTGCGCAGCTCGTATAAGCCGGTGGTTTGTTGGGCGCTCAGTCCGAAGGTACCCATCAGGCCGAGGTAGGTTGCGCGACTGGCGCCGTAGCTCATAACACCTTCGACGTAGTGGTAGAGCTTGTCCTCGCCGACAGCACGCACGACAATCGAATCATCGACCCCAATCTGGTACAAGCAGCGCAGCGCCCGCCTGGCATTGAGGCGCGCAGTCGACGGCTTCACCTCTTGGGCAATGGTCAGCAAGTTCGGAATAGACACTTCCACATCCAATAATGTCGCCATCTCTTCGGTTGCCAGAATGATCAGATCGCGGCGGCGCACGACGTCCAACTCGGCGGCCTGCACTGCCGGAAGCAAGCTCTCGTCGACTTCGGCCGGCAGCACAAGGTCATCGGGCAATCGCTCGGGCTGCGTGACAGGCGGCGCATATTCAGGACCGTGAGCCATATATTTCCTTTACACGTAAAATATAACTCCAATTTATACGGACATTCCGGCGCAGAGTCAATATTACCGAACTCAATTCCTTCGCAAGCAAATCTATTATATTATATGCGCGATGACGCACGAGCAACAAACACCGCCGCCACAAGAGCAGCATGGCACGGCGCCAACAAGTTTTGAGCAAAGCATCAGCCAGCTGGTTGGGCTGGCGCTGGCATACGGCGAAACCGAAGATATGTATTACAAGGTGACGTGGCAACACGATGATCCGCAAGCCGTTGAGACGCTGACACCGATGACCGCCAGCGCGACGGGCGCGCGACGGCAAGAGCTTTTCGGCCAATTTCATCAGGCGCAATTCAGGCTCGTCGAGCGCGCTGGGACTGATGCCGCGGCGCAGCACTTCATTTGGACTCCTGTGCCGCCGTACCAGGCTGGCTCAGAACGGCTTCAGCCCGATCCGACGGCCTTGCACGAAGCGCTTCAATATCGGCGGCTTACGCCCGACAACATCATCAAAACCCTCAACGACAAAGCCGAAGTCCCTGAGGATTACGTCGTGCTCAATGCACGGATCGTGGCGGAAGATTTCACCGTTAGGCCCGAGGTCAAGACAAATGTGCGCCGTCTGATTAGCCAGTTTGTCCGCGGCGAGCTCGATCAAACCGGCGAGCATGCCGATCTATCCCTGTTCGATCTGCTGGAATCGTACCACACCGTCGGCGTCAGCCTGCCGAGCTGGGCCCAGCAACATCTCATCGCCCAGCTGCTCGCCTCGACGCACCCGATGGACCCTAGCCAACCTGAGCGCGCCGTCGTGACCCAGCGCGCGCTTGACATGCTCAGTAGGTCGCTTGAGCAAGGTGTCATCGACCTGACGCATGAAAATCGACGGCAACTCCTGGAGCACACACAGCTGTTTGAGTATCCGTTTGCGACGCACATGCTGCTGGATCATTTCGGCGTGCCCAATGCCAATCGCTGGCCACATAGCATATTTGTCATCGAGCGAGCAGCGTTTACGGTTGAATATATCCAGGGCATTTTGCAAGTCGTGCCTCGAGAGGTCAATGAGCGCGCCCGCACACACCACGGCGATGCGAGCTTCCGTAAAGAGAGCGAGTTGCTGCTGCTCATCTACGTCAATCAGCTCGCCCGAGCCGTCGCGCGGCCGGACGAGAACATCGTGCCGATCAAGAGTTTGGCTGACGTTGCCCAAACGATGCGCGTGGTTTTGGAGCGTCGGCCGCCATTTGCCAGGCAGAATCTTTCTGAAAAAGATGCAGCCGAGATGATCGATGCTTGTGTTCGGGCGATCGAAGAGATTTTGCAGCCAGTGATAACATTTCGGCCGAAGAAGCAATTAACAACGCCGGACGCCGAAAAGATCGTCCGGCGCATGCTGAGGGAAGGAGATTAGCCAGCAGCCCAGGAGTGCCGGGCAATCCGACTCGGGCGGCGCCCTGGTGCCTGGCAGTGCCGACCCTAGCCAGGCACCCCTTGCAACACCCGACAATACCTTTTGGGCGGCGCCATTACTGGCCCCGTGCTGGACTCGCGTGATAAAATCCAGGCAGGTATGTTCGGTGAGCGCGCTATCGCAAAACAACAGCAGCACATCGCAAAAAAGGAGAATTCATGCATATTTACTTCTCAGGAATCGGCGGCGCCGGCATCAGCTCGTTGGCGGTGTTAGCGGTGCAGGCTGGCTTTGAAGCGTCCGGCTCAGACAAGCAGATGAGCGCTTACATCGATTATTTGCGCAAAGAAGGCGTGCAAGATATTGCGCTCGACCAAAGTTACGAGCACATCGCGGCCGTGCATGCAGCGCGGCCGATTGACTGGTTCGTCTACAGCTCAGCGGTTACCATGGAACACGCTGAGCTTCCGGCTGAACTACGTTTTTGCCAGGAGCATGGTATTCGAACCTCGAAGCGCGACGAATTTTTGAACATGCTGATCGAGCAAAAGCAGCTCAAGCTCGTCGCACTGGCTGGCACGCATGGCAAAAGCACCACCACTGCCATGGTCATCTGGCTATGCCGCGAGCTCGGCTTGCCGGTGAGCTACGCGCTCGGCGTCAAGGTAAGCTTCGGCGAGCTGAGCCTGTTCGACCCTGCCAGCGAGTACTTTATATATGAGTGCGACGAGTTCGATCGCAACTTTTTGTCGTTCAAGCCGTACTTGAGCGGAATCACTGGGCTCGCTTGGGACCACCACGAGATTTTCCCGACACTCGACAACTACAATCAGGCGTTTCGGGATTTTATCAGTCAGAGCCGACAGACACTGATCTGGCAAGGCGACCTCGAGCACATCGGACTGGCCACAAACGAACAAATTACCGCGCTCGATCCGGGCAACGCGGCCATCGACTCGCTTCAGCTGCGCGGCCGATTCAACCGCGAGGATGCCTGGCTGGCCATGCAGATCGTGTCACAGATGACAGGCAAGCAGCCAAGCGCGCTCCAGCCGCTAATGGATCGCTTTCCCGGCCTCAAGCAACGCATGGAGCTGTTGGCGCCCAATCTCTACACGAATTACGCGCACACACCCGAAAAAATTCGCGGCGGCATGAGCGCCGCGCTCGAGATTGCCGCAGAAAACCACCAAGATCTTGTGGTGTTGTATGAGCCATTGACCAATCGCCGCCAGCATTACATAAAAGATGAATATAAAGACTGCTTTGCCGGAGCGAAGAAGGTATACTGGGTGCCGTCGTATCTGGCGCGCGAGGACCCGGCGCTGCCGATTCTCACACCGGCCGAGCTCATCACGCACTTGAGCGACCCGTCGATTGCCGAGCCGGCCGCCATGGACGATGAGCTTGAGCGACATGTACAGGAACATCTCGAGCACGGCGATCTTGTGGTCGCGATGACCGCCAGCGGGCAGGGCAGCCTCGACGAGTGGCTGCGCCAGCATTTCGCATCGGCTCATTGACACTGAGCGCTGTGTAGCCAAGTACCTCCACAGCTCACAAGACAACGATGTATAAAGCCGCCGCCGAAGCCGACTCGTCAGGTATATAATGATAAAAATGCTGCCTGGGGCGACGTCGCGTGTGGATGCCACACGTTCTTCGTCGCCCCAGGCGCGCACCTACTTCGTTCGGCCTTCAGCGGCAGGTGCTAGCTTTCGGCGCCGGCCTCGACCGAGTCAGACCGTCCCGCGCCCTGCGCTTGCAAGATCTCGTCGCAGCGCTTGATCAGGCTGAGCTCGGCGCCCGCTTCACTCAGTCGCCCACGCCAGCCAGCAACCTGTTCGCGCGACACGAGCGCAGCAGCCGGCTGTGCATGGATCGTCCAGTGCACGACGACACCTAGGAGTGCCAGAAGGTGCTCGTTCTTGCCGTCGAGGAGAGGAGGCGCAATCTCGGGAACATCTTCGCGGGGAAAATATCCCTGCTCGATGGAGCGCTCCACCAGATCGGTGACCAGGTTCGCGAGCAGCGGATGACCACTGCTAGACATGTGGTCGATGAGCACGTGAAGCAAGGTGTGAGCGATCAGATCGCTCTCATCTTGCATGATCTGAGCGTACCGGGGCAGGTTCGCAAGCAACAGGGGGGCCACTTCGTCGCCGCTGAGCTGCGATTCGATCAGGTAGTAGACCAGATTCTCGAATCCGTACCAGGCCGGACTGTCAGGGCCAGCGGCCAGTTGAGCTTGAGCGAACGCCAGGAACTCGGCCTTGTTGTAGCGCTCGGCCCACGTGCCGAAGTACCCGTAGAACTCACGCTGCTGTCCAGGAGCACTGGTTTGCATCGAGCGCTCGGACTCGGGCAGCCGACCCATGAGCGCGAATGCTTGCGCCGCCTCGCCCTGCGTCAGCCGGTGGTTTAGCAACTGCGCGAACAGCGCCCGCGCTTTGCGGTACCGCCCGCTTGCCGCGTAGGCTTCCAGCTTGCGCAGGAGCCTGTCGACGGTGCAGCGCAACTGCTGGTACTGCCGGGGGTAAACGTCCGCAACCGCTACGCGGTACAGAAACTGGTCCTCGGCATCGATCCACCTGTCACCCTTCGTTGCGACCACTCGCGCGATCTCGCCGAGCACGACCGGCTCAACCGTAATACTCCGCTGATTGCCGAAATAGACGGGTCGGCCAAACTCGCCTCTGGGGATTGGCATGGCGTACCTCCCGACGCTGTTCGTGAGCTCGAGGTTGAAGAGGTCCCCCATCGGGGAACAATCGGTGACCTCTCCCTCGATGATCACATTCAACCCTTGTTCGAGATCGTCCATCTCCTGCAATGTCGGGTTATACGGCACCATCGCCAGCTGGATCGTCGGCTCGACCTCGTAGATCACGCCGTGGAGGATGTGCGCGAGAGGTGCTCGCATGATCAGGTGCGCCGACAAGGGCCGGCCGACGTACGCGGCGAGGAGGCGCGACTCTTCGGGCGTGAGCTCGGTTGACACGAACATGTCGCTGTCAGAGCTGCCCCTCCAGGACCGCAGACCGTAGCGCCCCAGCTCCGGCAGCCACTCGACCTCGACAAGTGCCGCGAAATGGGCGCCCGGCTCGGGAACCTGGTTGAGGATACCCCAGTTGAAGAGACCAGGCGCCTCTTTGAAGTAGGATCCGGCGAGCGTGGCGGAGTAGCGCCCCAGCTCCACTTGACGAGCTGAAACGCGAGATTCCGATTCGGACATGGCTGTCCTTTCGAGAGTAGGTGCAACATAGGATTCTATGTCATGGAATATTATATAATTTTATCGTCATGTCGACAAGGATTCTTGCCGGCACCTACCTCAGTAGGGCGAAGTCATCCCAAGAGAAGATCGCATCCGCTTCACTAGCTATTGCCGCGTGCTACATTCAGATCAACATTGGGATATGCTGCCTGGGGCGACGTCGCGTGTGGATGCCACACGTTCTTCGTCGCCCCAGGCGCGCACCTACTTCGTTCGGCCTTAGCGGCAGGTGCTAGATTTCGGCGCCGGCCCCTTAGGTCTCACACTCCACACACTAGCTTCATTCGGGCCGGCTCTCGAGCGGCAGCCGCAAGTCCATGAGGCTCGAGAGCACCTCGGGCGAGGCGGACTTGTTGGCGAGGCGCTGTTGCCAGGCGTCGACGCGCGCCAGCGTTACATGGGCAGCAGCCGGCTTGCTGTCGTCCACCCAGCGCTGGGCGACGCGCACCAAATCCACCAACAAGCGGCTGAGCCATCCAGGGCAAGCGGCCTCGTTCGCAGAAATACCTTCGCGCGGGAAGTATCCCCGCTTGATGCATTGCTCGATCAGCCCGATGACATCGGCAGCCAGCAGATCATGCCCGCTGGTGCCCACATGCTGCACCACCGTGTCGAGTAGCAAGCCGAAGCTCGCGTCGACGCTCAGAAGCTCGAAGTATCGCCCCAAACTGTCATGCAGCGTCTGCGCGATTTCGTCAGCCACGTACGGCGCACTGGTGAGATAATCGAGCAGGCAAGCGTGGCTCGCCATCTCGGGGCCGGTGGGCATCGCCTGCAATCGCTCGAGCGCAAATTCGCGAAACTCTGCCTTGTTGAACCGCTCGAGCGACACGCCGAAGTACTTGCGAAACTCGTAGTGGGTGAGCGGATCCTCGCGGTAGATCGGGCGCTGGTCCAGAGGCAACCGCCTGATGAGCTCGAGCGCCCGCAGCGCCTCGTCCTGCGTGATCATGAGATACCGCAGCTGCGCGAACAGCGCCCGAGCGTGGGAGTACTTGCCGGCCCGCACGTAGTCGCGCAGATTGCACAGCCGCTGGGCGACGTTGGATCGCAGCCGCTTGTACTTTGGCGAATAATCGTCGGGCGGTGCCAAGCGGATTAGCGAACTTTGCTCCGCCACGGGAATGAAATTGTCGGTCACCGTCGCGGTCAAGCGTAGCGTTTCGCCCGGCAGGACCGGCTCCGCCGCGATCCGACTCTGGTCGAACCCGCGATACACCGGCTGGTTGAACGGGCTCAGGCGCACTCCGATCTCGCGATGTCCCGAGCTCGTCTCGAGGGTGAGCACACAAAATTCCTGGACTTTGCGGCTGTCCCGGGCTACTCCTTCGACAATCATTTGCGAGCCGGGCTGCAGTTTGGCCAGCTCGGAATCGGTCAGATTTTGCGGCAACATCGCCAAGCGCATCGCCGGTTCGACTTCGAGCCGCACGCCCTCATCCGGCTGCTCATCGCTGAGGCGATGAATCGTCATCGAGGCGGCCATCACTCGGCCTACATGTGCCGCGAACATCGACTCCTCGCCGTTGGTCGTGTCCACCGGAACGAACGTGGCAGCTGGCGCAAGGCGGTCGATATTGCGCAGGTAGTGGCGTCCACTCGGGGATTGCTCGATGGTGACGAGCGCGATGATGCCGACACCGGGCAGGTAAGGGCCAATGCCTCTGGTCATGCGCCAATCCCACGCCCCCGGCACTCTTTGCGCGCCAGGGAAGTAGCTCAGCGCTCGGTACGCGTTGCCAACCGACTGTCGGTACTCGATCGACACACGAAATTCGCACGTGGACATGGCGTCCTCTCAAGTGGTAGGTGCGACATAGGGAACTATGTCGAGATATACTATATAATGATAGGATTTTGGTGGCAAATTATCGGTGACGCTATGCGCAAGCAACATCCGCGGCAGGCCGGCAAGTGCGGCCGTGTGTGGGTTTTCACGCGCCGATCGCAATTGTCTCGCCGCCGACATGTTCGGCAAAATAACTGTCGTGCGAGATATAGATAATCGCGCCGTGGTACGCCGCAAGCGCGTTTTCCAGCTCCTCGATGCTCGGCAAGTCCAGGTGGTTGGTCGGCTCATCGAGCACCAGCACAAGCGGGTCGTTTGCGAGCATGGCCATCAGCTGAAAGCGCGCTTTTTGGCCGCCGCTCAGCCGTTCGAGCGGCACATCGCCATCAGTTGCCGGATTAAAAAGATAGTCGCTGAGCAGTTGCTTGACGCGCTGATCGGTCACGGCCCGGCCATGCTCGGCGTACGCGCGAGCGATCGCGGCGTGCAAAGTGAGCGGCAAGTAGGCGGGGTTGACTTCTTGCTCATAAAAACCGAGCGGCAGCTCCTTTTCGGCGGCGATGTGGCCAGCGAATTTCTGGCAGACGGGCGGCTGGCCGACGATGGTCGCCATGAGCGCGCGCACGAGCGTGGTTTTACCGGCGCCGTTGCGGCCATGCAGCCGCAGCCGATCGCCCTCATGCAGCGCAAAATTCACGTCGCGAAACAGCGGCACGTCGCCGTAGCCCAAGCTCAGCTTGCTCACCTCGAGCAGCTTGCGGCGTGTGGTCGATTCCTGGCGCGCCGTGCGCACGCGAATATTGCGCGCCTTGTGTTTTTCGTACGCTGCCACCAGCTTGTCGTTCATGCCAGCCACCGACTCCTGATCAATCCAAAACGACGGCTTCTCCCGAGCTTGCAGCTCGGCCAGCTCGCGCTCGGCACGCTCTTGCTGCGATTTAAAACGGTGAATCGTGCCCGGATCACGCGATTTTTCCTTGAGCCGGCGGAAACGCAGCACGTCGGCCTTGAGATTTTCAATCCGACGCTGCGTCACATCATATTCATTAACCTGCGAGACGATCTGGCTCTTGTTGGCTCGCAAGTAAGCGTCGTAATTTCCGCGAAAACTAAACGCGCGGCCATCGCGAATCTCGACGATCCGGTCGACCTCATGCAGCACATCGCGGTCATGACTGACAATCAGCATCGCCTCGGGCGTCGCTTGCAGCCAAGCCAAAAACGCCGCCTTGGCCACGTAGTCCATGTGGTTCGTCGGCTCGTCGAGCAGCGCGATATCGGCGCGCGACCGCTGTACTTTGATGAGTTCGACCAGGCGCTTTTGGCCGCCACTGAGCGAGCCAAGGCGCGCTTGCAGCAATCGCTCGTCCAACTGATAGGCTGCGAATAGCTGGCGAATCTCGTCCTCGATTTGATAATAGCCGAGCTGTGCGAACCGATCGAGCGCATCGGCGTACACCTGCAATTTACGCTCATCGCTGCCCATGTGCTCGGGGTAGGTCGCGATAATATGGCTGAGCCGAGCGAACTCGGGCAAATCGCTCTGAATGTACTCGAGTGCGGCTTTGTCCTCGAATCCGTGATGCTCCTGGCGGCTGGCGACCACGATAGCGCCGCGCTTCAGCTGCACGTCACCTTCGTAATCGGCGTCGCTGCCTTCGATAATGTGCAGCACGGTGGATTTGCCGGTGCCGTTGCGCCCGATGAGGCCGATTTTTTCGCCCGGCTGCACGGCAAATTGCAGGTCATCGTACAGCCGATGGTGCCCGAAAGATTTTTCGCGAATAGAGACAGAAAGAATCATCACCTCTATACTACCATTGAACGCCGCCAAGCGAGATTATTTGCCGCGGATGAGCCGTAAATCTGCTACGCTATGAGCACGATGATTGCGCTCATTCACTCGTCCAAAACTATGCGCGCGGCAAGTCGCGATACTGCCGCGCGCGCCACCGAGCCGCGGGCTGCGAGCTCGCCGCAGCTCTTAGCCGAAGCCGAGCAGCTGGTGCTTGGCTTGCAAAAGCTCACCGCACCGCAGCTCGCCCGCACGATGCACCTTTCTCAGGCACTGGCCGGCAAAACGCGCCAGCTCATCGCCAACTGGCAGCCACAGCTCCAGGCCCAAGAAGCGCTGCCGGCGCTGGATAGTTTTATCGGCGATATTTATAGTGGCCTGCGGGGGCACGAGTTTTCGCCGGCAGACCGCAAGTATGCGCAAGAACACCTGTGGATTTTGTCCGGATTGTATGGTGTACTTCGGCCGCTTGATGCCGTGCAGCCATATCGGCTCGAGATGGGCTACAAAATTCCGATCGGGCCGCACAAAGATTTGTATGATTTCTGGGGCAGCAAAATTGCGCAGGCGCTGCCGCCCGATCAGCTTATTTTTAATCTTGCTTCAGCTGAATATAGCAGGGCTGTGCTGCCGTTTGTCGCAGCGTCGGTGCGAGTTATTTCGCCGCGATTTCTCACGCTCGATCCGGCCACGAAGCAGCCCGAGTTTCGGGCGGTGCATGCCAAAATCGCTCGCGGCGCGTTTGCGCGCTGGCTCATGCTCGAGCGGAAGACTGGGCCTGCAACGTTGCCGGAATTCACCGACCTCGGGTATGAATTCGTGCCCAAGCTCAGCACGCCAGACGAGCCGACATTTGTCTGCGGAAGCTTTGGCGGCAAGGGCCTCAGCATGCGTTTGCAGCCAGCCAAAACAATCTCATAAATACTACATTTCTCACACGAACGAAGCAGTCTGAAGTGAGCGACAACCTCTTAGGCGTTCCATCGTAACTCTTTGCATAGTCGCAAAAAATCCCCAGCAAATATCAGCAAACAAAATATACATAACCTGTGAGATTTTTTACATGGTATTTTCGAGACATAGGTATATAATGTGTATGTTTTTATTTAGAGCGGCCGAAAACCGCATTCAAGTACAAGGATCTATTCTCTATGACAAAGATGATGACCGAGCTTCCACCATTGACCACCGAAATGCCGATGCTACAACACCTCGAACAATTCCCCCAAATTATTGACGACCTATATCCAATCGCTTTCAATCCAGCTGACGGCGCCGCAATCCCATGGCATGCGCGAGTGGACGCTTCGAATTACGTCAACGATTATCACGCCGACATTCATAGGTATGTTCATCCTGAAACCGTCAAATTAGTGACAAGCGAGCTCGTTACAAACCCCGGTCGCCACCTAGAGCAGGCACCCACCTTCATTTCACTCGGGCGTTTCTCGATGGCACACGCTCTGCCCGACGGTGGGATCGGCATACGACACGGGTTTGCAATAGCAGTCGGCGACAACCTACAAGGCCTGTGTCCGACAGAACCAAAAGACCCAGATGATTGGGAGATCGAGGGCGGACGTGGGCTCGACATTGTTCGCAACGAGACAAGCGAATTTGGCTTCATCAAGTACAAAGCAGGCAAGGCTGCCGTCGCTTTGTTCCACTTGCCCGACATGCCGAGTCGCAGTGCCCTTCGGTCGCTTGCCGCCTAAACCCAGAGATAGTCCTTGATAGCCGCTGCGGTGATCTGCTGAAATAGCGCCGCGCGGCTTTCCCACTGGTAGGTGCCGTTGCCGTTGGAGAAAATTACCAGCGCAATGGTGTGGTCGCCGTTCGTGATAATCGCGGCGTCGTGGACGTTGTCTTCGTCTTCGCCGGCTTTGTGATACACCGTGTCGGCAGACGGCACGGCCGGGACGATGAAGTCGCGGTAATTCGCTTGTTGCATCCAGCCGAGCAGCAGTTTTTGATCGCTTGCGTTCATGAGTGCGCCGGCCCAAAGCTTCTGGAGCACGAGCGCAACGTCGCTCGAACCAAGCAAATTACTATCAGCGTCGTAATCAGCAATGCCGATGCTGCGCGCATATGCCGCCAGCTCGTCATGCCCGATCGTGTCGTTCAGCTCAAGCCATGCCGTGTCGTCGCTCACCGTAATCATTTGCTGGAGTAATGTCTGCGCCGTTTGGCCGTCGATCGTTTGCTGCAAGCTCAGCTGGCCTTGCTCGACCTCATGAAAAAACGCTGCCGCCGTGAGCAACTTACCGGTGCTTGCCGCATCGAAGGAATCCGAACTGCCAGTATGCTGCTCGGCGCCTGTGGCCATATCAATGGCTGTCACCGAAAACGTAATGGCCGGATTAGCCTGCAATATGGCGTTCACCTGAGAACTGAACGAGCTGATTCGTGACCGGCGCGCCGCCTCTGCCGCCGCATGTGCGCGCGCCCGCGAGGCCGATTGGGCGGCCGCGTGATGCTGAACGGCACTATAGCCACCGCCGATAAGCAGACTTGCGAAAAACAAAACCACGAAAAGACGCGCGACGCCCCGACGCCGCCGAGGAGCAACATCGCGCGGCAGCGTCAGCACATTCGAGTGCGGCAGGGGACGCGCGCCACGTAAGCGGCTATCATAATAGCGATACGACTGAGGTCGTTGTTGCGGAGCGCGACGCGGCTCATATGCGTTCATGTTTGCCATAGTACATGTGTCGTATTTGTTTTTGCTGAAGATATATCATTATAGAATAAAAAATAGAACCGATCCATCGGATGTGGCGGGGCAGCCAAAAAGGGTGGCCGCCCCGCCAGCGAGTCCGTCAGAGCTAGTCGACGCCGAGGCCGATTAGCTCGCTTTCGTCGAGTGCCAGGCGTATCCGCAGGTCGATCCCGTGGTCTACGGACAGCTTGTGAAACGCGGCGATGAGCTCGAAGCAAAGCCGATCGGGCCGAGCGACATGGGCGTCAGTGAGCAGCCACAGCCAATCACTGAGCCTGTCGGCGTTGCGTTCGGGTGCATCGCTCAAGCAGGAAATTCTGGTGCAAGGATACGGTACGCCGCGCGATCTCAGCGGCACGAAGTGCTTCGGCACGCGGTGCGGCGGCTCGTGCTGCCGGCGCTTCTCATCGAGATCGTACACGAGGTGCACAGCCTGCGCGAAAAGCTCGCACTCCTTGCTCGTGAATAGGCCATAGTGCACGCAGCCCTCGCTCGGCCTGGATATTTCCACACCTGTTAGCTTGATCACCGGCACCGCGGCCGACAAGCTCCACGACAGCGTCGCGAGACGCGTTCCGGGCGTGTCGCCATGACGATAGACTTGCGTACGATTCTCGCGGGAGCGGCTTCGTCGGCTGGGCTTTTTAGGAGTGGCCGAGCGCTCGGCATGCTCGGTAGGAGCGTCCGAGCGCTCGTTCAGCATCATTGGCGTTATCGGCGCGGCGCCAAAACTCATGGAGGTCAAGCCGACCATGAGCAGCTTCGAGTCTACGTACAACCACCGAAAGATTCGCCACATAGAAAAACTCCCGTCTCATGCACACGTGCGCATATTCGAGGATGGATCGGTACATTTCCGGTCGGAAACAAACAAACTATATCATGTTTTGCCCGACATGTCAGCGCGCCGGCGGAGGTGTGCTATAGGAGGCATGTGCTCGGCGTCAATCGTGCAGAACCACGTATGCTGTTAAAAATGCTCGCGAATGTGGCCGAAGCTATAGTCCCAATCGGCGTTGGCTTTTTTGTGTGGGTTGAACAGCGCTTGCGGATCCATAATGTGCTTGGCCGCCCGAAACAGCTCAAGCACGTCGTGGCCATACATTTGCTCGAGCCACGGCCCGCGCACCAGCCCGTCGTTGTGCTCGCCAGATAGCGAACCCTTATATTTCAGCACCAGCTCGTCCACTTCTTTCATCGCTGGCAGCAGCTTGGCGCGGTCCTTGGGATCTTCGAGTTTCATGAGTGGGATAACATGAAAATTACCATCGCCGATGTGCCCCTGAATCGTCGCCAGCAGCTTGTACTTCTTTACAATCGTCCGCAACTTCGGCAAAAACTGCGTCAGATACTCAGGATTCACCACCAAATCGTCGATGAACGGTGCGGTGTGCTTGTCCTTCACTTTGCTTCGCAGCAAATTGAAAGCGTGGCGCCGCATAATCCAAAACTTCTCGCTTTTGCCCTCGGTAGGGTCCTCTTCAAAGCCATTAATTTCATATCGCGCGCGAAACTTTTTAAGCGCGCGATGCAAATTCTTGACCTGCTGGCGCACTTCGTCTTCGGTGTCGCCGTTGAACTCAACCATCAGAATCATCTTCGGAATACCGCGCAGCAGCTGAAAACCATCAGGAATTAAGCTGATGAGCAAGTGGATGAACTTTTTTACACCGAGCATCTTCAGAAAATACGGCATAAATTTGATCGTCAAAAGCAGCGTCGCGTCATCAAAGCATTCGAAGGTCGCCGGCTTGAACTCAAGCACCTTGGGAATAATTTCGCCCAGCGCATCGACATCTTTCAAAAACAAAACAAGCAGGCCGGAATGTGCGCGAGCGTGCACCAGCCGGAACTGAATGTCAGTCACGAATCCGAGCGTGCCTTGCGCGCCCACGATCAAATTACAGAGGTTGAACACGCCGGTCTTGCGGTCCCACACATCCCACAAATTGTAGCCGGTCGAGTTTTTGCTCACGTGCGGCTTGGCGGCTTTGATGGCGTCGTAATGCTGCTCGATGAGCTCGTACAGCTCCTTGTACACTTTGCCCTCGAAGTCTTTTTGCGCCATTTTGAGCACCAGCTCGCGCTTGTTGAGCGGCTTCACTGTACGCTCGACGCCATCGGCAAACACCACGCGCAGCTCGGTCACGAAATTCTCAGTTTTGCCGTATTCGAGCGATTTTTCGCCGCCGGAATTGTTGTTCACCATGCCGCCGATCGTGCAGAGATCACGACTGGCCGGATAGCTCGGCATGAGCGCTTTGTGTTTGAGCGTCTCGGCCTCGAAATCGCGGTAAAACACGCCCGGTTCGGCATGCGCGTGTGTGGCCGACACAGTTTTGATCGTGGTAAAATACTTCTTAAAATCGACGATAATCGAGTCATTGATAGCGCCGCCACTCATGTCGGTACCGGCGGAGCGAGCCGTCAGCGACAGATCAGCATGCTTGGGCTTGAGCTCGGCGACTGCCTGCACGAGCAGCTCCACATCGTGCACGTCTTTCGGTGCTGTGATCAACTGCGGCTTAATCTCAAACATCGAAGCATCGTGACTATATTCGTCGAGCTTGGCGGCGTCACGCTCCACCTCGCCAGCAAAACCGCGCTTTTTGAGCGCCGCGATAATATCATCCATACCATAAGCTTAATCGTTCGGCCTGCCGATAGCAAGCCGAACGATTGTGTGCGTAAGATCTCGCAAATTTTAGTGGCCGGCGGCGGCCGCAGCAGCCTGAGCCGGATCGGCGCCGCCCTTGGTGTGGCGGATGACCGTCGTTGCCCAGAAGGAAGCGGCCAGCGCGAAGCAAGCGGCGACATAGAAACCGGCATGATAGCCGCGCAAAATAGCTTGCGCCTGGCTCACTGTGTGTGGCTGTGTATGCGCCACAAATCGCGTCGTAGCCGAGGTAGCCACGCCGGCCAGCACGGCCAAACCAAGCGAGCCGCCGAGCTGCTGCGCCGTGTTCACGAGGCCGCTGGCCAAGCCACTTTGTGTCGGCTTAACGCCAGAAGTCGCGGCAATCGTGGTGCTCACAAAGCTGAAGCCAAGCCCCAGGCCCATCAGCACAAACCCTGGCAAAACATGAGCGACGTATCCGCCGCTGAGCGGCACGTGGGCAAGCAGAACTAGCCCAGCCGACACAATCAGCGGCGCAACCATGAGCACGCGCTTGTAGCCAACCGCCTTGATAAGGCGCGGCGCGTTGGTCGCCGTAAGTGCGATCATTACCGGCAGAACCAAGAAGCTCAGGCCCGTGCGCACCGGTGAATAGTGCAGCAAATTCTGCAAATACAACGACAGAAAATAGAACACCGAGAACAGTGCGCCAGCCATCGAGATCTGAGTGAGGTTAGCGCCCACGACGTTGCGCACGCGGAAAATCGACAGTGGGATGAGCGGATGCTTGGCGCGTTTCTCATTGAAAATGAAGAAGATGAGCAACGCCGCACTCGCAATAAGATAGGTGAGCGAGACGTGCGACAGCCAGCCGTGCGTCGGCGCTTGCACCAGGCCATACACCAGCGACAGCATCGCGCCCGTAATCGAGACGGCGCCCGGCAAATCAAGGTTGTTATCAGATGCCTCTGACTCGTGCTTCGGCAAAATGCGCAGGGCAGTAGCGATCACGCCAATGCCAATCGGCACGTTCACAAAGAAGTTCCAGCGCCAGCCAAGATACTGCGTGAGCACGCCGCCCACGAGCATACCCACGGCCGCGCCACCAGCCGCCACCGAGCCCCAAATCGCCAAAGCCTTGTTGCGCTCAGCGCCTTCGCGGTAAGTGACCAGCACGATCGACAACGCCGCCGGTGACATGAACGCCGCCGACAAACCTTGCAGCGCACGCAGCACAATCAGCATGCCGCTGTTCGTCGAAAGACCATCAATCAGCGATGCGACCGTGAACAGACCCACGCCGATCAAAAACATTCGGCGCCGACCAAACAAGTCCGCCGCCCGGCCGCCCAGCAGCAAAAAGCCGCCAAACGCGAGCGTGTACGCCGTCACCACCCATTGCAGTGCGGTGGGGCTGAAGTGCAACGATTTCTGAATCGCCGAGAGCGCAACGTTGACGATCGACACGTCAAGCACCACCATAAACTGAGCCAAAGCCAACAAAACCAAAATCAGCCAATGACTTCGAGCTTTTTGTTTCACAAATTTCCTTCCTGTCTTGGCTTTTATGCCAAGCTATCGTATAATAGTTGTATTACTCAAACATTATACTGAACAATGTTTGGTAAAGTCAAGTATTAGTACAACACCTTATGGAACAACAAGAATTCACACAATTTTATTCCTCTCTTATAAGTTTGCTGGTCATGACCAAGCGAGCAATTTTAAAGATTGCCAATAAGCACGATCTGACTGGCTCTCAAGTAATGATACTTATGATGATGCAGGATCAGGAACTGCCGACTATGCAAACGTTGGCGAACGCTCTCTCGTGCGATGCGTCGAACATTACTGGCGTTATCGACAGTCTCGAAAACAAGCGGCTGGTTTCACGCCGCGAGAAGCCCGGCGATCGGCGTGTGAAGGTTGTGCAGCTCGAGCCAGCCGGCCAAGCGCTGGCCAACCTACTGCTCAGTGACGCAGCAATTGAGCGCAGCCGTGCCTTCGCTTCGCAGCTTACTTCCGAGGAGATGCGTACTCTCGCCGGATTAGTCCGCAAGCTGAGTCAAGCCGAGTAGCGCCTACCTCATCACTCGCAGTGCAGCCACAAGCGATGAGCATTCGTAGTGTCGACTATATTGCAAATATATCTATTTCATTTTATAATTATGGTATCTTGCCATTATGACAAGGGCTCGCGCATACATTGCGGAGCAAGCCGCCGCTATCTTTAGTGGCATTTCCAGAGAGGAATGAGGCATGAACGACGCGCGCAAGGACATCGAGCTCAGCCTCACCGCTTTCAGCGGCCGTATCGGACTGGTCGTCATCGGTCCGGAAGGCTCGATTGAGGTAGATGGGATTCCTGAAGTCGGCGCCACGCTCATCGTGACCTGCGTGCAGGACACGGTCATGGGTAGCATCCACCGCTTCGGCTTCCCACTTCGGCGCACGCCGCAACAGAAATTCAGGATCACCACGACCATCGTCAAGGTCGCTGGAGATGACGAGGATTGGCTTGCTTTCGGCGAGCTGGTCAGCGTGGAGGGCATGCAGCCCCGACACCCGGCATGGGCAACCATCAAGCCCGGCGAATCCATGGCCATGATCTACCTGAGCTTCGACGAGCCCGACGAGCTCAAGTCAAGCGACTCCGGCGCCGACGAGTCTACCACCGCGCCCGACTCGAACAACCCGATGAACTGACCGCGCTGCCGATCGCCACATCCGCCGAACAACCAACTCTCTGGAATCGCCGTGCAGGCCGAAATGCCTGGCTGAGCCCCGCTCGCCACGCCTTCGACCTCGCACGGCTTTTCCTTATATATGAGTCAGCGCAGCCTGAAAATTGGCCGCGCATTCCAACATCTCCTGGCGAACACTTTGGTCCTTATGCATAGTTTTGTATACTCAAAGGTATGAATGCATCTCACAAACACCAGGTGTTGGTCGTCGGCGGCGGGTTCGGCGGCGTCAAGGCCGCGCTCGAACTCTGCAAAAATAGCCACGTCAGCGTCACGCTCCTGTCCGACCAGCCCGATTTTCGCTACTATCCGGCTCTGTACCACACCGCGACCGGCGGCGCTCACGTGCAGAGCAACATCCCGCTGGCCAAGATTCTCGACACGCAGCGGGTCAAAATCGTACGCGGTTCGGCCAAAACGCTCGACCGCCAGGCGCACACGCTGACCACCGAAGACGGCCAGGTGCTCACATACGACACGCTCATTTTGGCACTCGGCGTGGTGACGAACTTTTTCGGCATCAAAGGGCTCGAGGAATTTTCGTACGGCATCAAGTCATGGGAACAGATTCGGCATTTCAAACAACATGTGCACGAACAGCTCGAGGCAGGCGAGCCGGACTTGCACTATGTGATCGTGGGTGCCGGGCCGACTGGCATCGAACTGGCCGGCGCGCTGCCGAACTATCTCAAGACGATTATGAAAAAACATGGCGTCAGCGGCAAGCCATTCAAGATTTCGATCATCGAAGCTGCGCCGCGCCTGCTGCCGCACTCGAGCGAAAAAGTCTCGCACGCTGTTGAACGCCGCCTCGCGAAGCTCGGCATCGAGCTCCAGCTCGGCCAAACAGTCGAAGGCCAGACGGCAGATCAACTGATGGTCAGCGGCAAGCCGATCAACAGCCGCACCGTCGTTTGGACGGCCGGCACGGCGAACAATCCGTTCTTCAAGGCCAATAATTTCGCACTGAATGAACGCGGAAAAGTCATCGTGAATGAGCGGTTGCTGGCCGAAGAAAACATCTACGTGATCGGCGACAACGCCGCCACGCAGTACAGCGGGATGGCGCAAGCGGCGCTGCGCGATGGCATATTTGCCGCCAAGGATCTCGGACGCACTTTAGCGGGCAAGCCGACGCCAGCCTATCAGCAGCACAAGCCCGTCACGGTTATCCCAGTAGGCGAAGGCTGGGCAGCCGTAGACTGGGGGAACGTGAGCTTTGCCGGATTTATCGGCGGGCTGTTGCGTCAAGCCGCCGACTGGGTCGGCTTCCACGACGTTGAACCTTGGTGGAAGGCCAGCAAACAGTGGATGACCGAATTCAAGCGCGAAGAAGATTGCCCAACCTGCAACACGTAAGCGCTTTCTTCTCTCTGGCAAGTCGCGCTACAATAGAGTGACGATGGGAAAATATGAAGATGCTCTGGCCGGACTAAACGCCGCGCAACGAAAAGCCGTGACCACGACCGAAGGGCCGGTGCTGGTAATCGCCGGTCCGGGCACCGGCAAAACGCAGCTGCTCACCACGCGCATTGCGCACATTTTGGCAACGACCGACACGCTGCCACAGAACATTTTGTGTCTGACTTTTACCGAATCAGCGGCCAGCACCATGCGCGCTCGCCTTGCAAATATGGTCGGCCAAGCGGCGTACAAGGTGACGATCAGCACCTATCACGCCTTCGGCAGTGAGCTGATCCGCCAGTTTCCAGATTATTTTCTGGAGCTTAGCGACATGCAGCCGGCCGACGAGCTGGCGATCGATCGGATCTTGCGCGAGATTGTCGACAAGCTGCCGTACGGCAATCCGCTCAAATTTGCCGACAATTATCTTGGCGACGTCAAGACGCTGGTGAGCGACGCCAAGCGCGCGCTGCTCACGCCCGATAATTTGCGCGCCGTGGCTGCCGCCAACGCTGCGTTTTTGGCAGCTGCGCAGCCGATTGTCAGCGAAGCCCTGCGCGGTCATACTCGTGTCAGCCTCAAAGATGCGCCGCGGTTTGTACATCTGGCCGCCGAACTTGCCAAGCTCGATGCGCCGCAGCCGGCTCCCGGCGTGCAGCCGCTCGCCAAACTCATACTTAACGAGTTAAGTGATGCATTGCAGGCTGTCAATGAGACAGGCAAAGCGACGAGCATCTCGGGGTGGAAAAAAACCTGGCTCACCAAAGACGCGAGCGGCGATTTTATGATTGACGGTCAGCGCCACGCCGAAAAACTTCATGCCGCGGCGGACGTGTACGACACGTACCTGCATCAGCTTCAAGTCGAAAAACTTTTCGACTACGACGACATGATCCTGCGCGCGGTGCGAGCACTTGAGGAGCACGCCG
Source organism: uncultured Candidatus Saccharibacteria bacterium (assembly GCA_964484675.1). GTDB lineage: Bacteria > Patescibacteriota > Saccharimonadia > Saccharimonadales > UBA4665 > CAZAFC01. The sequence goes on along the minus strand of CAZAFC010000008.1, from coordinate 21,611 downwards.
ATCTGCGGTTCACCCTGCAAGAGCAGTATCTCTACCTCATGCTTGACGAATTTCAGGACACTAACGGCGCGCAGCTGCGGCTCGTGGAGCTGCTCACCGACAATCCGGCAAGCGAAGGCCGGCCGAATGTGCTCGCGGTCGGCGATGATGATCAAGCAATTTATGCGTTTCAAGGCGCCGATTACTCGCACATGCTGCAATTCCAGCGTCTGTACCGCGACGTGCTACTCGTGCCACTCACGCAAAATTACCGCTCGCACGCCGACGTGCTGCACCTGGCGCGCGGCGTCGCCGAACAGATTGAGGAGCGTCTGCATCACCATTTTCCCCAGATCGAAAAAACGCTCATCGCCGAAAGCAAGTCGCTGCCCAGTCGGGCAATCGTCGAGCGCCGCGAAGCCAAAAGCGACGTTGCGCAATTTGCCTGGGTGGCGAAGCGAATTCGCTCACTCATCGACGGTGGACTGCCGACCGGCGAGATTGCTGTTCTCGCACCGCAGCATAAACACCTCGAACCGCTGCTGGCGTTTTTGCGCGCCGAAGACGTCCCGATGCACTACGAAAAGCGCGAAAATGTGCTCGACGATCCGGCGATCAATCAGCTGCTGCGGATGAGCGAGCTTTGCCTCAGCCTGAGCCGCAACGAGCAGGGCACCGACGCCAATAGCCTCTGGGCCGAGGTGCTAAGTTTTGATTTTTGGCAGCTGCCGACGAGCCTAATTTGGCAGGTCAGCTGGCAAGCGAGCGACGACCGCGAAGAATGGACGAATGTGCTGTTTGCGCATGAACAGCTGCGGCCGATCGCGCTATTTTTCGTGCGGCTTTCGCAGCTAGTGCGCACCGAAACGCTCGAGACGCTGCTCGATTACCTCATTGGCGTCGAGCCGCTCGACGTTCAGGAGCCAGGGCAGGCCGATGTGCGCTCGCCGTTTTATGAGTATTATTTTGGCAAGGGCATCGAGACGGCAGGCCGGCAGACCACCAACAGCGATACAGAGGCCGAGACATCTCCAGCTGCAAAGCCGAGTGCCAGCCTCGGCTCGTTTTGGGAAGTCTTGTCGAATCTGACCGTGCTTCGAACAAAGCTACGCGAGCATCGCACCGGCGACCCGGAGCCGCTCGGCCTGCAAGATCTCATCGACTTTGTGGCCGCGCACCGCGCCGCTAACATCAAGATTCTCAACACCAGCCCATACCAAGAATCCGACCAAGCCGTGCAACTCATGACCGCGTTCAAGGCCAAGGGGATGGAATTTCAGGCCGTGTTTGTGCTCGCCGTGAACGATGATGTGTGGGGAAATGCGGCGCGCGGCGCCGGCGCGCGCCTCAGCTTGCCGCAAAACCTGCGCTTCATCCGCTATGCCGGCGCTACAAACGACGAGCGCTTGCGGCTTTTTTATGTGGCGATTACGCGTGCCAAAACGCAGCTTTACCTCTGTAATTACACGTGTGATTACGCCGCTCGGCAAAAAGCTCGGCTGAGTTATCTGAACGAAACCACCGAGCAAGATGGGACTGTGCTCAGCCCCATGCTACCAGCTTCGTCGCAAGCAGTGCTCAGTATTGAAACCAGTGATCGGCCGAATCCCACCACCGAGCTAGCCGCATATTGGCAGCGGCGGCACGAGCAATCCTTAACACGTGAAGCTTTGACGCATGTGCTGCATGCGCGACTTGATCGTTTCCAGCTCAGCCCAACGCACATCAATACATTTACCGACCTCGTGCACGCCGGGCCCGGCACGTTTTTCATGAACACGATCTTGCGCTTTCCGAAAGCGCCGTCGCCCTACGGCCAATATGGCAATGCCATGCATGAAACGCTCGAGTGGCTCAATCACTTTTTCCGCAAGCACGAACTGCTGCCAAGCGAAGCGCAGCTGGCTGACACGTTTACGCGGTTCATGAGCACCAAGCGGCTCAGCCGCGCCGAGACCGACCGGCTCATCGCCCGCAGCCGGCCTATTCTCAAGGCCTATCTTGAGCAGCGCGGCCATACCGTGCTCGCCACGAATGAATGCGAGCATAATTTCCGCGACGAGGGCATTATCATCGGTGATGCGCATATGAGCGGCAAAATCGACAAGCTCATGATCGACAAAGCCGCGAGCGAATTGACAATCGTGGATTACAAGACCGGCACGAGCTATCAGCGGTGGCAACACGATGTCAAGCTGCACAAGTATCGCCAGCAGCTGTACTTCTATAAGATGCTCGTGGAGCAATCGCACACTTTTGGACATTTGGACGTTGCTGATGCGTATCTTGAATTTGTCGAGCCCGATGAAACTGGCCAGATTCACGAGCTGCATCTTACTTTTGATTCGGCCGAGACCGATCGGCTCAAATTGCTCGCCAACGCCGTGTGGCACTGCGTGCAATCACTCAACATGCCCGACGTGAGCGCCTACCCCAAAACGATTGCGGGCATCGAAGCCTTTGAGCAAGACTTGATCGACGGCGCAGTCTAATTGTCGCAAGTATTCTTGAGTTACGCATAAAAACGAGAGCTCACTTTTTGTAGCAAGCTCTCGTAATTGTCGGGCTTCGCGAGATATGCGAAGCAGGAAACCGAAACTATTTCTTCTTTTTAGAGGATTTCGTCTGGACGGGTTCTGCTGGCTCTGTCATCTCAGATTCGGCAGGTGCAAATACCATGCCATAGAGATTGAACCCGATGATGGCGCCAAGCACAGGGCCAAGCACGTATGTTCCCCAAACCCAGGAACGCAGGCCAAGCGCAACTGCAGGGTTGAGCAATGCGCCAGAGGCAACCGAGGCGATCATAATGCCAAGTGTTAGGCCGGCGCCAACGACAGCTGCTGCTTTGGCTTCGGTAAATTTACGATACACCGCAGCAGCCCACGCCATACTGAACACGAACGTACCAACCGCTTCAGCCACAAGGGTATGCGCCTCATACTTGCCGGCGTTATTCCAGTGCTGGCCGATGAAGTAAACGTAGAGATGATATGCGGCGAAACCGCCAAGCAATTGCATGGCGATGTACGCAAGTGCTGGGATTGTCTTGATGCGGCGCGTTGACCACAAGCCAAGCGTAATGGCGGGGTTAAATTGTGCGCCAGATACCGAACCGAACACGAGTGTCATGGCTGCGACCACGAGGCCAGCCGCGATTGACACGAAATAAGGAATGCCGATAGTCGATTTGCTCACCGAGAGCACCACCATTGTTAGTGTCGCGGTTCCTAGGAACTCGGCTAAGAGCATGCCGATCGATTTTCTGTTAAGCATTCTTCCCTCCGTGTGGTTATGTGTTAATCCAAGCCTACTGCAAACTCGTAGCTTTGTAAAGCGCGCCCCGACACTCCTGAGGCGGCCTTCAGCAGAAAATCAGGTTCCCCAAGTAGAAACAAGAAGCTACTGCGGACGATTGCGGTGGCGTCGGCGAAGATTCGCCACTTGCAGGCGAACCGCATGACGGTCGATCAATTCCTGCGCCTTATCCAGCTCAACCTGGTTGCGGGCCTCGCGGCGCAATGTCTGGGCGGCTTCATGCGCCTTCTGCGCTTCGGCCTCATTGATTTCATCGCCGTAGGTCGCTTCATCCACGAGTACTCGCACCAGATTGTCGGAAATCTCGAGCACGCCGCCATATGTCGCGTAATGTTCGAGATGGTAGTCTGGATCATTGGCGGCGCGGCGAATCGTGATCACCCCTGGCACAAGTAGACTAAGCAGTGGCTCGTGATGTGGCAGCACAGTGATTTCGCCAGAAGCCGTCGGCAGCATGATCGAATACGCTTCGGCCGAGAACTTCACGCCATCAAGTGCGACGAGCTCAAGCTTCATTACTTGACCTCGCTGATGTCGCCCTTGAGGTAGAAGGCCGATTCCGGCTTGTCATCGTGCTTACCATCGAGAATTTCGCGGAAGGCTTTGATGCTGTCCTTGAGGCTCACGTATTTGCCGGGTGCGTTGGTGAATATTTCGGCCACGAAGAACGGCTGGCTCAGGAAACGCTGGATGCGGCGCGCACGCTTCACGGTGAGTTTGTCTTCGTCGCTGAGCTCTTCCATGCCAAGGATGGCGATGATGTCTTGGAGATCTTTGTAGCGCTGCAAAATACGCTGCACTTCGCGAGCCACATTGTAGTGATCTTCGCCGACGATTTCGGGGTCGAGCACGGTGGAGTTGGAGTCGAGCGGGTCAACGGCCGGGTAAATACCAAGGTCGGTTAGCGCGCGGTTGAGCACGATAGTCGAGTCAAGGTGCGAGAAGGTGGTTGCCGGAGCCGGGTCGGTAAGGTCGTCGGCCGGCACGTACACGGCTTGCACCGAAGTAATCGAACCTTCTTTGGTCGAGGTGATGCGTTCTTGGAGTGCGCCCATTTCTTGCTGCAAGTTCGGCTGGTAACCGACGGCTGATGGCAAGCGGCCGAGCAGGGCAGACACCTCGGAACCAGCCTGGGTAAAGCGGAAAATGTTGTCGATAAAGAACAGCACGTCCTTGCCTTGGTCGCGGAAACCTTCGGCGATCGTCAAGCCCGAAAGACCGACGCGCAAACGTGCACCAGGCGGTTCGTTCATCTGGCCGAACACAAGGCTCGTGTTTTTGAGCACACCCGATTCGGCCATCTCGTTGTAGAGGTCGTTGCCTTCGCGCGTGCGCTCGCCGACGCCAGCGAACACCGAGTAGCCACTGTGGAATTTGGCGATGTTGTTGATAAGCTCCTGGATGAGCACGGTCTTGCCGACGCCCGCACCACCGAACAAACCTACCTTACCGCCCTTGACGATCGGACAAATGAGGTCGATCACCTTGATGCCGGTTTCGAGAATCTCCACTGAGCCGGCTTGATCTTCCAGCGCCGGTGGTTGCTTGTGAATGGGCGCGACCTCTTTGAAATCGTTACCTTCGGTTTTGCCGTCGATCGGCTCACCGATGACGTTGAACATGCGGCCGAGCGTGGTGTTGCCGATGGGCACTGAGATTGGCGCGCCCGTGTCGGTGACTTCGTGGCCGCGGCGCAAGCCATCGGTGCCGCTCAATGCGATCGTGCGCACGACGTTTTCACTGAGATGCTGGGCAACCTCGAGCAGCAACGTCTGGTCATTGAGCGTTGTCTTAAGCGCCGTGTTGATCGGCGGCAGCTCGCGGCCGGTGAACTCAACGTCCACCACCACGCCCACAACTTGGACAACGCGCCCAAGGGTGGCTTTGGTTTTCTCTTTTGTTGCTGTTGCCATTAGTTTTCTCCGTTCTTCTTCGTGTCGTTAGTTGTGGGGCGCAAGGTGCTGGGTGGGGTGTGGATTCGTGCAAGCCTTGCGGTGCTAGCACGATTTGAGTAAGGCCAGGTCATTTCATCGCCTCCGCGCCGCCGGTGATTTCGGCCAATTCCTGCGTGATCGCCGCTTGCCGAGCGTTGTTGTAAGCCAAGGTGAGATCATCGATCAGATCGGTGGCGTTATCGGTGGCGTTTTTCATGGCGACCATGCGCATCGAGTGCTCCGAAGCAGCGGCATCAAGCATGGCTTGGTAGATTTGCGCTTCGAGCAAGCGCAGCGTTGCAGCCTGCACCAAAGCCTCGGCCGATGGCTCAACTTCCGTGCCCGCTGGCGCTGGTTCGTCCGCGCCTTCAGCATCGTCAAAGCCGGCTGGCAAAAGTGGCTGGAGAGTGACTTCCTGCACGACAGCCGACGCAAAGTGCGTATAAATCAGATCGGCGGCATCGATTTCTTCGGCAGCGAACATGGCAGTCATCGAAACAAGAATCGGGCGCAGCTGATCGGCGCTCGGGTGATCGGGCATGTCCTGATACACGGCAGCGATTTCGAGGCCACTCACGCGACTTGCAGCTTGCGCAACCTGGCGGCCGATGCAAATAATCGACGTCTTGACGCCACGCTCACGATCAGTCCGCACCTCGGCAAGCAAACGCCGAATAATGTTGGCGTTGTAGGCGCCAGCCAGCGTGCGGTCGCTCGCAATTACAATCAGTAGGCGGCGCTTGACGGGCCGCTTGGTGTACAGGTGGAATTCGCTGCCACTCGCTGCCAGCTGGCGCAAACGGCGCAGCACCTTGCGCGCCATTTCGGCGTATGCACGCGGCTTGGCGACAGTGTCTTGGGCGCGGCGCAATTTACTCGCCGCCACCAGTTGCATAGCGCGCGTAATCTGTTTGGTGCTCTTGACCGAGCCGATGCGCCGCTTAATCTGCTGCTGGCTTGCCATCGCGGGCTACTCCTTGGCCTTTGCTTTCTTGGCGGGCTCTGCGGGAGCTGGAGCCGCCTTCGAGTGTGCGCCGCGTGCGCCGCCAAATGAATGCGCCACAGTTTCAGCAGCCTTCACGATCGTCTCAATCGTTTCATCGGTCGGCTTGTCACCGGTGTTGAGCGCCTTGACCACCGCTTCGTGCTTGGTTTCGAGCAAGCCAATCAACTCACTTTGCGCTTCTTTCATTTTGTCGGTGGGAATCGTGTCGAAGATACCTTTCGTCGCCGCAAGCAGCGTGGCAACCTGCTCGGCAATGCTGAGCGGCGAGTATTGCTTTTGCTTGAGCAGCTCAGTCAGGCGCTGACCACGGTCGATACGCTGTTTGGTCTCGGCATCGAGATCGCTCGAGAATTGCGCAAACGACGCCAGCTCACGGAACTGCGCGAGGTCGAGCTTGAGTGAACCAGCCACCGATTTGACGGCTTTTGTCTGAGCGCTACCACCCACGCGTGACACCGATAGACCCACCGAAATTGCCGGGCGAATACCCTGGTAAAACAAGCTCGTCTCGAGGAAAATCTGGCCGTCGGTAATCGAAATAACGTTCGTCGGAATGTACGCCGAGATGTCGCCACCTTGCGTTTCGATAATCGGCAAAGCAGTGAGCGAGCCAGCGCCGAGCTCATCGCTCAGCTTGGCAGCGCGCTCGAGCAAACGCGAATGCAGGTAGAACACATCGCCAGGGTAGGCTTCGCGACCCGGTGGGCGGCGCAGCAGCAAACTCATCTGGCGGTACGCCACGGCGTGCTTCGTAAGATCGTCGTAAATAATCAGCGCGTGCTGCTTGTTGTCGCGGAAATATTCGCCCATCGCGCAGCCAGCGTACGGTGCGAGATACAGCAAGGGCGCTGGATCGGCCGGGCTGGTGGCCACGATAATTGTCTGGTCCATCACGCCTTCGCGCTTGAGGCGTTCCACAAGTGCGGCGACTTTGCTGAGCTTCTGGCCGACAGCCACGTACACGTTTACCACGCCAGTTTTCTGCTTGGCTTGGTTGATCATCGTGTCGAGGGCAATCGCCGTTTTACCGGTCTGGCGGTCGCCGATAATCAGCTCGCGCTGGCCGCGGCCGATCGGCACCATGGCGTCGATAGCCAAGAGGCCGGTCATCATCGGCTCGTGCACGCTCTTGCGGTCCATGACCCCTGGAGCTTTGCGCTCGATTGGGCTCATATGCGCGGCTTTGATCGGGCCTTTGCCATCGAGCGGACGGCCGAGCGGGTCAACCACACGACCAACGAGCTCAGGGCCAACTGGCACTTCAAGCACGTGGCCGCTCAAAGTGACCTTCGCGCCAGCGACTACTTGCGCGTCGTCGCCCAAAATCACCGCACCGATTTCGTCTTCGAGCAAGTTGAGCACGAATGCCTCAACCACGCCGCCGCTTTGGGTTTCAATATTGATAACTTCGTTGTAACCAGCGCTGCGCAGGCCGTAAATCCAGGCCACGCCATCGCCAATGCGTGTCACCACGCCGGACTCTTCGAGGCCTTTCGTGGCGCGCAAAGACTGGATTGCGTCGCGCAGTTCGCTTGATAGTTCTTGGATCGCTAAATCGCTCATTCGTGTAATAACTCCTTGTCGCTGATGCTATTTGATGGCCGTGAGCCGTTTGAGTTGCGTACGCACGCTGGTATCGAGCGTACCGTCGGGCGTGCGCGCCACCAGTCCGCCGAGCAAGTTCGCCTCGACATGCTCAGTTACAATCACTCGCTCTGCGCCGGTCGCTGCCTTGAGGTAGCGCTCCAACTCAGTGCGAATCGCGTCACTCAGCGGGCGAGCGCTCGTGACATCGGCCAGCAGCTCACCCGTGAGGCCAAAGTAGGCGTGCGCCACGTCTTGCACGAACAAATCGAGCTCGTCGACTTGCTTTTGCTCGACCAGATACGCGGCCAGCACCTTGAGCCAGTGGCTACGGCGCGTCGGTTGAGCGGCCAGCTTTTCGGCGATGGTTTGGGCGATAGTTCGGCGGGAGAGCTTGCTTTGCATAGTTGTCCTTTAGGCGCGTTCTTTCTCGGCGGCGGCCAGCGCTTGCTTGATGAGTGTGGCGTCTTTCCGATCGTCGATTTTTTCACCGAGCAATTGCTCAGTCGCCACAGCGACCAGCTTGATCGTCTCGGTCTTGAGCGCTTCGCGGGCCTTGGTGACGTCGAGCGCTAGCTGCTCGCGAGCGTCGGCCACGATCTGTTCGGCGCGGGTCTTGGCCTTCGACTCAGCGTCGGCGACCATCGCTGCAGCCTCGGTGTGGCTGCGTGCCAAGAGGTCGTCAGCGTCTTTGCGGGCACTCGCCAGCAGTTCAGCCACGTGCGCCTCGGCCTTTTCAAGCGCGACCTGCGACTCCTTGGCTTCTTGCAGGCCGGCCTCGATCTGTTCGCGGCGGCTATCAATGGACTTAATGAGCGTCGGGTACACGAACTTGGCCAAAATCCACAGTAAAATCGCAAACGCCACGCCTTGCTCGATGAACAATTGCCAATTCAAACCCAGCGCCGAAAGCAGGCTGGGTGAGCTGGAAGTGGATGCTAGAGCGTTCAGCATGTCGGTTTCTCGGTGACCTTACTTCAAGAACTTTGCAATAAGAGCAACAACCAAACCGATGATGGCCAAGGCGTCCACGAAGGACATAGCCAAGATCATCAGGGTGCGGATTTTGCCGAGTGCTTCGGGGTTGCGGCCAGCTGCCTGTACGGCGCCAGCGCCCACCAGGCCAAGACCAATACCACAACCTGCGGCTGCGATTGCGTATGCCAGTGCAAATGCTAATGAATTCATATATCTATAACTCCTTTTACTTAAATCCTACGATTGCCCGGCGGCGAGCTCCTGATCGGCGACCGCATCGGCGTGACTATCCTGGCCATCATGCCCGTCTTCCGACGGCAGACCCAACGAAATAAACGCAATCGTCAACATAAAGAACACGTACGCCTGCACGGCACCCACAAACAGCTCGAGCACGTAAAATACCGGTAGCGCGAGCGGCGCAGCGTACGACGCCAGGAATCCGACCACCGCGAGCAGCACTTCGCCGCCGAACACGTTGCCGAAAATACGCAGCGAGAGCGCCAATGTGCGCGAAAACTCAGCCACAATCTCGAGCACGCCCTCAAAGCTGTGCAGCGGATCCTTGAACGGACTCACCAGATAGCGGCGAATATTACCGAAGAAACCGTGGCGTTTGATCGCCCAGGCCTGCGCCGTGCCCATCGAGATGATCGCCAGCGCGAACGTCATGTTCATATCAGCGGCCGCTCCGCGGAACACCGCCACATGATGGTAGGTGAGCGACTCGCCGACAATCGGCAGCACGCCAAACCAGTTGTTTATCAGGAAGAAAAAGAACAGCGTGACCGCGAGCGGCAGCACTTTAAGCGCCACACTCCGATCGCCAATCACCTCGACAGCCGTGTCGTACAGGCTCTCAAACATCCACATGACCATGTGCATGAATCGGCCGCGACGGCCACGCTTGACCTGCGCCTTGACGATAAACAGCACGATGAGCAGCGTGGCGATACCGAGCACGCCGAGCATTTGTGAATTCGTGACAATGAATTTGCCGACGTGGAACAACGTTTGCGGTGCCACGCTCACAGTGGGCTGCTCGCGAGCAAAGAGGTTAATCATCTGAGCTACCCCTTACTTTGTCGAGCTGACGCCGGACCAGCCAGCCGGCCAGCGCAAAGCCCAGCGCCGTACCCACCAGTGTGCAAGCCGGCTTACTACCAAAGTGCCGGTCGGCAAAAATCCCCAAACCAGCGAGCAGCGTCACCGGCACAGCAATGCGCCAAGTAGTGTCCAAAAATTGCACGGCGACGTCTCCGACCCCAAGGGTGGAGTCAACAAGAGCTACATTCGTCGTCGGTATGTCGGCGGCTTTTTTCATTTCTACCATACTATATCAGAGGCGACGCCTTCGTGCAAGATCATTACGCCCAAAAATCCGCGCATTTTCGCCACCTTATCACTATGAACCGCGCTGGACCGTACCTTTTCGCCATTTGCGGCTCATCAGCATGAACACACATTCATGGAAGGTAAGTATCCATCTGTCAGAAGCAGGAGGTCTCGCGGTGGCGAGCGCGCGGCGGCCGGAGCCGAGATTTCGCGCGCTCGCCAGACGTTCAGTGCGTTGTCCAGCCGCCGGCGTCGGTGACCTCTGACGGGCCGTCGAGGTCGTCAGAGACCGGGTCGTCGAGGTCGCGCTCACTCGGGTCCTGGAAAGCCATGGTCGAGCGCTGAGGCCGCCGCAAGCCGCCGAGGTCCTGCGCCAGGCTACTGCGAGTCGACGCGTCCCTCACCCCAGCCGAAGCGTCCTGGACGCCGACCGATTCCTGGAGCCGTTGGTTCACTGCTTCGATCGTCATGCCCTGGAAGGGGCAAGCGAACGCCGTAACAGCGACACGCCCGACGAACTCGGCCACATCCTTGCGCTTCAACAGGGCGGCGAGTTCGTCGGCGGAGAGCCCCATAGCCTCGCCGTCCTGAGCCTGCCCGTCCTCGGCCGAATCGTTGTCCGGTTCCGAGAATTCTTTGGCGTCGTAGCCGGCCTTCCTCAGCGCGCCGAGAATGGTGTCCCGCAGCTTCTGGGTCGAGAACGCCGACGAGTAGACCATGAAGAGGGTGTAGCGGTTCTTCATGCAGACCGTGGCGATGCCAGAGTTGTCGTCCAGGAGCTCGAACAGTGGCTTGGCGAGTTCTCGCGTGACGCTGGTATTTGCCCAGGGTGTCTGCTCTGTCGAGGAGTAGTGGGTACCCTCCAAGGGATTCTTCCCGGCGAACAGTGGCTCACTCAAGCCGAGGTCCACGGCCAAGCTAGCCGTATCGAACTGGAAGCCAACCCTGAGCTCTTTGCCGTCTGCCATGCTTCTGCCCTTTCTAGGGTAGATGGATGTCGTCATATTTGACGATCTACATATTATAAACTAAATGTCTACTATCTCGAATGTGCCCAGTTGCTGCATGCTCTCATGCGGGCCAGCTGGCGGGGCAATCGTCGCCCTTTTTCGCGCGATTATTATGAATAAAGTCAGAGTGTTTCTTGCGGCGGCCGTACGGCGAGGTTCCTCGAAATGCGAGGGCTCGCCGTACGGCCAGGGGTCGCTCAGCCACAGTCGGGGCCATCGTGCTCGCGGTCGTACTCACCGTAGGCGCCGAACACGGCCTGAACGTCCGGACCGAACGCGGCATCGACATCATCCGCGACAGACACGGGCGGAAGCGACGGGCCGGCGTGATCCGAGCGCTGCTCAGTAGCCAACTGCCGCAGCCGCTTGATGGCGAAGCACATCAGCGACACAAGCATGGCCACCGCGCACAGCACGACAGTAGCGCTCGTAGCCTCTTCGCGCGGGCTCAGATTCCGCATCACACCGATGGCGCCCAGCTCGCCGGCAAGAGCGGCGAACAGGAACGAAGGGACCGTCCGCTGATGAGTCGGCATCACGAGGACAGTGAACACCGCCGTGAGGCTGGCGATCATCGCCCAGATAATCCAGTGCGAAGGGTGGGGCGGCGGCACCGACACGGGCAGGTGCATCGACTTCGCAGCCCTGATCTCACCCTGTGCCTTCAGCAGCCAGACGAGCGCCGGGACATTGAGCGCGGCAGCCACGAAGAGCAGCACCGCGACGATCCTGTCGCGCAGCATGGGCGGCCGCGGCGTGCCTGCAAGGAGCAGGCACATCATAAGGGCCACGGCAGCCACGCCCATCCAGCCAGCCGTGTAGACCGAGCTACCGAACGTTTGGACCATAGTGCATCCTCTCATCGAAGAGAATCGCGTAAGGAGATACACGAATGCCAGAAACACTCTGAATGTGCATCCAGAGTTTTCCGGAAGTACTATATCTATACCATAGACAGGGTCGTAGCACAAACTCTGGCGACTTCGGCCAGAAAACCGCCCGCCAGGCTACCCGCAAACGGCTGCAAGTGCTACACTATATATATGAGCAACGACACGCACGTAACCATCTACACCGCCGGCTGGTGTGCATTTTGCCATGCCGCCAAAGAATACCTGGACAAAATCGGCGTCGCCTACACCGATCGCGACATTGAGAGCGACCGCAAATGGGCCGACGAAGCCGTCGAAAAATCTAAGCAAATGGGCATCCCGGTGCTCGATATCGACGGCGATATTATCATTGGCTTCGACCGGCCAAAAATCGACGCCGCGCTCAAAGCGCACAAGCTGGTGTAGGCGCATCGCCACCCGGGAGTTTTCATCATCTGGTCATCGACATGACAGGTTTTGCATCATACTCGCACTTCGGCACTTCAACAAATGACATAGTTCACTGCCGAGCCATGCGTGAGCGCACATACTGAATGTATCATATGTAACTTGGAGGATGTGTATGTACGAGCAACCGACCTTCAGACAACCACTTACTGAGGAGCCGTGGGTTGGCGTTCTCGGAGAGCGAGGGCCAGCCGCGGGCGGCCATCAGCTCAGCCGCCTCAACATGCAATACGATCAAGCACCCGAACGGGTGCTTGCTTTTTTATCAGATCCGCGGGTAATTGCCGCCGAGTCAGGCACGGCATCAGCAGATCCGCTCGCCGAGCCAGCCGAGCGCACGCTGAGCGCCGACGACCATGCGATCGTCGACTTGATTCGGGGTGCTCTGACAGCAGTGACCGAGCCAACGCGCAATGGCCCGCACATTCTGCTGAGTTTTGATACGGCCACGCGTGAGGCGCACTACCACGACGCCGAATACATGCAGCAGCTTCAAAAGCTCAAGGAAATGGGGCCCGCCAGCAGTCGTATCGGGCTAGCTCGACGCAATCTAGCGCTCGCCAGTCTGCGCGTGTATTTTGGGCAACGCTCAGCCTGGCACACTCAGCAATCTCCGGATGAGCCGCTGGACGAACGAAGCGTCGCGTAGCATACTATCTTCCGTGGCTTACGAGGACTACCAGACCAAATCATCAGTTGTGCTTGTGTACACCGGCGAAGGCAAGGGCAAAACGAGCGCCGCGCTTGGCCTCCTGGCGCGCGCGCTCGGCAATCGCTGGAACGTGGCGTTCATCCAATTCATCAAATATTGGGGCGTCGGCGAGCACGTGTTCATTCGCGATATTATGCCGCTTTTCAAAGATCAGCTGCATTTTTACAAAGGCGGCAAAGGGTTTTACCAAGCCGGCGAGCTGAGCGCGGAATTTGTGAGCGAGGAGCAACACCGCCAGGCTGCGCACGAGACGTACAAAGAGGCGCTCCGCGCGGCAACCAGCGGCGACTATCAGCTGGTGGTTTGCGATGAGATTAATAATGCCGTGCACGACGGCCTGTTGAATACGGCGCAATTGCGCACGCTGATCGAAACCCGCGCCGCCGGCACGAGCTTGTGCCTGACGGGGCGAGATTTCCCCAAAGATCTGCTGGCGCTGGCCGACATCGTCACCAACATGACCAAGGTAAAACACCACTTCGACGACAAATTCTTGGCAAACAAAGGCATCGATTTTTAAAAAAGCATTTGCTTTTTGACGAACCATCGGTACAATGCTGCCATGCATTTGCCGTTTCGATCTCGATTCCGTACTCAGCAGCTGGCATTCTTCCTGATCGGAGCTCTTCTGATTGCCGCTGCAATCTATGCGCTTGGCAAGGTTCCCGGCACCACCGTCAGCAGCCGCCTCCTCGGCAATGCCGTCACCGAATCCAGTCCCGGCCTATACAGCGTCAATCATTTTATCGATGGCGACACCATATCTGTAAATATGAGTGGCAAAGCCGAATCAGTGCGCCTTATCGGCGTCGATACGCCCGAAACGCACAAACCCAACACGCCGGTGCAATGCTACGGCGAAGCGGCCGCCAATTACACCAAAAGCCTGATCGGCTCAGGCAAAGTACGACTTGAGGCCGACAGCCAGAGCGACAATCGCGATCGCTACAATCGGCTCCTGCGCTATGTGTATTTGCCGGATGGCCGGCTCGTCGATGAGTTGCTTATCCAAAACGGCTACGGATTCGCTTATATCCAATTTACATTTAGCAAGTCGAGCGCGTTCTCGGCCGATCAAGCCACGGCGCAAGCAGCGCATCGGGGCCTTTGGGCTGCCTGCAAACCATATCAAGAGTCAGGCGGTCGTTGGCAAACCAACAACGCCACATAAATTATGTGTAGCCGACAAGCACGCCGCACAGCTGATTCAGCAGTTACTCGGCCGAATCAAGTGCGACCGGACTGCGGCGCAGCGCCCGATGTGCTCGGGCATGGTTGAAAGCACGAACCGAAAATCGCCCGGTCTCTGTATCTGATGCAAAATAGAGCAGGCGAATCGGCCAATAGAGCGTCATCAAAAATCCGATCAACAGATACATCACGCGCTGGCGCCGCAAACCATGCGCCGCGTATGTTCGGGGGCTGGCCAACATATAGAACACAAAATGACGAAACGAATCGTCAACACACCGGGCCGAAACTTCAGCATGCAGCCCGGGCACAAATCGCACGCCGCCAGCGCCTAGCAATGACAAGTGTGCGGCAATGTCGAGATCTTCGTGCAACTCGCGTGCATGGCACAGCGCGGTACTCACTGCTTGCCACGCAGAGCGCCGCATCGCCATATTGCCGCCGAACAAAAATGCCTCGTCGCGCAAATACCACGCGAACAAATGCCGAAAGCGCAGGTCAAACCAGCCAACCAAGCGCTTGAGTGAAATATCGTAGTAATCAATCGCACCGCTCACCGCAGTCACGCCTGGATTGGCAAACAACTGCTGCACCCTGGTAATCCAATCAGGGTCGAGCAGCGTGTCGGCATCAATCCGGCCGATCACGTCGCCGCGCGCCGCATTAAACCCGGCATCGCGCGCAAACGCCAAGCCGCGCCGCGGCTCATGCACAATCCGCGCAAACGGAAATGTCCGCACGATCGCCATCGAGTCATCGGTCGAGCCGTTGTCCACCACGATCACCTCAAACGGCTTGGCGCTCAAGCGCGCAATCGCGGCCAAACACGCGCCAATGTAGCGTTCTTCGTTGTATACTGGGATCATGAGGCTCACGCGAATATGTGGTTTCACTGGATCTATTTTACGCTATGACCAAATCAATTTCACGCTTTTGCAAGACAAATTTCGCCAAAATTCAGCGTATGCCGGGGCGGCTGTGGCGCGGCTACCAGGCTTTTTGGCGTAAGAATTGGTGGCACAAGCTGGTCGTTATCTTCATTGGCATCATTGTGGCGGCGCTCGCCAGTATGTACGGCATCGCGCTCTGGTATCAGCACAGCGAAAAGGGCAAGCCGCACACGCTAGGCGTGACATTCGTGCCCGACTACGCGCAGAGTCTCGGAGTCGACCCGAAGAGCACGATGGATGCGCTCATCGGCGACTTGCATGTGCGCCAATTCCGCCTGACGAGCTATTGGAGCGACCTCGAGCCGAGCCCCGGACAGTATGATTTCAGCCAGCTCGATTGGCAATTTCAAAAAGCCGAGGCCGCCCACGCCAGCGTCAGCCTGGCGATCGGCTTGCGCCAGCCGCGCTGGCCAGAGTGCCACATGCCCAGCTGGGCCGCCAGCGAACCGAAGAGTCAGTGGCAGCCACAGCTCGAGGCGTTCATGCGCGCCGTCATCAGCCGGTACAAATATTCACCGAGCCTCAAAAGCTACCAGCTCGAAAACGAGTTTTTCCTAAACAATTTTGGTACTTGCACTGATTACAGTCGCAGCCGGCTGGTGAGCGAATTCAACCTCGTGAAGCAAGCCGACCCAAGCCGACCGATCATTATGTCGCGCAGCAATAATTTCCCCGGTTGGGCGCTCGGCCAGCCGCGCCCGGACTTCATCGGCATGTCGATCTACCGCCGCGTGTGGGACGGCAACGTCACGCACCGTTACTTCAATTATCCGCTGCCATCGTGGTACTACTCGTTCTTGGCCGGCATGCAGAAAATACTGACCGGCAAAGATTCCGTCGTGCACGAACTGCAAGCCGAAGCGTGGCCGCCGCACGGCAAAAGCATTCCGGAAATTTCGCTCGCCGAGCAAAACAAAAGCATGGACGCCGCGCGGCTGACGGCCACTGTTGCGTTTGGCCGCCAAACCGGCATGCCAAGCGTGGACCTCTGGGGCAGCGAATATTGGTACTACCGCAAAGTCATCCTGCACGACCCGAGCGTCTGGAACGCCGCTCGGAACGCCTTCGCCGCCTGGCCCAAGGACTCACCCAGCCAAAAGTAATTTCCAAGCATGAGGCAGCCCCTACATCTGCGAAGAATGTGCGCCCGTGAGTGCCATTCGTGCCAGCAGCGCATATGCATAAATATGGTCGCCCATCTCGTGGCCGTAGCCGGGGATTTCGAGCGCCGACACTCGCGCCGCTGAGCCGGCCGCCGCGCTCTGGGCTTTGAGCCGGTCGGTTACTTCGTAAAACGGCTCCGCCGGCGTGATGCGACTGCGCTCAGCTCGCGCGAGCAGGAGCGGCGCGCCCAGGCCGCCATGTGTTTCATCACTCGCAGCCAGATAACCGGCCACGTTCGGCTCGAAGGTCGCCTTTTGCAAACCGCCAATCATTGCTCTGTTATGCGAATGGCTAACTGAACGCGCATATCCGACAAATCCGCGAGCGTTCTGCACAAAGCCGCCAGAGGTCAAAAGCTCGGCGAGCATCGGCACGCCCGTTTCTTGGCGAATCCGCTTCAGGCCAGCGTTGCCGTTACACGTAAAATCCTTGAAAAGTTTGCCGAAACTTCGCTGCACAATCGTTGGCGGATCGAACAAGCCGCTGGGGCCAACGCCAAAGCCACGCTCTGCGCTCGTTGCTTCGGCGAGCAATTTTGAGCCAGTGCTCGCGGCTTGAGAATAGCCCAGCAGCTGGAAATGCTCGATGCCGCGCGCCGTCAATGTGCGCAGCACTCGCTCGGCAAATGGCGCAAAATCGCCCCCGGCGTGCATGCGGCGCTCCTCGCGCGATAGATCGGCCGCTGGCTGACCGTGCGTGGTGTTGGGAATCACGATCACCCGGCGCGGCTCGGGCAGTGCCGCGAGAGTCGCCTCAACCTGCATCACTATTTGCGGCGCGTCAGTGCCCCAGCCCATCGCAAATGGTTCGAGCATCACCAGCGCCGGCGCGTCGGGATCCTCTTCCGGCGCACGAATGTCAACGTGGCTCATGCCACGCTCACCAGGGGCCGGCTGCACTTCGGCACGCGCGATAACAGAGGTCGTCACATATTCCGCAAGCGTTATGCCTGCCAGCTGGCCATGCAACTTTTGCAAATCGGCATTCGCGTCCCAGGCGGCTTGCAAATTCTCGGGCAAGCGAGGCCCATCAAAATAAGCGTTTACCATGCAGCAAGCATACATGAGGCACCCCGGCAGGGCAACCTTGGCTAATCCGGCAAACTGGGGCATACTAGTGGCATGAAACAAAAGCAGCCGAGCGCCAAGCACATCGTGAATCGCCGGGCGCGCCATGATTATGCGCTCGACGACAGCTTGCTTGTGGGCGTGCAACTCACCGGTGCCGAGACAAAGGCATTGCGCATGGGTCACGGCCAGCTGCGCGGAGCGTTCGTAACCGTCAAAGACAACGAGCTGTGGCTGATGAACGCGGCCATCAACGGCACCAGCGGCGTACCGATCGACGAAACTGAGCAAACCCGCGCCCGCAAACTGCTTGCGCGCCGGCGCGAAATCGACAAACTCGTCGAGGTCAAACAGCAGGGCCGCACCATCGTGCCGCTCGAGCTCATCACCAGCGGCCGCTTCATCAAGCTGCGCATCGCCGTTGGCAAGGGCCTGCGCAAATACGACAAGCGTGCCGTCCTTAAAAAGCGCGAAGCCGATCGCCAAGCCCAGCGTATCGTGCGATCAGTCTAGCCGCGCAAATGGAACGGGTCCTCGAGCTCCACGCAACCAATGCGCGCGTCCGAAAGCCCGGCCCACAGTCGATACTTGTAGCCATCGATATGTTGCAAATATCCGGGGAAAACGACATCTTTGAGCCCGTCGGTTTTGCTTGGGCCGTCCTCAAAACACGACCGCGTCGCAATAATGTGCGGGCAAACGTTGCGCACCTGATTGCTGAGCAAATCCTGCAGCGCGATCCGATAGGTGCAAATCGCGTAGTGCACCGTGTGATGGTGGTCCTCAAGTGCCACATGGCCGAGCAAGCCAACCCACGCGCGACCCTCGGCATCCTTCAGAATCTGCACACCGTTCACGCCCACCCAATCGAGCGCATCCTGACAACTATCGAGGATCGCCAACACCGGCAAATCAATCTTGTCGATATCCACTAATTCGTCGAGCGAGTCAATCACATGCAGGGTAATCCGCCCGCGCATGTATTTGTCGCCCTGCGGCCGGCGGCACACGAGCATGCGATTGTCCGGCAGCTGCATCAGCCGCACGTCCTTCATGTTATCGATCATGGCGAAGGGGATCCGCTCGAGTGTTTCGAGCGTCACACCCTTGTAAAACTCGGTGCGCGGAATAATCTTGCCGCGCACATTGCGCACCCACACGCCACCAAACACCACTTGTTGGACACCGCGATCTTCGGCGTAAAAGATGAACGGATCTTCCATCATCGTGAACGGCTCAAGATCTTTGGCCAATCGCCAGATGCCGCGCGCATCTTGCCGGGCAAACGCGATGCTCGGATGATACGAAACCGGCGCCGCGGCGTTGCTGGAGCGCGGTTCGCAGCGAAACGCCATAATCATGTCGTTGCTGCCTTCGTAAAATGTCGGATTGTACGTGTCGTTCTGGCCAACCCCATGGATGAGGACAATCTTGCCGCGCTTCGGCGGACAAATGTAGCCGTAGCGCTCCACCCACAGATCATCAGTTTGTGCTTGCTTAGCCATTCGCGTCGCCCGTTTACATTACGCTAATTGTTGCACATGAGCGTGCGCATAGCGAGCCCAAAGATACAGAATTACCGACTCCGCTCCCTTGTTATCACACACGCCACGCGGTTGCGCGTACAGGCCATCGCCGCAGCCGTGGCGTGGCGAGATCAAGCTTGTTTTGTAGATGTTATTGCCGAAGAACCAGCGCATCCAATCGTCGGTCTTGCTCGCCAACTCCGGCTCGCCGTATTGCTCAAATGCATCAGCCAAAAACAGCACCATGAAGCCGGGGTCGATCGGCTGCTGGCCGTAGATGTCACGCCCCACGCGGCCCACGCGCTGCCAAATTCGATTGCCCACCGGCGCCGGAATCACGCCCAAGCGGCAGTATTCCTCGAGCGTGTCGAGCGCTTGGCGCACGATGCCGTCGAGATCTTTTTTAGCCTTAGCGCTCAACTGCTTGTCGAACGTGCGCCGGTAGCGCAGCACCGCCCACGGCAACGCCGCGTTGGCATAGGTGAGCCGCTCGCCAAACCAGCCAAGCTCGCCATCGAATTGCTCGAGCAGGCGCGCCGCGACACGGTCGGCCATCGGCTTATCCTTGAGCGCGCTATAGGCCAGCAGCAAATACGCCAGCGTGTGCGCATAGCCACGCTCGAGCAAGCCGTCAACAGAGCATTTGGCCAAAACCGCCCTAGCTTCGTCGGCATGAAAATCCTGCTCCACTGCCACAGCCAATGCCCAAATCGCCAGCGCGTGCGCATCGTCGGAGCTGTTATCATCAAGCGGCTGGCGGTGGCCGTCGTAAAACCCCACAAAGCCTTTTGGTGTCTGCGACGCAGCAATATAGTCAAGGCAAATCTTGGCGCGCTTCTTGTCGCCATACAGCAAGTACACAATAAGAGCACGCGACGAATCGTCGAGCGCATAGCCCATCTCGCGGTGAATTTCGTCGCCCTTGGTATGCTGCCAGACACCAAAATCATCGGTCAGCCAATGCAAATGCGTCAGCACGTTCATGCCACACCGCCTTGCGTTTGCGTTTGCACGTGCGCTTGGCGCACCAAATCAAAAAGATGCAGGTAGTTCAATCCAGTGTTCCCCCATGTCATTTGTCGGCCTTTCTTATATGCTTGCTGGCGCATCGCCAAGCGCCGCGGCGTGTCGTTACAAAGCGAAATAACAGCCTCAGCGATTGCAGCGCTACTCAGCGACGGCAGCAGCAAGCCAGCTTCGCCGTCCAAAATCTCTTTGGCGTAGTGATACGGCGTAGAAATGCACGCTTTGCCAGCGCCGACCGCCCACGCCAGCGTGCCAGAGGTGGGCTGCTGCATGCCCGGATACGCCGTGATGAAAAAATCGGCCGCAAGATAGTAGCGCCGCAGCTCCTCGGCATCCACGTACCGATTCACGAACACCACATGCCGCGACATTTTCAGCTTACGCACACGCTCTTTGAGCCCGTCGCGGTAGCTGTCGCCATGCCGATGCAAAATGTGCGGATGCGTCTGCCCAACGATGTACAGCTTGGCCTTCGGCGCTTGCTCGACGATCGCCGGCATCGCGTCGATCACGTGCTCAACACCTTTGTTCGGGCTCAGCAAACCAGCCGTGAGGATCATTGGTGCGGCCGTAATTCGCAGGCGTTTTTTGTGCTGCGCGATGCCGTTGAAGCTGAAATCCGGCACGCCGTGGTGGATCACCATCGCCTTGTTCTCGGGGCAATCGTACACATTAATAAGGATCTGGCGCGAGCTCTCGGTCATAGCAATCACCGCCGCCGATTTCTCGACAATCCGCTGCAACGTGTACAGCTGGTGCTGATCGGGCTCGGGCAAAATGGTGTGAAACGTCGTGACGATCGGCTTGTTGATTTCGTCGAGCAAGGGCAGGAGATAGTCGCCCCGCTCGCCACCGAACAGCCCGAATTCGTGCTGAATATTCACAACGTCGGCCGAAGAATTATTGATGTACTGTGCCGCGCGAGCGTAGTCCTGCGGATTGTGCTGATCGATCCGGAGCTTGACTTCCCACGGGTAGTCGTACGGCTGAACTTCGTCGTTCATGGCGATAATTTCGGCCAAAGCCTGAGGATTGAGGTCGTTGATAGCGGTCGTGAGGTCCTTGGTAAATGTCGCAATACCGCATTTCCGAGGCACGTAGGATGAAATGTAGATTACCCTTACAGGAAGCTGCTTGCGCGCCAACTTCGCAGCCAGGTTCTGCATAGACCGTTGTGTATTATCTCCCAAATCAACCACCTTGCACATCGTGCTTAGTCATTCCAGTATGCCCCATCTTGGCGCTCGATGCAAGCCCGATCATATATAAGTTGTGTGCTAGTAATAACTTTTCTTATGATTGGCCGAAGTCGTGCGCAAATATCAGCTGCCTCATGGCCGACATTCCACTCGTGCAAAAACCATTGTCAGGCGCGCCGCGATTCGCTATAATCACCCTAGTTACCGCGGCCGGACGCTCACGCGCCGCCAGCAGTATCATATTCCGGGGTAGCTCAGCGGTAGAGCGGGTGGCTGTTAACCACTAGGTCGC
>CAZAFC010000007.1:0-76407 GCA_964484675.1 uncultured Candidatus Saccharibacteria bacterium | reverse complement strand
GCAAGAGACTTCTAAGCTCAAGGTCACAGGTTCGAATCCTGTCCGGGGTACCATACTAAAAATCCCAAAAAGCACGGTCGTTTTTGGGATTTTTAGTATGGTACGGAGTTGTTTTGGGGTATTGTCTGATCGGGTGCGGGCAACGAACGCAGCAGTATTACGGCGCTCCACCGTTGTGCAAATTATTGCCAAACCGAGCCTCTACGCTGCTAATCAGTTGCTGTGCTAAGGCGCTGTTATGTATAGCAAAGCCTGGATTACGCTGTGCGACCGTGGTACTAACCGCCAGTTCTCCCACAGCTTGTGGCACTTCGGGGAATAAAACCTCGCCTTCGGCTCCAGGGATCGTCGCCTCTGTCATTGGTTTTCGTGGGGATGCATCAACCGGCTCGGCCAACGGCACGGGGCTTTCCGGCGTGCTCTCGATACGTTGTGGGCGACGAGCAGTATTGCTTGGGGCCTTCGGAGATCGCACCTTGCCATTTATGATGGTGCGGCCACCGACAAGGTCGCCATTCATCGCGCCCGGATGGCGCGCTTCGCTTTGAGCTGCCTTTGCATCTCGCCACGCTCGAGCGTTCGACTCCGCGTTTGCGGCCACGTATGCATCGCCTTCGTGATACTCGCCCTCTAGGTTTCCAATGTTAAAAGTTGCGTAAGGGGTTTCTATTCGCACATTCTTCGGCATGATTTTTTCCTTTTTATCTTGGGAGATTACGATATTAATACTAACATATATGTGTGACTTAGTCAACATTATGCTTATGCTTTGTCTTAACAGATCTGGTACGGGCGACGGAAGCTTGAGCCAGGCGGGTAGTTTATAATTGCGCATTTGAAAGGTTCGTTTTCCGCGGGATCAAGACTCGATATTCGCCGAGCGGGATAAATAGTTGGGGGATTTCAGCATCGCATTGCACAATGCGAAATCCCCCGGTCGGAGTGCGTCCGGCCGTTGGCCAACCCCTGTAGAGCAACCGCTTCTGTCGCCGGAAGCAGCTGGGCACGAACCGCTTTAACGGCCCTCGGAGCGGAGTGGATAGGATCGCTCAGGCCAATTCAGCCAAGCGCCGCACAAAGCCAAGCGACTATCCCAGCTGAACGATTACTTAGGGTCGCCGCTCTTGCCCGATGTCAGGCGTCAGCCCTGTCCGACGGCGGATCAAACTCACCGTTTTTCACGCCGTCGAGGAATTCCTGCCATGACGCCTTAGGTAAGTACATGAGGGCTTGCTCGCCGTCCGTGGTCTTGCCGCGGACGGCGACGCAACCATCAGCAGCTCGAGCGACAGACAGCGGACCCTGTACGTGCCACTTGCCTACGATCCGGTGGTCGTGTTGCTTGTCTAAAATCCGGCGTTTGCGCATCCTGCCCATCACAGCAGATCAACTCCTGGGTTGGCTTGATTCGGGCAGCTGCCTCGAATCAATAGTCATTTTACCGAGCACAGCTTGATAAGTAAACGTAACTATGTGGCTCAGCGCCTGCCGCCGGATGACGTGCTCGCTCGCCCTGTTGTGGCGTGCACTCATGCTTGCGGCGGTGCCTCCGCTTGGCTATACTTCTTCACCATGAGCGAAATTCAAATCTACACCCCAAGAGAGATAGCAGAAATGGCAGCAATTGATCGACAGGCGGCAGCCAGAGCGGCGGCCGAGGCGGCGGCTGCGTACATGGAGTACATGGAGCCCGGCCGTCAGCCGCTGGAGTACTTTAAGCAAGCATGTCGCCTCGGCGTTGCCGCAACGGTCGAGATTGTGGCAATTCGCGAGCAGGAGCAAGGACCTGAGGTCTGGCTGGAGCGCCGCAGTGAAAATGACCCCTGGTGGCCCGGCAAGTTCGTACTGAGCGGCTCAGTCATACTGGGCAATGACATCCAGGATGAGCCGAGGACGCTCAACGGGCCAATCCGTCGAATATATCGCGACGAGCTGACGGGCATTACGCCGGCGGGCGAACTTCATCAACTGCCGGCCCAGTTCCGCTTCGATGGCCGCGGGAACGAGGTGACGAATCAATTCTGGACACTCGTCGAGACGGGTGATGAGCCATACGCTGGCGGATTCTACAACCTTGAGCAGCTTCCTACAAGCGAGTTTGCCAGCGACGTGCTCGATGAAACCTGGCTAACCCTCAATCGCGTCGTCGCCCACCCGGCTTTCCCGGCGAGCGTACCAGGGTACCCGGTTACTCGGCTCGGCTAGACTGGCCTGACGACCACTCGCGGCGGTGCTGAACATAGTTGCGCTAAGATCTTCGTGACCTCAATCGGCGCATTGCGAGTGATGATGAGCCGTGCTTATGCTATGATGGTGGCATGCTAACAGCGAGCGCAGCGGTCCGAATCGATGGTGTGATCGTCGAACTTGGGCATGGATTTCGCGCGCTTGATGGCCTGGATGCCACGATCACGCACGGTAGCATCACGGGGCTCATCGGCCCTTCCGGCGCCGGCAAGACCACGCTTATTCGTGCGATCGTGGGCCGCCAGAGACTGAGCAGCGGCCATCTGGAAGTCCTCGGCGCGCCGGCGGGCTCGGCCAGCTTGCGAAAGCAGCTTGGCTATATGACGCAGGAAAATTCCGTGTATAGCGACCTCACTGTGTTCCAAAATATGCGCTATTTCGCGACTATGCGTGGCCTCGAACGGCGTGCTGCGCCGGCGGCTATCACTGAAATTTTGCACAAGCTCGACATGACGCGCCAGGCCACGCAGCTCGTTTCCAGCTTGAGCACCGGCCAAAAGCAGCGCGTTTCGTTGGCCGTCGCGCTGCTCGGTAACCCGAGCATGCTGGTGCTGGACGAACCGACCGTCGGACTCGATCCGCTCCTTCGTGAGCAGATTTGGCAGCTATTTTATGAGCTAGCGAAGGGTGGCACAACGCTGATTATCTCAAGCCACGTGATGGACGAAGCCGAACGCTGCCAGGATTTGCTCTTGATTCGCGAGGGCCGTATCCTCGCGCACGGCTCGCCAGCCGCATTGCGCCAGCAAACCGACACCAAAACCGTCGAGCAAAGCTTTTTGCACCTGGTGGGAGCCGCCGCATGAGCCCGCGCAAAACCCTGGCCACCGCTGTCCGCGTGCTCCAGCAACTCTCGCACGACAAACGGACGCTGGCGCTCGTGCTATTGGTGCCGAGCGTACTGCTGACTATTTTGAAGTATGTGTTTCAGAGCGATAGCGCACTGTTCAACAATCTGGCACCGATGATTTTGGGCATTTTCCCGCTGGTGCTCATGTTCATCGTCACCTCAATTACAACGCTCCGCGAGCGCACTATCGGCACGCTTGATCGGCTGATGACCTTCCCGATTGCCAAGCTCGACATCATGCTCGGCTACGCGCTGGCGTTTGCCGTGCTGGCATTCGCGCAGGCCAGCCTTGCGAGCGCGGTCGTGCTCGGCTTGCTGGGCGTTACGGTGCTCGGCGGCACGCTGCCGGTGCTGGTGAGCGCCGTGGCCGCGGCACTGCTCGGCACGGCGCTCGGGCTCTTTATGAGTGCATTTGCGACCAGTGAATTTCAGGCGGTACAGTTCATGCCAGCGTTTATTTTTCCGCAATTGCTCACTTGCGGCTTGTTCGTAGCGCGCGATCATATGGCCCGCGCGCTCCAGTGGTTTGCGGATTGCATGCCGCTCACCTACAGCGTCGAC
Organism: uncultured Candidatus Saccharibacteria bacterium; assembly: GCA_964484675.1. GTDB lineage: Bacteria > Patescibacteriota > Saccharimonadia > Saccharimonadales > UBA4665 > CAZAFC01. The sequence goes on along the minus strand of CAZAFC010000007.1, from coordinate 72,749 downwards.
GCCATGAAGCAAGTCACTACGCATGCGAGTTGGACGACCACACTTACGCGCGATTTGGTCGTGGTCGTTGGAGTCGGCATTGTGGTGTTGGCATTCGGCTCGGCCACCATTCGCCGCCAGGAAAAATAACCCGCGCCCAAATGCCACGAAATCGCCAAATCCCGCAAAACCCCTGGCGCATCCTGACAAAAAATGCTACAGTAGATGCGTCTTTGGCGGATGTAGCTCAGTAGGTTAGAGCGCTGGATTGTGGCTCCGGAGGCCGTGGGTTCGAGCCCCATCATTCGCCCCAAGATAATTATTGCTCGCGAGTTTCAAGCCTCGCGAGCTTTTTTATACACGAATCCATCCTTTTGCGGCACATAGTAATTACTTGTTGTTAGAAAATGGCTGTGCCGCAAGCAAAACGAGCTCCGTATTCGACTCAATGACTGGCTCGATGGCGGCGAAGCGCTTTATTTGCTATGGTTTTACTATGATCACCAAACCTCAACTGCCCGCCGGCCTCACACCTCTTCTCGACTTTGGGCGAGCGGCGCGGCAAGATGTGACGCTGGGCGGCTTCTTGATCGAGCAGCAATCATTGGGCGGGGCGCGGATCAAGGCGCTTGATATCGCCGAATCCCGCCTAAGCCACGTCGGTTTTGAGCAGGCTATGCTCGAGAAAATGCGCCTACTCGACTGTGTACTGAGCCGCTGTGATTTCACGGCCGCGCAGCTGCCGGAGGCGTCATGGCAACGCGCGACAGTGCTCGACAGTCGAGCCACCGGTTTGCAGCTCCAGCAATCTTCGCTGCAAGATTGCTCGTTTCAAAATTCCAAGCTAGATCTTGCCAACTTCCGTTTTGCAAAGCTCAAGAATGTTGCCTTTGCGGACTGCGACCTGAGCGAAGCGGATTTTTACCAGGCGACGCTCGCGAATGTCACATTCAAAAACTGCGTGCTCGCCAAAACGCAATTCTCGGGCGCAAAGCTTGTGCACGCCGATTTTCGGCAGTCGGACATCGGCGCGATCCTGGGCATCGAGAGCTTTGGCGGCGCGATTATCGACACCGCGCAGCTCATGCACATCGCGCCGTTGCTGGCAGCTTCATTCAAGATCATTGTCGAAGATAACTGACCGGCACCTTGTAGCGTCAAGTAACGCCTCTTTCGCGGCAGCAAAGAGCGAGACTCGCGCCGAGATCTAGGCGGCAGGCGTGAGGGGCGCATCCGCTATTGCGGCAATCGCCGGAATATTCTATACTATGCTCGCCTCATCTAGGGGTTGAAAGCCAGGATACGCCCTGGAAGTGACGGCTGACACGTCAGCACGTCGCGAGATTTCTTTGGAGGATTGGATTGGCCACGCCGAAACCGCCGGATGAACCAATCTTCAAGGTCGTTACCATTCTGCTGATGGGCATTGCCATCTCGGGCGCCAGCGGTGCCATGATCGGCAGTCTTGCCGGATGGTACGCGGCACGATGGATCGTGCTACTCACCTGGGCCGTTTGCCTGCCGTGCTGCTGCAAGGCGCTCTACGACCAGCGCAAATCCCACAGCGTCCAGAACCGCGCCGCACCGGCACGACTCCGGCACTGCCTGGATTTCCGCACGAAGGAGCGCAGCCCCGGCCTGCACCTCACGCCCGAGCAAGAGCAAAAGCTCGCTCGCCGCGTGGATGTCGGATTCTGGATGTTCTTGATCGGGTTCGGAGCGACCTACCTCAGCTGGAACAATATCTCTCACGCTGTGGGTCTAGCCGTCGGGATCGGGTTCGCCGTGCTTCTAGCCCTCTACAGTTCCTGGGCAATTTGGTATGCTGCGCGGCTCGGCAAAGAACGTGCCGAAGAAGCCCTCGCCGAGATCAACCCGATCGAGCATTTCATCAAGCGTCCCGACTGGCAAGACCAGCTGTTGAACGACGTAAATGCATGGCACGCTGGGCTCACGGGCACCGCCGACTCCGGAGAGACTGAGCAATCGGAGGGCAACAACCCTGGCGATGCGTAACGACGCGAACAGCTGTGGCGGATACTTCATCGCCGCAGCCAGTCGTTCCCAAAGAGGCACAGGAGCTGGTGCGTGGCGAAAAAGGCGCTTGGCATTTTACCGCCAAGGCCCAAAGCCCCAACAGGCTTACCACCGCACCAGCTCCAAGCCTCCAAAAACCTTCCATGAGTGCGCGCTCATGCTGATGAGTCCAAAAGGACGAAAAGGCTCATAAGCGATGTGGACCAAACGCCGCACATATCGTGCCGGAGCGAGCGGTTTGCTATACTGTGATCATAAGGCGAGGAAAAACCGTGCGCAAGCTGATGCATTTTCTAAAAGAATATAAATTGTTCGCACTGGCAGCGATTGCGACCGTAATTGGGCTTGGGATGGAGACCGCCGGGCTGCACCTGGCGGCGCACTGGCTGCTGGGAATCGTTGCGCTCGTCGAGGTCGGCCCGCTGCTCTGGGGTATGATTGAAGACTTGCGCAGCGGCGCCTATGGTGTCGACATTTTGGCCGCAACCGCCATCTTCACCTCTGTTGTCATGCGGCAATATTGGGCCGCTATGGTGATCGTGCTAATGCTCACCGGCGGCGAAAGTCTGGAAGATTACGCCGGGCATCGCGCCAGACGCGAGCTCGATGCGCTGCTCACGAGAGCGCCGCAAAAAGCGCATGTGCTACGCGGCCGCAAAGAGCTCGATGTGCCGGTTAAGGCTGTGGTCGTCGGCGACAAGCTCGTTATTCGGCCCGGTGAAGTGGTGCCCGTGGATGCCACCGTACTCGAAGGCGAATCGAGCTTCGACGAATCAAGTCTCACCGGCGAAAGCTTGCCACAGCTCAAAGGCCCGCACGCCAGCCTGCTCAGCGGCTCGGTAAACATCGAGGGCGTCGTCACGGTGAAAGCACTCCGCGTCGCTGCCGACAGTCAATACGAGCAAATCATCAAACTCGTCCGCATCGCCAGCAACAGTCAGGCGCCATTCGTGCGGCTCGCCGATCGCTATGCCGTGCCGTTCACTATCATCGCGTTTGCCATTGCCGGCACAACCTGGGCGCTAAGCGGTCAGGCCATTCGTTTCCTGGAAGTACTCGTGGTGGCCACGCCCTGCCCGCTGATTTTGGCGGCACCAATCGCGGTCATCTCGGGCATGAGCCGCAGCGCCAAGCACGGCATTATCATCAAAACCGGTTCGGCGCTCGAGAAATTAGCCCAAGCCAAAACATTTGCTTTCGATAAAACCGGCACACTCACCCGCGGCGAACTTAAGGTTGACTCAGTCACCGTTTTTGGTTCGCACACCAAAAGCGAAGTGGCCGGCCTGGCCGCCGGGCTGGAGCAAAACTCCAATCATGTGTTGGCGCGCGCCATCATTACTCACGCAACTGAGCAAAAATACAAAATCGTCAAGGCCAAAAACGTGCGCGAAATGGCCGGCCACGGACTGCAAGCCACCGTCGGACGACACAGCGTGCTCATCGGTAGAGCGCGCCTGCTCGCCGACCAACGCGTCGCGCTGCCCAAAACCTTTCGTGCGGCGGATGTGCAGCAAACGGCTGCGTTCGTTGCCATCGACGGCGCGCTAGCCGGCGTCATTACGTTCACTGACGAACTGCGCGCCGAAGCGCCCAGCACTCTGGCCCAACTGCATGCGCTCGGCATCGAGCAATTCATGATGGTCACCGGCGACAATCAAGTCACCGCTGCCGCCGTCGCCAAAAAGCTCAACATATCAGAGGTAGTGGCCGAAGCCTTGCCCGGTGACAAGCTCCGCGCTGTCGAGCAAGCCACGGCGCGGCCAGTCGCGTTCGTAGGCGACGGCGTTAACGATGCGCCTGTGCTCACCGCCAGCGACATCGGCATCGCGCTCGGTGCGCGTGGCTCAACGGCGGCCAGCGAGTCAGCCGATGTGGTCATCATGGCCGACGACTTGTCATATGTTGCCGTCGGCCTGAACATCGCCGAGCGCACTTTTTTCATCGCCCGCCAAAGCATTCTTGTGGGCATCGGCCTGAGCATCGCGCTCATGGCCATCTTCGCGACCGGCAAATTCCAGCCGATCTATGGCGCCGCAATCCAGGAATTGGTCGATGTCGTCGTCATCTTCAATGCATTGCGCGCGCATAACAGCCGACTTACCCCAGTCAAAACGCCAGAGTAGCCGAAGATCTACAGCCCGCCGCTGCTCAACACCAGCGCGACCACCAGCGGCACTGCCACGTTGTCGGTTCCATATGCAGCAATATTTTCCACAGCGGTTGCCAAAAGTGCGAGACCAATCACGCCAAAGAAACCAATCGATGCCCCGTCGCCAAACAGCGCGTATGCAATGAGAATGAGCAGCGACACGCAGAAAAACGCTGCACTGCCGGCCACGCTCTTGACCCTACCAAGCACCTTATATTGATTCGAATCACCCCATAAAATACCGACAATCGCCGCCAGGCCGTCGGCGACGCTCAAGTGCAACATCGCGGCGGTAAAAGTCCATTTCGCCGAACTGATGAGCGCCAGCAAACCAATAATCACCGCGAACAAAATTTCGCCGCTCGAACTACGCTTGACGGCATGAATTGAGCGAAAAACCCCATATCGCACCGAGAGCAGCACGACGATCAAAAACCCAAGACTGATGGCCGCAATCTCGTGCCAGCTCAAAAAAAACGGCCAAAACGCTACGAATGTACCAACACTCATATGCACAAATTTGCGCGTCAGCTCGGTGTGAATGTTGCGCGTCCGGGCGATGTACTCCGCAAAGAGCAGTAACGCGAGTACAGCGAGCAAGGCCAGCGCCGTCCAGAGAAGACTCATGGCTCCATTGTCTGCCAAGTTGCCAGCAAACACAAGCCCCAGTGAGCCGGCTTTTCAACAAGCACGTTGGCCGCATCCTTCGGCAGATCGCAAGCCATGCGACAGGCAAGCATCGCCTACTGCCTGCAAACTGCATTTGACGTAGAGTAATCCTGCCCTATAAAATCGCAGAAGCATGAACACACACCAGCCCAACCTGTCGCCAGCTTCCGGAAACGAAGCGCAGGCATTGCAGCCTGCGAATGCCGACGGCGTGCCAGGCCAGTCCGAACTGATTTGTTTGCCAGAATCGCTTGCCAGTACCGGCCAGACGTTAGGCGAGCATGGACTGCGCGCAGCAGTTGCACTTTCGCTGGATAGCCGGCCCACAGCAGAACTACCAGGGCCCCAAAAAGCCCGCACTCGCCCCACCGCTCAAGAGCAAGCAGCCAGCCCTTTTTCGGCGCTCATAGCCGTTCGAGCTGAGCTGCGGGCGCTCGAAGCGGCGACGAACCGGGCGACCGCAAAAGAGCGAGAGATCGTGTGCGATCTCATCGCGGCCGGCCTTTCCCCAGATCAAATAGCGGCGGCAGTTAACCTGACTCTGGCTGAAATCGAGCACGTTGCTCCAAACGAAGCAGCCGCGCAAATGCCCAAGCAAGAAACGAAGCAAAGATCAGCGCAAACCACCGAACCCATTGACCTCATGGAGCAAGCACCGTATGTCCCGCATATGCACGAGCAAGTCTACGACCATCGGCCCGAATTCCTCGGCCGGGTTGGCACCGTGACCGGCTTTTACCCAAGCAAGGAAAATCCCATGATGATCTATGTCCGCCCCATTGACTTCGACGGCGAACACCAGGCGGAATGGAACGCCCGCCCTTGCGATGTCTCGCCCGAACCGCCCGCGCCACCAGAATCCGCCTAGCGCTCGGCCACGCTGCCACACAAAAACCACCGACCGAGGTTCCCCGGTCGGTGGTTTGGATATAATCGATTTGGTCGGGGTGAGAGGACTTGAACCTCCGACCTCAGCGTCCCGAACGCTGCGCGCTACCACCTGCGCCACACCCCGTCATATGACTCGCTCCATTATCCGCATATTTAGACGAAAACGCAAGTGCCGCTGATATGTGGCACAAAAACCACCAACCAGTCAAAGCCGCTCGAATGTATTACGACCTAGGAGCTGGGTAGTTCTACTTCTTCTATAAAAGTTAAACCCACCATACAAATGCGATGGTGGGTTTACCTAAAATGCTTCTGGTCGGGGATAAAGGACTCGAACCTTCGACCTCGCGGTCCCAAACCGCGCGCGCTAGCCAACTGCGCCAATCCCCGTTGCTGGAGCCCGGAACTGCCAAGGCAGCTTTTTTGGGCATCTCGAGGGTATTATATCAGAAATGATTAAAAGCGCCAGGTGTTCCATAGGTCAATTACGCGTCTTTTATGCAGAAAGCTAAGCACTACCACTTAATCAGTTGCAATTCCTTGGTATAATGGTCGTAGATGAAATATGTGTCAGTGTTCGCAACCATTGTCTTGATCTGGACCGCCGTGATCTTGATGGCCGTTACGCGCAAGGACGCTGGGCAGATCTTTGAGCTGTACATTTCGGCGATCGTGTCGACGATTGCGCTGTTCCTGATTGGCTTCAGCAAGCAATGAGGATGCGCGCGTGAACCACACACCGCCGCCATCACAGCAATCAACGGCTGCTCTGAAACGGGCGCGGGCGCGGCGCCTTGCGCGGCTTGGCGGCCGAGTGTACACCCTGCGGCGGCGTGGGCACGAGCAGGAAATGTACAATCTTATCTGCGACGAATTTGCGGCGATGGGCGGCGTGTATGTGAAGTTTTTGCAGGGCGTGCTGTTTAGCACACCGATTATGAAGCGCTGGCACAATCCGAATCGCCTGCGCATCTTTGAAGATCTCGACCATATCAAGCTCGACGTCGTACAAACGCTGCGCGACGAATTAGACCCGGAGCAGCTGGCGCAGATCGCACTCGTGCACCCCGAGCCGTTCGCCGCCGGCAGTTTCGGCCAGGTGTATTTAGCACAACACACCGATGGCACGCGCGTAGTCATCAAGGTGCTCCGGCCGATGATTCGCGAGCTGCTCAAGTTTGACTTGCGTTTGCTCAGCATATTCAGCAAGCGTTTTGCCGCCAAGGAATATACGAATTTGACCGTCAATATGGACACGGCGCTCAAGGAGTTTCGCGACGCGACGCTCAGCGAAACCGATTATGTGACCGAGGCCCGGTTCGCAAGCGAGCTCTACGAAACCTACAAAAATCACCCGACAATGGTGATTCCTCGAACATACCTCGAACTGTGCACGCCGCGGATTATTGTGCAGGAATTTTTGGGTGGCTTGTCGGGCGCGCAGATTTTACGGGCGCGCGAGCAGGGCCACGATCCGCGTGTGTATGTGCGCGATCAGATCGGTTCCGACCTCAGTGTGCAGCTCCAAACGCTCGGCGTCGAAACGCTGCTCGGCGCGTTCGGCATGCCGCGCGTTCAGGGCGATCCGCACCCGGGCAACATCCGTTTTCTCCCTGATAATAAAGTTGGCATGATCGACTTTGGCATCGCAGCGGCCGCACCGCGCAACAAGCCGGCATTTTACGGTATTCTCGCGCAGTGGTACGGCATGTACGGCGATGCGCCAGATGTCGCTGGCATGTTCGAGCAGTTCATGCGCTTTTTTGTGAACGATTTGTACCGCGCGCTCAAAAAATTAAGCACGCTGCTGCCTCAAGCGCAGCTCAGCAGCGCCGCGCATGAGTTCATCGGCGCCCCAAAGCCGCAAAGCCACGACCTCATGCATGAGGTCGGCCGCATCGTGCAGCAGATTTTTGATAGCACCACGGGGGCGAGCGATTTGCAGGCGATCTTGCGGGACGGGCGCATGCTCCAGGCGTTCGGCCAAATGGTGAATAAGAATAATCGCTTGGGGCTCATCGTTCGGCTGGAGTCGTCCGAGATTTTGCGTGCGGCGCAAACATACATCAGCTTTCTTGACGCGCTGGGCATGCGGCTCGAACTTTTGCCTAAGATTCTTGGCGAAACAGTTGCACGTGTTGAGCGCGAATATCCTGACATCGTCAATCAGAGCGAAAGCGTTGTAAGTATGTCGCAAGCGATCAACACCGTGAACCATTGGCTCGAACGCGTGGCGCTCAAAGATCCGGCGTTGTTCAGCCAGCTCTTGCAGCGGATCAATGCCGGTCCAGCCGGCAGTCAACTCGCCCAGCCAACGCCACCCGCGCCCGAGCTCGCTGAGCCACTTGACGCTCCGAGCGTTGAGCCTGAGAGTATGCTTGATGAAGTGCAAAAAACTAACGAGGAGTCCTGACTATGGCCATGATCAAAGACGTGATTTTATTCATCAAATACCCCTACACCGCAGGCGTCATTGCCACCATCTGGCTCGCCAGCGCGATTCTCATGGCGCTCAACAGCAAGCTCGACGCGGTGAAAATTGTAATCATCAATGTGTTTACGAGCGTGCTGCTGGCATTCATCGGCTTCGGCAGCAAGGAGGGCTAGCTCTCGAGCACGCGGTGGATGAGCTCGGCGCTGCGAGCACGGCCGATCGTCTCATCAAGATCAATCAGCAGCGCGTTGAACTGCATCCGGCCGGTCTCGGCCAGAACATTCCGGCCAGGCACATTGTCACGCCACCGCGGCACTACGCTCTCGAAGGTGATGCCGAGGCTTGAATCAAGCGAGCCGCACATGCCAACGTCCGTGATATGCGCCGTGCCCTTCGGCAGCACGTCGGCATCAGCCGTCGGCACATGCCAGTGGTCACCAACCACGGCGCTCACCTGCCCATCAAGATAGTAGCCGATAATTCGCTTCTCACTACTGTAATCACCATGAAAATTAACCACCGTTGCCACGTGCTTTTTTGCTTTTTCCTGCGCTAAAATCCGGTCAATTGACGCCAGCGGATTGTCCACGGGCACGCCAGCATCCTTGCCAACAATCTGACCGAGCAAACTCACTACCAGCACGCTGCCGGCCGGCGTCTGTATCTGTTTGTACCCCAATCCGGGCGTGCCGGGGGGATAATTCGCTGGACGGATAATCGGCTGATTGGGATCATTCAGCTGTGGGTATATTTCCTCACGAAAGAGACTATGATTGCCGCCAGTGCCAAAATCCACCCCTGCTGCGCGCAGCCGCGCCCAATCACTCAGGCAAATGCCCTTGCCGTCCGACAAATTCTCGGCCTGCGCGATCACCAGGCTCGGTTGGTGATCGCGGCGCAAGCCGGGCAGCACGCGCTCGACCACTTTAATGCCCGGCTCAGCCATAACGTCACCAATGTAGAGAATCTTCATTTACGCGGAGCCTGTTGCTTTACTTGGCAAACTCGATCGCTCTTGTTTCACGAATGACGTTCACCTTGATGGTGCCTGGATATTGCATCGTTGATTCGATTTTGGTGGCAATGTCGCGGGCCAGCCGAATCGCCGTCAGGTCGTCAACATGCTGCGGCTTCACAAAAACGCGAACTTCGCGGCCAGCCGAAATGGCGTACGATTTCTCGATGCCCTCAAACGAATTGGCGACATTTTCCAGCTCACGCATGCGTTCGACAAAATTCTCAGCCGAGATGTTTCGCGCGCCCGGACGAGCAGCGCTGATGGCATCGACCACTCGAATAATCAGCGCCTCAACTGAGGTAGCTTCAACGTCATCATGATGTTGTTCGGCCGCCAGTGCCACTGCTTCGGGCGCGCCATATTTGCGCAAAATCTCGCCCGAAATATGGTGGTGCTTACCCTCCATCTTGTGCGTCATAGCTTTACCAAGGTCATGCACTAGCGCCGCATACTTCGCGATCTTAATGTCAGCACCGAGCGCCTCGGCGATGATGCCGGCAATGTGCGCCATCTCGGTGCTGTGCTTGAGCACGTTTTGGCCATAGCTCGTGCGATATTTCAGCTCGCCCAGCAAGTGCACAATCTCTTTGGGAATGCCAATGATGCCGACTTCGCGCGCGGCGTCTTCGCCAGCACGGACGACTTCTTTTTCGACATTTTTCTGCGCTTTTTCAACGACCTCTTCGATACGTCCAGGGTGAATCCGACCATCTTTCATCAACATCTCAAGCGCCTCACGGGCGACTTCGCGGCGCACCGGATCGAACGAGCTGAGCACCACATAGCCGGGCGTATCGTCCACCATGATGTCAACGCCCGTTGCGCGCTGAAGCGCCTGGATGTTGCGCCCCTCTTTGCCGATGATGCGGCCCTTCATTTCGTCGTCGCTCAGCTTTAGGCTCGTCACCGTGCGCTCAGCCGTCACTTCACTCGCCATGCGCTCCATCGCTGTGACGATAATCATCGCCGCCTGATCTTCGGCTTCTTCCTTGGCTTCATTCTGCAGCTTCGCCACCAAGCCCGTCAGATCCGCGCGAATATCGCGTTCGGTCATTTTGATCAATTTGGCCGCAGCCTCTTCTTTGGAAAGTTTGGCGACTTTTTCGAGTTTTTCTTGCTGGCGCTTGCGAATGTCGCGGATTTCTTCCTTCAGCTGCTCGACCTCGTCCTCACCTCTGCGCAATTTTTCGTTGCGCTTGTCGAGTACATCAAGTTTGGTATCCAGCGAACTTTCACGCTTTACAAGCCGCTGCTCGAGATCCTTGAGCTCATCACGACGAGCTTTTTCTTCTTTGCGAGCTTGATCGGCGAGCCGGGCAGCTTCCTCGCGTGCTTCGTCGAGCAACTTATCTGCTTCGCGCTTGGCCTTGCGGCGCTCTTTTTCGGCTTGGTCTTTGGCAGAGCCGAGCTTTTGCTTGGCTATCGCGCTGTTCGCACCAAAGCCAACGGCTAGGCCAACCACAGCAACAACAATGCTGATTGGGTCCATGGCGTTCCTTTCTGTTCTCGAGGCTTGGTGCGTTCGCGGCAGACAATCGCTCTCACTTCACTAGTCATGCACGGTGCTCGCGTAGAAGCTAATCGAGGATTTTTTGGGTTTTATCGTTAGTCAAATAGGATTTGGTCTTAAAAAGCTGACAATCCTCTGTAATGGTACCCCTTTTTGGACTCGTCGGCAACCACGACCTATCGACACCTCTATAACGAAACCAGCGCGACGGAATATTTTGCGAGAGTTTCTCGACATGAAACTGGCACAGAGTGCTACTTACGTGGTGTCGTAATATGCACGTCGGCACCATAGTGCGGCAGTGCAATGTCGTCCTGTTCACCGGCAGTCAGTCGCTCAATTCCCCGCTGCGCCCAATCTTCGCCAGCCGAAGCGACAATCGGCAACCCAAGACCATATGCAAGTGCATTACCGGTGGTAATCCCCATTCTCAAACCCGTAAAACTGCCTGGGCCTTCATAGCAAACAATGCCGTCAACGTCCTGATAGCGGAGGTTCTGGCGGGACAGCAATGACTCGATTTTGAGGTGCAATGTCGCCGATAACGTTCGGTGGGCATGCCATACTTCGTACGCGAGCGGCTGTTTGTCATCAAAAAGGCCAACCTCAGCCTCAGGATTGTCGGTGCGGATGCTTATGACAATCATTGTTTTGCCGCCTCTACCAAATAAGCAAGTGTATCTGGCGCGGTAAATGTCAGCTTACGCGCGCCAGCCGGTGTGTGTGCAATCGTAATTGTGAGTCGTTGCCTGGGCAGAGTATCATGCAGTACATCTGCCCATTCCACAACGGTGATAGTGTCAGGGTCGTTAAGCACTTCTGCCAATTCTTCGCGCATCAGACCTGGCTCGGGTAAGCGATAGAAATCAAAGTGTTGCACCTGCTTCGGACCAGCCCGATAGACGCGACTCAGCGTAAATGTCGGGCTCGCCACTCGATCGCTGCTGCCCATTCCGCGCACCAATCCTCGCACAAAGGTAGTTTTGCCGCCGCCCAGATCACTGGCGAGCTCAATCACCTCGCCACCACGCAAGGCTCGGCCGACGTTCTCGGCGATATGCTCGGTATTTTCGGAGCTGGTTGATTCGATTTGCCACGTCTGCACGGTACTCATACGCCCCGTATAGTACCGCGAACAAGGTGGCGGCCGCAAGTACACCCGGGTGCAGTGGCGTGTCTGCGGCAGCCACGCCCGAAACTTCACCCCCTGAGGCCATCGCAGGAGGTGACTTGGCTGCTTTTTTGCTGCCTGCCGTGGCTCTAGCGGTGACTGCCTTGGTGCTCGATGCGCCTGATTTAGCCTTACTAGCAGAAGATGAAACCATCTTGATGGCATTCGGCGCATTGGGCGTCGGAGTTGTCGTCCACTGCCACGCGCCGTATGCCAATGCCCACGCTTGTCCCTCTTTGGCCGTGCCATACGGATCTGTCTCGTCGAGCCGGCTACCAAACGGGTCAAGAAGGCTCACTTGGCCGCTCGCATTACTGAGCGCAATTCCTGTGGTACCTGAAAAATATGCCACAAACCCATGGCTCGGCAGCATCGTTCCACTCGGGAAGATGTAATGATGCTTGGCTTTGGCACCCGTTTCGAGGGCAAAGCCACTTACATCGAACGGCTGCGCATTGCCATTGTACAGTTCGACAAATTCGTCAGCAGCATCGGTTTGCGGGGCCGCCGGATTTGGCAAAAGCTCAGTGATCTGGGGCGACATGAGACCAACGTCATCTGCGGGCATTGTCGGTTGCGATACCAGCGGGGCACCATCGGCTTGCGAGGGTTGATCTGGCTCTGCGACGGGCGGTTCAACCTGTGGCGGGGATACACCATCCGTAGCGCTATCGCCAGTCGATTGCGTTGAACCGCTCGGCGGCGCAGCGCAGGCTTGGTTGATAGCATCGACCACCGTCGCCACGGGCGCAGTCGGGAGATTCGAATCACTTGCCGAGGCTTGGTGCGGTTCGCTTGTCACAGCCCCTTGCCCGCCAGATGCCGCGGCATGCGAAGTGGTTGGCGACGGGCAAAGCGACAACACAAAATCAGCGCTATCGGTATCAGTATCAGCAAATGTGCCATCCGGGTGAATAACGCGCTTGAGGCTCGACCCGGGCACCAAGGCCGCACTCAGTACAAATGGGGCACGATTGTCAATCGATGCCGAAGTCATCTGGCTACCAGTAGTCGTGGTCCACTCCAGCTCATCGTCAATAACTTGAGCACCCGTCGTCCCAGATGTGGGCGAAGCCGTATACACCACGCGAACGTGGCCCGACTCTGCAGACAGTCCGGCGCTAAAAGTCGCGTCAGCCGCAGTATTGAGGTACCCGCCGCTTGCTCCTGGCGCCTGATAATTGCTCGCGAGCAGATAATACTCGCCCGACCCAAGATTTCCCGCCAGCGAGATAGTCCGAAGCGGGCTTGCCCAAGACGATGCTTTTGACGAAGCGACCTGTACCTGCCAATGCCCGGCCGTCAAATCGATGGCCTGCGCCGACTGATTGTACAGCTCGATAAATTCCTCTGAGGCGCTCGCCGTGCTGCCCGCTTGCATTTCGGTAATAACTATCGGCGCGTAGGCAGCCTGTGCGGAGCCAGTTTGATTCCCTGGCGCGGCACCGCTTGCGCTCGAGTCAGCTCGCGCCGGCAACGGCCCCATCACGAACAAGAGCGCGGTACTTATTTGCAACAAAATCGGCAGACGTTTTTTGGGCACGGCGCGATCATACGCAAGGTTCGTCCGGATTGCAAGCCCTTTTCATGCGCCGCGAGTGCGCTATAATAAAAGCATGTTGCAGTTGAGTGAGTCGCTTCTGAATCAGCCTGTTCTGAGTTTGCGCGCCAATGCGCCAGTTGCGAAGACGCTGCAGCCGATCATCAACCCGAACAACCTCAAGATCGAGGGTTTTTATGTGCAGGATAATCGCGATCGGCGCCAGCTTATACTGCTTGACCAGGATATTCGCGACTTGATCGCCGAGGGTTTTGTCATCAATGACCACGACGTTTTGGTCGAGCCCGCTGATCTGGTGCGCCTGCAGGCCATTCTCAAGATTAATTTTACGCCTATCGGCAAGCAAGTCGTGACCGCTAGCAAACACAAGATTGGAAAAGTTGTAGATTTTGCTACGGAGATTGACTCGATGTTTATTCAAAAAATCTATGTGACGCAGTCGTTTATAAAGAGTTTTTCTGGTGGGAATTTAGGTATCGACCGCACGCAGATTATCGAAATTACCGATACGACCATCGTCGTCAATGACCTGCACGGCACGGTGCCGATAGGCGCCAAGGCCATCGCGTAAATCCATCTGCGGCGCGGTGAGTAGTGGCCAGCGTAGCGACATGTGGCGAAGTTGATCTGGTTTTCAACAAAATAGGCCAACAATTTACTTGGCGGGAATCGTAAACTTCACTCCGGTGGTTAGCCGAGGGGCAAGTAACGAGCCAGCTGTTTGGGCGTTCCCTTGCTGCGAAGGAATAGATACCTAGTCTGGGCCTTGCGCCAGCACCCGCTTAATGTCATCGTAGCCAAAACCTTGGCGTGCCAGGTACTGCATTAGTTTTGTATTGTCTTGATATTTTGCTTGCCGCCGCTTGCGCGCGACCAGCTCAGCCAGGACGTCCGATTCGACCACTTCGTCAGCTTGCAGCACCTGCAAAATTATGTCGTCAGCCACATGTTTTTGCTTAAGTTCTTGGGTGAGCCGCCGTATGCTGACGGGCTTGAGCAGCCGGCGATTAGCGACCCAGCTTTCAGCAAACTTGTGATCATCGAGCAGATCAAGCGATCGAAGTTTTTCGGTGATTTGCTGAACAACAGGCTGGTCGACTTCTCTGCGCGCCAGATAGCTCGTGAGCTCCCATTCGCTTCGCGGCCTCAGCGCCACATAGCGAAGCGCATTGCCGTAAGCCTTATCGGCATGAGATGTCTCCTTGAGATCTGCAAGCTGAGCAGCACTCAATTCCTGGCCGCTCGCCAGACCGCTCGAAAGGAGTGCAGCCTCGCTCAAACTAAATGCGTAAGCGTCGTCGACAAAAACCGAATACCGGTCGACACGCTTAAGCTGTTGCTTGATAGCGGTGATTTTCATAGCTTCTTGGTGCGATTTCTGCCCTATCTTTTGTGAGGCCTGCCTGATTTGCGCGTCTGAGCTGCATGCCGAGCAAACGCCTTGGGAAATATTACTCTTTGGGCGTGGCGGCGCTCACTACTTTTTCGACAATTTCGACAAGCACGTCTGGATGTTCGTTGAGGTAGGTTTTAGCGGCTTCACGGCCCTGGCCAATCTTGCCTTCGCCATACGCGAACCACGCGCCGGATTTCTCGACAATATTGTGGATAACTGCCTGGTCGAGCACGTCGCCACTCTTGCTAATGCCTTCGTTGTACATAATGTCGAACTCGGCTTCGCGGAACGGCGGCGCGATCTTGTTCTTCACGACTTTAACGCGCGTGCGGTTGCCAATGACACTTTCGCCTTGCTTGATTTGCCCAATGCGCCGGATGTCCATGCGAACCGAAGCATAGAATTTGAGTGCGTTGCCACCGGTGGTCGTCTCCGGGTTGCCGAACATGACGCCGATTTTCATGCGGATTTGGTTGATGAAAACGACAGTGGCGTTCGATTTGTTGACGATGCCGGTGAGCTTGCGCAGTGCTTGGCTCATCAGGCGTGCCTGCAGTCCGGGCAAGCTATCACCCATGTCACCCTCGATTTCGGCACGCGGCACCAGCGCAGCAACTGAGTCAACAACAATCAGATCAACCGCGCTTGAACGAACCAGCGTCTCGACAATTTCAAGCGCTTGCTCGCCGTTGTCCGGCTGGCTGAGCAGCAAGTTTTCGACATCAACGCCGATGCGCTTGGCGTAGCTCGGATCGAGTGCATGCTCGGCGTCTATAAACGCCGCGGTGCCGCCGCTGCGCTGCACTTCGGCGATGGCGTGCAGCGTGAGCGTCGTTTTGCCGCTTGACTCCGGCCCGTAAATTTCGATAATTCTGCCGCGCGGAATGCCGCCGCCGAGCGCCAAATCGAGCGAAATCGCGCCCGTGGGGTAGCAGTCCACCTTCACGACTTGTGCCTCGCCGAGCTTCATAATCGAACCTTTACCGAATTGCTTTTCGATCTGATCGAGCGCGAGGCCTAACGCCTTGGACTTGCCATCGCCATCAGGCCCGACGTCTTGCATGCTTTTCAGCTCTTTCGCCGATTTCTTTGATTTTTCTTCCGCCATAATAACCCTCCGAGTATGCTAGCCCAACCTGTCGCAACTGACTTATAACTATAGTATACCAGCACCGAACTGGCTCGGCAAATGTCGCTTCCGAGCACCTTGCCGCGGCGATAATACATGAGGCTCGTGCCGGATGCAACTATCAAATTGCGCCAGACATGGCAGTAAAACGCCTCTTAACGCGGCGCTCATCCTTATTATTATGAGCGCTGGCCAGATACGCTCCCCAAGGTTGCCGCCAAAAACCACAAAAGTACTTACAATGGTTATGGTTGGCGGGTATAATAGGAGCAACATGAGCGTGAAAGATGCATTTTTGGGGCGACTCTTGGGGAATGCCGGGAAATTTAGCGATGAGCAGGTGGCACAGACGATCACGCTGTTGCTTGAGCATGGCGCTAGTCACGAGGCGAGCGACATTCACATCGAGCCGCATGAGGCGTATGTGCAAGTTCGCTACCGGATCGACGGTGTGCTCAGGAGCATGCACAAGCTACCGCTCGGTGCGCTCACGGCGCTGGCCGCTCAGCTCAAAGCTCGGGCCAATCTCAATCCGGACGATACATCACTGCCGCAAGAAGGCGTTTTTGTCGCAACGATTGCAAGCCAGGATTTTAGCATTCGCGTGAGCACGCTGCCGGTGTTGGGGGGCGAAAAGCTCGTGCTGCATCTGGTGAAAACTCGCCAGCAGCCGGCCACACTTGAAGAGCTCGGTTTTTGGGGGACGACGCTGCGCGAAATACAGCTGGGCCTCACGCGCCAGACAGGTTTCACTCTTGTCGCCGGCCGCAAGCACGACGGCGTTTCGGCTACTCTGCACGCGCTCGTGAGCTTGCTCAACACACCATATAATAGCGTCGCTACGATCGAGGATTCGGCCGAGCAATCTATACATGGCGTCGCGCAAACGCAGGTGCATCACCGGGCCGGGATTTCAAGCGCCAACGCGCTGCGGGCCGTCCTCAAGCAAGACCCGAATGTCATTATGGTGAGCAGCTTGCCGAGCGCCACCAGCACCAAGCTAGCCGTGCAGACTGCCAGCAGTGGCCATGCGGTGTTGGCCGGTGCTCACGCCGACAGTGCTGCCGATGCCGTCGCAACGGTACGCGCCTTCGGCGTGGAACCCTTCATGCTCGGCGCCTGCCTGACGATGGCTATCGGCCAGCGACTCGTGCGCCGGCTCTGCCCACATTGCCGCGAACGCTACCCGCTTACCAACGAAGCTCGTAAAGCAATTGAGCAGCAGTTCGGCGTCGGCACGCCAGCCGCGCGCAAGCATGTCCATGAGCTGGAGAGCCAAGCCTTGGCGCAGCATGTCGGCGAGGAAACACTTCTCAACACGACGGCCGCCAACCTCACGCACGCTTGGCGTGCGAGCGATCAGGGCTGTGAGCACTGCCAGCACCGCGGCTACTTGGGTAACACGATTATCGCCGAGGTCATTACGCGCACAAACCACGTGCAAAAAGCGATTCTGGCACCCGACAATCCGGCTGTCGCCATCACCGTGGCTGCCATCAAGGACGGCATGATTCCAATTGCGCTCGACGGACTTATCAAGGCGTTGCGTGGGGAGACGTCGATCGAAGAAGTTATCCGTGTGCTGGCGTAAGATTCTTGAGCGTACACCTTGACCACGGGCCTTAGCCAGCTATAATCAAAGCAACACTTGCAGCAAAGCGAGGATCAAATATATGAAAACAAGCAACAACACTCGCGGTTTTACCCTTATTGAATTGCTCGTCGTAGTGATTATCATCGGCATTTTGGGCACGCTTGTGGCAATGACATACGGCGGCGTTCAAACCAAAAACCGTAATAAGCAGCGACAAGCCAACATCGACACTATCCAGAGCGACCTCGAGACGTACAATGCGCAGTACGGCCAATATCCAACACTTGCAAACCTGAATGACGCCAGTTGGCGCAAAGTCTACCTGAAAGATTTGAAGGCCCAAGCCTTGCAAGATCCACAGTGGTCGGCCAAGGTAGGCGGCTGCACTGTGGCGCGGACATCAGTGGTCGCGAGTGTCGTCACCAAAGATTGCTACGCATATCAAGTGACGAATGCCGACGGCACGGCATGCGATAACTCCGCCAAAAACGTCTGCGCACACTACACACTCACCGCGCTGCTCGAAGACGGCCAAAAATACGTCAAAGCCAGCCTGAATTAGAAGCGCCGAGGGACGCGACTTGTAAAACCCAGGCAAAAACCTACGCGATTTTATTTCCCAAAAACTGACGCGGTCAGCATGGCTTCTTTTATTGCTGCTGCCAAGGATAATCAGGCGCTTGTGGTGGCTGATTCGGATACTGCTGAAACTGCGGCGGTTGCGCGACAGGTGCCGGCGGCGTGCGTTTTACTTTGTCGTACACAAATGCCTCGTGCGCTTCCAAAATTTTGCGGGCCTGCTCGTTTGGATTCGGGCAATACACGAAAAAGAACTTCGATCGCTCGCCAGCCGTCTCAACTCGGAGCGTCCCAAAGTTGAACATGTGCGCCATCGCGCCGTCTTGCTGCACCGTAACATCCTCGAGATTATCCATCGAAAGCTGGCTCACTTGGCGGCCGAGCAAGCTATTTTGCGTAATTTGCGTGATGCTATCAGTGGTGACAATCCAGCGATTTTGCCAATACACGCTCGTGGCAATCCAGAGCGCCACCGCGATACCCACTGAAATTATACCGAGCAACAGATACGCCCACAGCTCGATATTTTGAACGTTGTACTGCGTTTGCAGGTTAGGCACCAGCGCAACAGCCAACGCAGCAATGATCGTTATGGCAAACCCACCGCCGATGTACATACCAATAATACCGTATGGGTGGCGCTTGAGCTCGAGCAGCACTTGCTCGCCCGGCTGCATCACAACCATCGGATGAAGCTTCGACGGATCGGGCTGTGATTGTTGCGGTTGTGACTGCTGCTGGGGATTCATGTGGCTATTATACCAGGCTTTCGTTGTTTGCCACAGGAGGCTTGGCGGCGCGCCCAAGGTGAGCGTAAGCCTTGGGTGTCACCTTGCGACCGCGCGGTGTGCGCTCAAGCAGGCCAATTTGCATAAGATATGGCTCGTAAAAATCCTCGATTGTCGCCCGCTCCTCGGCAATCAGCGCCGACAGCGTCTCGACACCCACTGGACCGCCACCGTAGTTATCGATAATCGCCTCGAGCAGCAATCGGTCACCCGGGTCCAGCCCCAGCTCATCAATCTCGAGCAGTTGCAACGCATGACGGCTGATAACCGTGTCGATAATCCCGTCGCCATTCACATCGGCATAATCGCGCACGCGCTTGAGCAGACGATTAGCGATACGCGGCGTCAGGCGCGCTCGCAAGGCCAGCTCGGCGGCAGCCGCGGGCTCGATCTTCACCTGTAAAATTCCCGCTGCCCGCTCAATAATCTGCCGCACTTCTTCCTGCGTATAAAATTCATGGCGGTGAATCATGCCGAATCGATCGCGCAGCGGCGCGCTCAAGGCACCGGTGCGAGTCGTGGCACCGATGAGCGTGAACTTCGGCAAATCAAGCCGCAAACTCCGCGCGCTCGGCCCTTTGCCAAGCATAATGTCGAGCTTGAAATCTTCCATCGCCGAATACAACACTTCTTCGACGGCGCGATTGAGCCGGTGAATCTCGTCGATAAACAGCACGTCGCCATCCTGCAAATTGGTGAGCAAGCTCGCGAGGTCGCCGGCCCGCTCGATAGCTGGCCCGCTCGTGATGCGGATCTGGGCGCCCATTTCGTTGGCGATCACCGTGGCCATCGTAGTTTTGCCAAGGCCCGGCGGACCGTACAACAAAATGTGGTCGAGCGCCTCGCCGCGTTTTTGGGCCGCGCTAATTGCCAGCTGCAAATTGCGCTTGAGCCGCTCCTGGCCGATATAACTCGCGAAATCGCGCGGCCGCAGCGTCTGTTCGAGCTCCAGCTCCGCCTCTTGCGCGTTATCGTCGGCGCTCAAGCTCGTGCTCACAATTCGCTCAACGGCCATTGCCGCTCCTGAGCGCCTGCTTGATGCGCGCTTCCAGTGGCTCGTCCGGAGACACATTGGCCAGCGCTGCGCTCGCATCTTGCGGCGAGAATCCGAGCGCCACGAGCGCCTCGACGGCTTCGTCCTGCACGAGCAATCGATCAGACTGCAACATGCTTGTGGCGCTCAAATCCACGCCCACCAGGCCCACTTTCTCCTTAAGATCGACCACAATCCGCTCAGCCACCCGCTTGCCAACGCCGGTCGCCTGCTGGATAAACTTCGTGTCGCCGGCCGCAATCGCCGCTCGCACCGCGCCGCTCGAGCCGATACTCAGCACGCTCAGCGCCATCTTCGGGCCCACGCCGTTCACACCGAGCAATTGCTCGAACAGCGCTTTGGTATCGAGCGCTATGAAGCCGAACAAATCATGCGCCTGCTCGCGAATATGCTCATGCACGTACAGCTTGGCCGGCGCGCCGGCGCTCAATCGGCCATAATCTTCACCCGTGACGAGCAAGCCGTAGCCCACGCCCCCCACATCAAGCACGACAACGTCAGCAATCTTTTCGGCAACTGTGCCACTAAGTGTTGCAATCATCTCCAGCTAGTATGGCACAGGTTGGTCGGCTGCGCCAGCGTGACTGCTGGTCGGATTTTGGTTAACTCGGGCGGCGAAATCATTCAACTATACTGCTTGGTCGCAGCGTGCGTAAGCGCGGCAGCCAGCGCGTCGGCAGCATCGTCGGGCCGCGGAATTTCCTGGAGCTTGAGCAGGATGCGCACCATCTCCTGCATCTGTTTTTTGTCGGCTTTGCCGTAGCCGGTAATCGACTGCTTGATCTGCATCGGCGTGTACTCAAAAATCTCCATCCCTGCCTGCATGGCGCACAGCAGCACCACGCCGCGCGCCTGGGCAACCGTCATCGCCGTGGTCACGTTGCGGGCAAAAAAAAGCTTCTCCACCGACATAATCTTTGGCTGCGTGGCCGCAATGATATCGGTCAGCTCCTCGTAAATCGTAAGCAGGCGCACGGCGTCGTCCTCGTGCACCGGCGTGCGGATAACGCCGGCGTCGACCAGCTGCACCGTCCGACCGCGCGCCTCGATCACGCCAAATCCCAAAATCCCCGTGCCAGGGTCGATGCCCAAAATTCGCATGCATTTAGTATAGAATAGACACATGCACTCGTCACGCGCCGGCGCCGATTTGTACCAGACTTATTTCAAGGCTGCGTATTTTCGGGACATCGCGGCGCGAATCGAGCAAGCGGGCCCGAGCGACCAGATTTTGCTCAGCGGCATGCGGCTAGACCCTAGCGATCCGCTGGTGGAGCGGCTGCTCGCTGCCCTGCGCGTCGCCAGCCAGCGCGGCGCAAAAGTCACCGCGCTCATCGATGCCTGGACATTTCTGATCGACGGCTTGTCGCTCGGACCACTGTGGTGGCATCGCGCCATACCGCCAGCCAATCAGCTGCGCGGCATATGGCGCGAGCGAGCCGCCGCTATGGAAAAGCTCGCCGAGGCTGGCTGCGCGGTGCATGTTCTGAATCGGCCCGGGCGCCGATTCTCAAACCCTTTTGCTGGCCGGTCGCACATCAAAACCTGCATTATAAATGAGCGCGTGTATGTCGGTGGCTGCAATCTCGACCGCTCAGACGATGTGGATCTGATGCTGGCGTTCGATAATGCCGCTGCGGCCAAGTGGCTGCGCGAGCAGCTGCTGTCCGGTGCGCACAAAAGGTCGGTGCGCCAGGCGCTCGCGGGCGATGACCAGCAATTCGCCCAAGACGCCTCGCACCATTTGCTGCTAGATGCTGGCGTTCCGCGGCAATCGATTATTTACGATCAGGCGCTTCGGACGATCGATACGGCACGCGAATGGTTGCTCATCACCTGCCAATATTTCCCGGTTGGCCGCACGGCCGAGCACCTCAGGCGCGCCCAAGCACGCGGCGTGCACGTGCGCGTGCTGTTCAACAATGGGCGCAAGCTCATGCCGATCGAACGTTTCAGCAGTTGGCCGGCGCTCCTGCGTGAAAGATCGCGACTGCCGGCCGATTTTTTCGCGGGCGAGCTGCCGCGTAACCAGCCATTTTTGCACGCCAAAGTGCTCGCCTCCGAGACGGAGCTGCTCGTTGGCAGCCACAATTATATTGAAGCCGGTGTGCGACTGGGGACAGCCGAGTTCACCCTGTATGCGCATGACGCTGAGCTGAGTCGAACCGTGGCGCGCCAGACGATTGCCAGCCTTGGTCCCGAGCGAGCGCAGCAGTTCGAATTTTTGCGCTAGAGCTGGCTGCGCTCGCTCGGGGCCAAGGCTGGCAATATTAGTTCATTATTTCGGCAGAAGTTCGTCGGCGATATCAAAATTGACGTACGTGTTGGTGACGTCCTCGATGTCCTCGAGCGCGTCCATCATCCGCATGATTTTGCCCGCCGTCGCTTCGTCCGTCACAGCTACCGTGTTGTTTGGCACGAACGTCAGCTCGGCTTCGAGAATCGGCACGCCGGCCGCGCTGAGTTCATCGCGCACTGTCGCGAGTTCTTTTGGATCGGTATAAATCACCGATTCGTCACCCTCATCCTGCACATCATCCGCGCCGGCATCGAGCGCCTGCATCATGAGCTCATCGCCCGAGCCGCTCACCCGAATCATGCCTTTGCGGTCAAATTGGAACGCCACCGCGCCCTTCTCAGCGATGTTGCCGCCGTGCTTGCTAAAGGCCAGCCGCACTTCCGGGTACGTCCGATTGAGGTTGTCCGTGGCACATTCCACCAAAATCGCCACGCCGCCCGGCCCGTAGCCTTCGTACATCACCTCTTGAATTTGTGCGCCGCCAAGCTTGCCCGAGCCGCGATCGATCGACCGCTGCACGTTGGCATTCGGCATGTTGGCAGCCTTGGCTTTGTCGATAGCCAGGCGCAGCGCAAAGTTCATCGTGGGGTCGCTGCCGCCGCGCGCCGCCAGGGCAATAGCATTGCCAAGCTTTGTGAATAACGCGCCGCGCGCCGCATCTTTGGCGCCTTTTTCGCGTTTAATAGTCGACCATTTGGAGTGTCCGCTCATGGTATTGCTCCTTCCGTTTGCACGTGCGCACGCTTGTTTCTCTCTGTTATTGTAGCATGGTTTGGCGCGCGTGTCTTGCCCCAAACCAGTATCGCAGTCGCGCCCACGAGCGCGTAAGTCACGAGCATCTGGCCAAAAGAAAAACCGATATGTTGCACAAAAACGTGCGGGATACGGCTCAGCGCCGTACTCATATCGAGCATGTAGCCGAGCAACCACTGAGCGGGCCACGCCAGCCATCCGGCAAGTGCCGGCGCGAGCATGCCCGCAAGTCCGGCAACGAACGTGAGCAACATCGCCAGCGGCACCCATGCCGCCACCAGCACATTGGCGAGTAGCGCTACCCAAGAAATCTGCCCAAATTCGTGCAGCACATACGGCAGCGTCATCAGCTCCGCACAAAAACTCTCGAGCATGATCTGGCCGATCAGGCGCGGCTGGCGGCCGCCCCACCAGCGCCGTGTCAGCAGTGGGCTGAGCACGACCACCCCAAAAAACGCCAGAAAGGATAGCCACCAGCTCACGTTCCCCCAGAGGTACAAAGGGTTGATGTACACTGTGACCACAGCCGCCACGAGCAACAGCACGAGCGGCTGGATACGGCGGCCAACATACCACGCGCCCAAGCTCAGCCCGCTAATAATCGCCGCTCGCACTACCGAGGCGCTCGCCCCGGTCAAACTTACGAATACACCAAGCAGGCCGACACACAGGGCGGCCATTTGAAATTTCGAACGTCCGCCGAGCAGCCGCCGTACCACGTCAATAACGATCGTGAGGTTATACCCCGACACCGCGATCAGATGCGTCAGGCCAACCATCAGCAACACTTTCGAGACGTCACCGGGCAGCGTGTTGCGCTCGCCGATCAACAGCCCCATGCCGAACGACGCCAGCGGCTCCGGCAGCGCCGACTGCACACCAGCCGTGAACGTACGCCGCGCGTGGTCAATCCACGAAGCCCGGCCAGGCTGCACCGTCAGTTGCCCAAAGCCAATCTCAGCCTGGTCGTTACCGAGCGCCGGCTTCAGCGTGCCACGCACTTCTACTCGATCACCGCGGCGCACACTCGAAGCGCCAAAGCCACTTATTTGCAACGCACCAGCCAGCAGCACGGGTTTTGGCGCGATAATTCGGGCGTGGTTCATCTCAAACATCAGCTGATACCGCGAGCCATACACGCCATCCTGAGTAGCCCATCCCACTATCACCACGTTCCGATTCCACAGTCGGTCATATATATGCAAACGCTGAGCGAACAGCTCACCCCGCCAAAGACCAATCGCTACGCCAAAAAGCACGAGCACGCCGAGCCCAGCCCATGTCTGTCGCCGCCAGGCAACGACCACTACAGGCACGCACAACCACAGCAGCCTTGGCGCGAACGGCAGGTGCGCCATGCTCGCCCAGCCCACACCAGCCATGAAGGCGACACACAGTGCAACTACCACCGTCCCACGGCGCGGCGACCCCAAGCGGCCAAACACGCCAATCGCCCTTCCCAAAAATCTCACGGCCGCATTTTAGCAGCAGCTCGTCGAGATACAAAATCCAATTACGAGCACCACTTCTTAACATTATCGTATCATTATTTTGAGATACATAACTACTCAGCTCAGCTTGAGCAACCTCAGTAGAGAGCCTTACCAACCGAGAGGTGGATTTCCGTGCCACGCAGAAACACGAAGTCCTCAGCCCAAGCTCCCAAACTGCTCTGGGGCAGCTGCTGACCGGCGCTAGCAACGCGGAAGTCCTCAGCGCCACTCACGGTGGTGCGGACATCCAGGAGCTGATCGCTCTGCTTCAGCGACTGCTGGAAGCGCCCAAGTAACACCAAAGTAAGGTCCGATGCGAATCGGCTGCGTGGGGCATACCCAAAAACCCCACGCAGCCACACATCTCTTTTTATTCTTATGAACCGGCTTGTAGTGCTGTTACGCTAAAACCCGGGCAATTTGCTTGGGCAAGTGGTGTTTGCAATGGCGATACGATGTCAGGCAAAAATAATTCAAGCGATGCCGAGTTCGCACTACACACTCCGGGGTCAAAATTGCCGGCGTCCGGGAAGCCCAGCACCGCGTGGGCTTGGCCAGTATGCGCCGCCAGCGTAATTGTGCTCGGCGTGTAAAGCGGACTGGCTGCTGCACCGGAACCAAGCACCGCAGCAGCACTTGTCAGCAAAAACGCCGCCGGGTAGCCAGCCAGCGTGCAAGCCCCCGAGCCGTGATTCGTCACCACGGCGTGCCGATATATTGTGCCAGCCGTGCCGTCAGCCGTGCCCATCGAAAGCGCCAGATTGCTGGCCGCGCACGTCGCAACACTCCTCGGCGCGGGATCTGGCCGATGACCCTTCCAGCACCGCCACCAGCCTACCGCCAATCCCAGGGCAACTACCACCAGAAGTATCATCACCAGCGACCTCGTCCCACCGTTCGTTGCGCCTGATTGTGCGTCCTGTTCATCCATGTTCGTACCCTCGTTTATATAACCTTAAGTATACACCTGCTTGTTTTAGCGCAGACAAAAATACGCGTGATTGGGCCAAAATATGGCGCCATACGCGCGCTGCCCTACCGAACATGTAACAAAGTGCGCCGCTCAATCAGCCAAAAACACCCGAGCAAGGCACTTGCACGGCCGAACTTGGAAAACCATCCGCGAACGCTCAAATATCTTGAGTCATCCCCACTTCATAGAGCCCGACAAACCGCGGTACGCTCGGCAATGCATGGAGCTCGAGCGCTTCTTTCGGCGTGAAGAACCGCAGCTCCTGGCATTCATCCGACGGGACAAACTGCAAATCCGCAAGCCTAACTTCATACAGCACGATAGCAAAAATCGGTCGGTACCGGGCTTTTGCGCCGTTAAAAAATAGCGTGGCGTGGGCGAAATATATGTCGCTGTCAGGCCAGATTCTTCGGTAATCTCGCGCCGAAGTGCGGCCACCGCATCCTCGTCGTGGTCAAGCCCGCCGCCCAGAAAATCCCACATACCATCGGATTCACGGGCGAGCAAAAACCTGCCAGCCTTATCAACAACCAGCGCTTTTACGCTCACTCGGTAATAACAGGGTTCCATGGCGCCAGTATAGCAACTGTTGCCATGGAACCAAAACCATCAGGCTCGGAAGTCTTTAGTCGAGTGCGTAGCTGACGGTGACGTCGTCAGCCTTCACGAAGCCGAGTCGGTGATTGAACTCAATGGCGTAGTACTTCTGGCCGCCGATAATCACCGCGTGATCGTCGGGTGCGCTATAGTTCCACGTCCAATCGTAGAAGTACATCGTTGGCGTGACGCCCGAGCTGACATACGACTGGCCAGCGCTCATGCTGTATATCGGCGAGAGACTCTGCACCGGCACAACGCTCGGAAACGCCGACGCTTCCGGGTACGCGCCGCCATACACGCTCACCGAGGATTCGCCTGCTTTTGGCGTCACCACGAGACCGGCGCTGGCCGGAGCGATATTGGCATTGCCGGGATTGTAGAACCAGCCAACGTGGCCGCCGAAGTAAATACCCGTCCAGCCTTGACGCTCGCCTGCCACCACATAGCGCATGCCCGTAACCGCTTGATCGCCCCAGTCGTTATCGGCCGTGGTGCCCGCTGCGCCATCAGGGTGCACGTACTGATCACTCAGTAAAGGCGAGCTACCAGACGGCTGCGTGTGCAGGTACACGAAGTTTGCACCTTGCGCCGGAAGCGCCGCGCACGGGCCGTTTTGGCAATCCGTAACTGGTGGCTGGTTTGCGGCAAACTGCGGCGAAATCGTCACCACCCGAGCGTGCAGATTGAACGGTGCCCTGAGGTCGGCAGCTTGCTTAAGCGTGTCAATTGCGTTTTGCGCGGCCGCGATTGACGGCTCGGCCGATTCAGGCACGCCATGAATCAATCCCATGTAATAGTTCCAGTTCCAGAATGGACCCGGGTCCCAGTGTTGCCCAGGCATACGGCTCGCCGCCAGCGTAGGCGCATTGTCATGGCCGATAATATGGCTGCGGTCTGTTGTAATATTGTACTTCTGCGATAGCCATCTCACAAGCGTTGCCGAAGCTTTGTACATCGCGGGCGTGTACCACGTAGAGCCCGAAGCGGCAAAGCCGACATGCTCAATATTGATACCGATCGGATTAAGGTACCAGTCGTTGATGCCCCACGACACGTCTTCGTTGCGAACCATTTGCGTGATCGTGCCATCAGTATTAATCACATACTGCGCGCTTATGTACGATGCCGGGTTCTGAAGCCACGCCACGGTGCTGTCATACGACCCCTCGGTGTCATGCACGAAAATGTACTTGATCGGCACGTCCTGCGGCCGGTGCGCGTAATCGTAGTTACCATAGTTCGTCGGGTCGTTGAGATCGTCGGATCCGTAATACGCTGGAATGAACGTACAGCTGAGCGTCGGAGGGCATTCCGGAGTCGGCGTCGTTGCGCCGGCAATCGTCTTCAGGTGCAATGCTTGCAGGGTCGCTTTATTCGGCTGGACAGCTGGTGAAGATTGCAAACTCACCGATTGCCCGCTGGTCGTCGTTGTTGCGGCGCCGGTTTTGATTACGTTAAAAACGCTATCGGCGTACAATGCGGCTGCTTGAGCATTCGACGTTCCACTCATCTCGGCCACCGCACCGTACCAATCGGAGACATTCTTCGGCAGCGTGCCGCCATTAAGTTGCGCCGCATAGTGCGCGAGCAGCGCTGCGCCGGCGCGGATGTTCGACGCGGAGTCCGTTTCGAGTGCCTTGGCTGGCACACCGGTTATGCGCGCTGCTTCTGTCAAAGTCGCTTGCGTGTTCGTATCAACGCGAGTGGTTTTATCGAGTGAAGCGCCGCGGCCCGACGATTCGCCAGCACCCGCCACCGTCAGATTCATTGGCCCAAAGCCGCCGTTGATGCTGGCCTGGCCAGAACTGTTCGCTTCCCAGTGCGTTTGGTCATATGAAATTGCCAGCAAGACGCTCTCTGGTACGCCATATTGTTGCGCTGCTTGCGAGAAAGTGAGCTGCAACGACGAACTTTGCGTCGCCTGTGCCCATGCAATGCCAGGGGTTGCCAGACCAAGCACGCCAGCTGCAAGGCCAGCAGCTGCTTGCATTAGTTTACTGCGCGTTCTGAGATGGTTCTTGAGCATAAGGCTATCCCTCCATTAGATTGCACGCGCTTCATATAACCATAAGCATATTACATAGGTCAAACGCCGGGCACCGCAACCGCGGCATCCTCAGGGATAGGTAGAGTAATTTTTACATCGTATGTCGAGCGTACTCATGGTACGACCCAAGCAAATCGGCGCAGGCTTTTTCCAGCACACCACCGCGAGCTTCCATGTGGGCATGTTCTCTGAGATTCATCCGCGCCGCCTCACGCTCGTCACCCGCGCCGTGCGCAACATCAAAGAGCGTCGCGTCAACATCCTTACGATAAGCGCCAAACACGACTGTCTGAATCTTCGCCCACGCAGCAGCACTCAAGCACATATGACACGGCTCGAGCGTGCTGTACAAAATGTGCCCGTACAAATCGCTCGTGCCTAGCTGAGCACAAGCCGCCCGAATGCAATTCACCTCGGCATGCGACGTCGGATCGTGCGTGATACCCACCAAGCTACCGCCCGAAGCCAGCACTCGGCCATTGGCGCCGTCCACCAGTACCGCGCCGATTGCCACGCCGCCTTCGCGCCGCGCTTCTTCGGCCGCGGCAATCGCTAGCCGCATATATTTTTTGTCTTTTTCCACCGCTTCAGTATAGCAAATACCGGCGGCTTTGAGGTCGGCCTCAGCACCGATTGTGTTGTTCGGCGTGTGGATTTTGATACGCTGATATTTTTAAAAGGAGTATACTCCCTTGAATGTCATCAACATTCACGACCCGCGACCGCGCAGCAGCCCGCGCCACCCACAAGCTTTTCTGGAAAGCCAACTTCAGGGATAAGCCGACGTTGGTATGTTGGCTGTTCACCCGGCCAGCCGCGCTGCTTATTTATAACGTACTCATTCCTTTTGAGGTGGCGTACGGCCTCCAGGCGATTATCACCAATCACTTCAGCAAAGTCGGGCATTACGCTATAGTCGTGCTCGTGCTCGGCATTGCGTATAGTTTGCTGTGGGCAGTCGGTGGCGCAGCTATCTGCAAGAATGGCAAAGCGGGCACCGAATTTATCCAAAAAGAGATTTTTGCCAATTACCTTGCGAAAGACTACGAATTTTACAACAACAATTATCTGGGCACGCTTGGCTCGCAAGCGACCCGGCTGAGGGACGCTTATAACGAGTACTGTGTGCTCGTGCTGAATGGCGTTACGAAGCAGGTCGTTGTCATAGCCACCAGCATAGGAATTATCGCGTACCAATCAATTGCGCTTGCTGGCGCTACACTCGTGAGCATGGCGCTCATCTTCAGCTTTACGGTCGCGAGCGGCAGGTGGCGCCTCAAGTATCGCCGAATCCTCAGCGAAGCCAACAGCGAAGTTGCCGGAGCGGTGGGCGATGCCCTCGGCCACGGCGCAACGGTAAAGAGCTTCGCCTCTGAGCAGTACGAGCAGTCCCATCTCGGCACCACGCTAGGCAAGCAGCTCGAGGCGCAATATCGATCTTGGCTGTCTTCAATCCCATCTGATGTCGGCCGGATGCTGCTGGCCGCCTTTGCAACCGTAGTACTGCTCCTTATCACAGCTCGGCTCTACGAACGGCATGCCATATCGATCGCGATTGTGGTACTTGTGCAGCTCTACGTCGTTAAGCTGGTTAACGCCACCCAGGACATTGCCGAACTCATAAAGGCATACGAAACAATCATGAGCGGTTCACATCAAGCCGTGAAAACCATGCTTGTCAAGCCAACGATCGTAGATGTCGCTCAGCCCAAGAAACTAGCCAAAGATGCTCAACTCACCATTGCGCTGCACGACGTGACGTATTCTTATAGCGACGCCCTCGAGAAAATGACAGCCATCAAGCATTTCAATCTAGAAATTAAGCCTGGCGAGCGTGTGGGCTTGGTTGGCTACTCCGGCAGCGGCAAAACGACGCTCACGAAGTTGCTGCTCAGATTCATGGATGTGACCGACGGCAGCATCACGATTGCCGGTGTCGACATCCGCGAACTTTCCCAGCATGAGCTGCGCTCCAAAATTGCGTACGTGCCGCAGGAGCCGCTGCTCTTCCATCGCAGCATCTTTGAAAATATCGCATATGGCAATCCTGGCGCCTCCAAGAAGACAGTCCAAGCAGCCGGCAAAGCAGCATATGTGGATGAGTTCGTACACCAACTCGCAGGCGGCTATGATACGCTCGTTGGCGAGCGTGGTGTCAAGCTCTCTGGCGGGCAGCGGCAACGCGTCGCAATTGCCAGAGCACTTTTGAAGGATGCGCCGATTCTGGTGCTCGACGAGGCCACGAGCGCGCTCGATAGCCGGAGTGAGCAGTACATACAGAAAGCGCTGTGGAAACTCATGAAAGACCGCACGGCGCTTGTCATCGCGCATCGCCTCAGCACCATCCAGCGCATGGACAAAATCGTCGTTATAGACAAAGGGCGCGTGGTCGAAGCTGGCACGCATGACGAGCTGGTAAGGCGTAGCGGCACATACGCAAAACTGTGGACGCATCAGAGCGGCGGCTACCTGACAAGCGCAGCCGATGCCGCCAAACAACCTTCCGGCGACTCGTAAAAGCGCCGAATGTTACGCGTAATGCCAGAATATCGGGGCCAAGATTTTCTAGACTGCTTGGACTTCGTACGTCATGCTGCGCGCGCCTGGGCTCAGCTCGGCAACACGACCCGCTTCAATGGCAGCCTCTTTGCCTTCCGGAGACTGAAATGCCTGCTGCATTGCCGCCATGTCATCCCAGTCAAGCTCTGCAACCATGTAGTATGCCTCGCCTCGCAGGCTGGGCGCAATGTTACGGCTGACGGTATAGCTACGCAGCCCGGCCATCTTTTTCGTGAGAGGAACAAGCACCTCATTAAATTGCTTCTCGAAAGCCTCGACATCGTTCGGCTTGGGATACAAGACAAGTAATCGTACCATCTGCGGTTCTCCTCATGAGCTTAGATAATACTTTCATTGTAGCAGACTGCTTGGGAAAACCAAGCCATTTTGCTATACTCCATTCATGAAGAAACAGGTTCGCGAGCAGACCACCTGCCCGGTTACATTTACGGCTAATATTATTGGCGACCCATGGTCGCTGCTTATTGCTCGAGACATTGTCTTTCATGGCAAGCGGACCTACAGCGAGTTTCTTTCTTCGGCCGAGCACATCACCACAAGTATGCTCGCCGACAAACTCGTTCATTTAGAGACGGCGGGCTTGCTAGCTCGAAAAACCGACACCAGCGACAAGCGCAAGGCCACCTACTCGCTCACCGATAGAGGTCTTGACCTGTTTATCCCCATCCTTGTAGCGATGGCTAACTGGGGCGTTGCTCACAACCCGCGCACCATCCCCAACTCTGCGTGGGTCAAACAGGCCGCCGCGGATACGCCTAAACTTATCGCGCTGGTTCGGCAAACGGTACTGGAAGGTGGCTCCGTCTTTCATAGCACTCGTAGTGTCGTGGACCGCCTCGAGCAAAGCCAACAGCTATAAAAAGTCACGCCTATTGGCATTTGGGCACTTATTAGCGTGGTTGAGGTTGCAAGTAAGCTCAGCGAGAGCTTGTGTCGCTTGAAGCCTTCATTACTCGCAGGTGGGGTATTTGCATCTACATGCATACCAAAGCTGGGCACGAAGCTTTCCGCTCATGCTACGGCAACGGTAGTCGGACCATCTTCATCGAAGAAGCGCTTTGAACCTTTTTGGCGTATGTAAAGCGGTGTATACTTTTTACCCTGTTTATCGCGCTGTTCCTTGTCGCGTAATTCGCGCTTGATCCAGTCCATATGCTGGTGGAAGTAGTTATACGTTGGATTGCGGCGAATAGCATCACGAAAAAACCTGTCTGCTTTCTGCAAATCACCAAGCAAGATATACACCATGCCGACGTCGTCCAATACACTCATGTCATCAGGGTCATCACTTAAGGCTTTCGCCGCCATTTCAGAGCTTTCTTTGATTTTGTGCTGACGTAATAAAGCGAGCGCGTAACGACTCCTGTAGCTTGCTTCATGGGGCGCGAGGCGCACGGCCTCTTGAAGGTACTTTGCCGCCTTATTCGCTTCGCGGTTAATGAGATAGATTTCGCCCAGCCAACGGAAGTATTCGGCATTTCGCGGCTCAAGTTCGATACATCGCAATAGGCAATCTCTGGCTTGGACGTATTGCGCGCCGCCGTACCACAGGTAATAGTGAAACAGCATGAAAAATAAATACCCGTCGTTGGGGTATAGTGATAGCGCACGCTCAGTTGTCTGGCGCATCGTGGCAAAAGCTTCGTCAGATCCTGAGGTTTGAGCTAGCTGGTATTGCGCTGCAATCAAGTTGTAGAGCGCAAACTTATTGCGGGGATCCAGCGCCAGTATTCGAGTCGCAACACTTATGATCAAGTCGTGGCGATGGCTCCCGACGAGCGCTTGAAGTTCGTTATATAAATGAGCAAGCTGGTCGTTATTAGCGTTCATCTTTGACTTTTTGTAAGTAGACTTTAACTGGGTCGAATAAGCCGGACTCGTTGCTATACTCGATATAATTACGCACCGTCTCGAACCATTCTTCAATGGAAGAGTGGGATTTCTCAGTTGCCTCAGCCAAAAGCTTATGGCTAATCTTCTCCTCTTTGCCCGTGCGAATGGCCAGCTTAAACGTCTCTTCACTTGCTTCATCGCAAATCCGGACGATGTCAGCCGCTGAATACCGCTTGGTCATCTCCGCAAGTCTGGCATAGTCAATCTCATCGTGTGGCTTCCCTGCCATATTCAGCTCAAATAGGCGCGCACGAGCAGCCTTATCTGGTGGCGGGACAAACAAAATCTTGTCAAAACGACCAGGCCGACGCAGAGCGCTGTCTACTTCCCAGGGTAAGTTGGTTGCCCCGATAATCAGCAAATCCTTGTTGTTGTCTTCCAGCCCATCCATTTCGGTCAACAGTTGGTTAACCAAAGGCCGAACGACCGAATTAAGGCCAGAGCGACTACCGCCAATGGCGTCGATTTCATCAAAGAACATGACCGCCGGAGCCTTCTCGCGAGCCAGCTCAAAGAAATAATGAAGACTACGCTCGCCTTCGCCCGCGTACGAACTGAGTAATTCGTGGATTGAAGCGCTGACAAACTCGGCGTTTATTTCGCCCGCGGCCGCACGAGCAATATATGTCTTGCCACATCCAGGAGGGCCAAACATGAGAATGCCGCCGCCAGCTTGTTTATTGTATTTAGCATACATTTCAGGGTGTTGAAATGGATAGATAATATCGGTGCGTATTGCCTCTTTGACCGCATCCATGCCAGCTACATTAGCAAACGTGATGAGATTCTTGCCGGATTTTGGTAGTTCTGGCTCTGGCTCCTCGGTCGTTACAAAGCCCAGCTTGTGGCTTTCTGGTTCGAGTTTTACCGAAATATCATTAAGAGCACGTTCGACGTTGAGATCCCTATCGACCTCAAACACTTCTGCGAGTAACGGCCGAGCATCTTTGAGTTCTCCTTTTTTATACAGCTCCAGGGCAAAATACTTCTTAAAATCCAAATCTTCTGGGTTGCTTTGATATACCTTATGGAGTGATTCAAGGAGCTGATCGTCGTATCTTTTTGCTGACATAAGCGTTGCGTCCGTTCTTTTATAGATTTATATTACTTTATTTTTGGCTTTCCTGCAGTAACGTTAGGCTTTAACTAGCCTATGGTGATGGTACTGGGCCGCAACATGTTTTCGAAAAATAAAACTGGACGCGTGAACTGTATCTGTCCCCCGGCACGTACCCTCTACCTTTATAAATCAAAAAATCGCCGTATTGGCGATACTGAATCTTATCTAGTTGTTTGTCTTGGAGGGCCCACTGGGACTCGAACCCAGGACACCCTGCTTAAAAGGCAGGTGCTCTAACCGGCTGAGCTATGGGCCCACAGCTGCCGTAACAGAGTATATTATCGTCATTTTGGCAAGAAAGTCAATGCTTAGCGCTTAGGCAACGCGCTTTTAGGGCGTGTGGCTGCGAAAAGACAGTGCTGCAAAGCTCGCATCTTAGTGTTCAGCGCGCCTAGCAGATCCGCGCTTGCGCTGCATCCACAGCGCCACGACACTCACCATGGCGCTTACGCCCACAAGCAATGCTTGCATCCGCCAAAGTTGCGTCCACAGTTGCTCCGATTCGATCGACTCACGCAAAGTCGGCGCCAGCTCGGGCACCACCAAAAACAACGCCAGCAATGCAACGCCGGTAGCTGGCAACAGATTGAGCAGCAATTTCGTTCGGCCATGCACGCTGAACACCATGAACACGCTCGTGAGCAACGCCGGCAACAGCAGAAGTCCGATTCGCAGCGTGCTTCCGCTCACCGAGCCGGCTTTTGAGGAAAATAACGTAACCATCGACGTCGCCTCGCCACCGACAAATTGCAGCACAACCGCGCCGAGGCATAAGCTCAAGAACACCATTACCGCGTTGATACGCAGCAAAGTGAGCGCCGCGATGGGCGCCAACAGCGCGATTACCAGTGTGATATTATGCGAAACCATTACCATAATAATAGCACGCGGCGCAAGCGGCCGGCTTCATCGACGAGGCCGAAGCCCCGCAATTCAAGTCAGCAGGCACGCAAAAGTATTACCAGGTCAAACTTTGGCCCACTCGCAGCCCAACTACGGCAGCCCGGCCTGCATCCAGCTCAATCACATATTTTGCTGGGAGTTTTGGACAAAAGGTGCGCGGATACGTTGAGGGTGAGACGTTTGACTCAATGGCGCCGATCCGCTGATTGGCATCGAGCCACACAATATCGAGCGCAAAGTGCATGTCCTTCATCCAAAAGCATTCAAGCGCCGGATGATCAAACAAGAAAAGCATACCTTGGTCGACCGGCATAGTTGCGCGGCCGCCGAGCCCTTTTTGTTGAGCAGCGGGCGTAGCGGCAATTTCCAAATGATACGCTTGGCCGCCAACCCGCAAAACAGCAAAAGAGGCACGGGTTCGCACGATGATCATCGCGGCCGCCAAAATACACAGCGCCACGGCAATGATCACCCCGGAAAATAGCCGGCTAGGCGCCGACTTTATCTTTGCGGTGGCGCTGCTTGGCATTCTTTTCGATGTATTCGATAACTTTTGCCGCTACGTTGCGTTTGGTGAGCAGCTCGGGCGTTTTGATACTTGCCGAAGAATTTACCTCAAGCACGAGCGGCCCGCGCTCGGAGCGCATCATGTCGACGCCGCACACCGGCAAGCCCATGGCTTTGGCGGCCTTGACTGCTGTGCGCTCCTCTTCGGGCGTAAGTTTCACCGGCTTGCCAACGCCGCCTTGGTGCGTGTTGGAGCGAAAATCGTCGTCCAAACTCTGGCGCTTCATGCTGGCCACAATTTGTCCACCAACCACCAGTGCCCGGATGTCGGTGCCAGCTGATTCCTTCACGAATTCCTGCACCAAAAAGCTCACGCCTTCCACATAAAACGCCTGCATTACAGCCTTGGCGGCCTTATTTGTTTCGGCGAGCACCACGCCATTGCCATGCGTGCCGCGAGCGACCTTCACGATGAGCGGCGTGCCACCCGCCTTGGCGATCACATCCTCAAGGTCAGCAGTTTCGTGTGCAAACACGGTTTTCGGGATACCCACACCGGCCTTCGCGAGTAACTGATACGAACGAAGTTTATTACGGGAGCGCTCGATAGCGATCGACTTGGTCGTTGTGTATACATCCTGCATCTCGAATTGGCGCACCACCGCGCAGCCGTATTTAGTGTAGCTTTGGGCAATGCGCGGAATAATTGCGTCATATCCTTCAAGAATTTTTCCCTTGTAGTACACCACGGGATTGCCTTTTTCGACGGTCATGTAGCACTTCGAGTAATTGATAACCTTGGCTTCATGGCCGCGCAGCAGCGCTTCTTCCTTGAGCCGCCGCGTTGTATAATTCGCTGACCCTCTTGATAAGATCGCAATTTTCATATGTCCATAGCCTCCTCGTCATCAATTGGCTGACCCTCTGCGACGTCAACAATGTAACGACCGCGAAGATGCTTGCGGCCGATAAGCACAGGGTAAGTCTTTTTGGATCGATCAGCAAGCGTAAAGTTACTCTTTACCACTTTTGAGCCCATGCGCATCTTGAGCTGAATACTATAGCGATCTTCGGTGTGACCGAATGAATTCTCGACTTCTACCGTCTCAAAATGGATTGTTGCACATTCCTTCCCGGAATAATATGGCGACGATGGACCAAGCAAGGTGAAATAGAGCGTTCCATCTTTCTCGTGAACGTTTGACGCCCAAATAGACGAACGATATGCGCCAGTGTCAATCTTAGCAGGCACGCCTCTAACGGCCGCATCGGGGAAGTCGACCCGCTCAGCGCGGCCCACAACTGCCTTTAACTTTCGACGTTCTTCAGCCATGTGAAGCCCTTTCCTTAGCTGTTCAATTATTCTGTGCGTATCAACAGATTTTAACATAGTTATGTTTATATGTCAATGCCCGGTCTGTGAATGTCTCATGTGGCTCAGCACGTAGCGTCCACAATATCATATAACGTGCTTAGTTCGTAAGGTCAGATAGATAGTCGGCAAGTACCGCGGCTTTTTCCGTCGCGAACTGTCCTGAT
The DNA here is from genome assembly GCA_964484675.1 of uncultured Candidatus Saccharibacteria bacterium. Taxonomy (GTDB): domain Bacteria; phylum Patescibacteriota; class Saccharimonadia; order Saccharimonadales; family UBA4665; genus CAZAFC01. The sequence goes on along the minus strand of CAZAFC010000007.1, from coordinate 36,080 downwards.
TCAATTTGCGGCGAGCGGTTCACTTCAAAGAAGTAATGCCTGCCGTTTGATTTATTGACCACAACATCCACGCCTGCAACCTCGCGGTTAAACACTCCAGCCGCCCGCACGCAATCGGCGATAACTTCTGATGGCATGTCAGCAAGTGACACGAGTGTAGCCTGGCCGCCTTGCGAAGTATTGTTGAGATGCCTGCCATCCACGGCCCTGCGATGCATGATGAGCTTGGCAGATTCCCCACAAACCAGCACCCGATAATCACCATCATTTACGATAAACTCCTGAATCAAGAAGGCCATGTTCGGATGCCTTGCAAAAATCGATTGCAGCTCATCGCTCGTTTCGACGAGAAAATTATGCTCGCCGCGCGTCGCCTCAACCCCCTTGACCACCATCGGGAAGCTAAACGGCACCATGTCCAGGTGCTTAAGCAACCACTCCATAGCCCGTTCGCCTGATGCATACACTGTGGCCGGAATCGGCAAGCCCGCTTCCCACAATCGCCACATCTGCGTTAGCTTGGTAATCGAAGGCATCGCATAGGCTTCCCTATCAATATTACGCACGCCTTGGCGACTCAGATAGCACGCACATGCCGCGGCTTGATCGATCACATCTTTCCAGCGACGGTGGTATACCACATCATATTCGGCGATGTCCGTGCCGGTCGCCGCGTCAATAATTGCCGCCTTGGTGGCGCTTACAATATGGACAAGGCTTTCGTATTCAGTATAGTCAACCTTCATTTTGCGCGCTGGTTCTGGGGCGACCTGCTGTTCAAGTAATTCGGCGAGCCGGCGTGGATCAGCCTGCCCCTGGCCAACCGATTCACTCGAGAAAAGAAGCAATACACGTTTCATATCGCTATCGTAGCACCAAGTCCTAGAAAACGCTACGCCGCCCCATCGGATAGACGCTTCACCAAAAATTCCGCAATAAGTTCCGTTTTGCGATCAGCAAGGACGCCAGAAACTTTTGGAGCAGCATTAACTTCAAGCAAATGCGCTCGGCGCGTTCCTGTTTCGAACATAATGTCAACGCCAGCAATTTCACGCTTGAGCACCCGCGCGGAAGCTATCGCCATTTTTCTGGTTGCTTCATCAAGTGTGTTAAGGGGCATATCCACTGCCTGGCCGCCTTGCGAAGTATTGTTGAGATGGGTGGTATTGTCGGCTCGTTTGCGGCCGATAATCATCTTAATCTCATCGGCGATTACCCAAACCCGCAAATCGCCATCGTTGGCGATGAACGTTTGAGCAATGAACGCGACCTCAGGCGACTCGGCGATGACCTGTTCAAAATGTGCCTTATCCTTGATCAAAAAATTGAACTGGCCGCCAAAGCCACCAATGTCTTTGAGCACAAATGGCACGCCCAGTGACTTCTCAAACAATTCGTATGCCAAAGCCAGCCGCGAAGGCGCCACAAACATCGATTTGGGAACGGGCAACCCGGCCGCTGTCAACTTGGCATATTGTGAAAGTTTTGTTAATGCAATGGTGTGCGTCAATTCATACTCAATAAACGGAATATGCTGCGCAGTCAGACATGTTGCCAGCGCGCTGGCCTGTTCGTTCAGGCTACCGTACGAATTAATATAAGACTTGAAATACACAAGGCTGATATCCTCGAGCGACCTTTGCCCATCTATCAAAAAAGCTCGAGGCGACCCGGCTTCAAAGATAAAACCAATATCGTTGTAATGCACGACCCGCACAGTGGCCTTCTCACCTAGACGCTCATTCAGGGATTGCGCGTAGACTTGATTGGCCCGGCGCAAATCCTCGTTGTGCGCAGCCGAGAGCATTAAAATCTGGGGAATCTCGCTCATAATATCACCCTTGCAGTTACCCCCTAAAGCCCAAAGAGACCTTTACGCCCATGCTCACTATGAAATGTTTCGAGCAGTTCTTTTTGCTTTTTGCTGAGCTTGGTCGGCGTGTCGACAATGATCGTCACGATGTGCGCACCGCGAGCCGCGCCGCGCAAATGCGGCACGCCGTGGCCGGACAGCTTGAAATCGGTGCCGCTCTGTGTGCCGGCCGGAATCTTCATGCGAATCGAGCCGTCCACGGTTTCGATGTCGATCTCAGTGCCAAGTGCTGCTGCAACCATATCGACGTGTTCTTGGCTCAAGATGAGATCACCTTCGCGCGTGAATTTCTTGTGCGATTTGACGCGCACATGCACGTAAAGATCACCTTTCGGGCCATTCGCAATCGCCTCACCGTGCTCCCGCAAACGGATCGTCGCGCCATCGTCGATGCCGGCCGGGATCTTGAGCGTCACTGATTGATCGCGGCGCTGCGTGCCCTTGCCGTGACACACAGTGCACGGTTTTTCGGGCACTTTGCCGCTGCCCTTGCACGTCGGACACACCGCCGCCTGCTGAATGTCGCCAAAAATGGTCCGAACCACCTGCGTCACTTGGCCGGCGCCCTGACATTTCGGACAAGTCTGCAAGCTCGAACCAGGCTCGGTCGTTGTGCCCTTGCAATGTTCGCAGGTGTCTTCAAGGTGCAAATGCAGCGTTGTTTCGGCACCGAACACGGCTTCCTCAAAGCTCACTTCGACGCGTGCTTCGACGTCATTGCCGCGCGTTTGGCGCTGGCCGCGCGCGTTCTGACCGCCAAAAAAGTTCCCAAAAATATCGCCAAGGCCCAAATCACCAAAATCAAAGTTCACATTTTGACCGTTGAAGCCAGCTCCGCCGAAGCCGCCGCCAAACGGGTTGCCGCCCGCATCGGAGGCACCGCCAACACCGGCGTGGCCAAACTGATCGTAGCGCTGGCGCTTGGCACCGTCCTTCAGCACCTCGTAGGCTTCATTGATTTCTTTGAACTTCGCTTCGTCGCCGCCTTCTTTATCGGGGTGATACTGCACGGCCAATCGCCGAAATGCCTTCTTGATCTCGTCGTCACTCGCGCCCTTGCCGACGCCCAAAACTTCGTAATAGTCTCTTTTAGCCATGATAATCCTGTGTGTTGTGGCGGACAGTCGCCGAAACTCTCAATATTGTGCGCGTCAATGTGGTCAAAAACAACGTGGCCGCGAACCCGATCAAAGCCGCGCCAACAATCGTTTCCACTGCGGCACCGATGCCGGTCGCGAACAGTGGGCCATCCACAATGCCGGGACCGTCCGTGGCGCGCGCTGCGCCCGACGTGCCCGGCAATAAACCCCAGGCAAGGGGGATCAGCAGCACCGATGCGACACCCAAGAACATCGCATCGACATACCACGGCGTTGCAGGATTGGGGCGAACCCAATTCCTGAACGCCACGAGCAAGGGGTGAGTGGCGCGCGTAATCGCCTACTCCTTCGTTTCAGGCTTCTCGTCGACGACTTCGCCTTCGACGGTGTCTTTTTTGCCTGCGTCTTCTGCGCCTTTGGAGTCGGATGAGTTTGTAGCTCCGTCGTCGCCATCCGCAGCGTCTTCGGCCGAATCTTCGCCTTCAGCACTCTCGTACATCTTGGCGCCGATTGGCATGAGCTTGTCGTTGAGCGCTTTGGCGGCCGCTTCGAGCACTTCTTTGTCGGCTTTGTCGTCGGCTACGACTTTTTTGGCAATCTCCACGGCTTCGTCAAGCGACTTCACGTCTTCTTCGGTGAGCTTGTCTTTGTAGTCGTTCTTCATTTTTTCAGCTTGGTACACGGCGTTGTCGAGCACATTGCGCGCTTCCACGGCTTCGCGTTTTTGCTTGTCTTCTTCGGCGTGTGCTTCGGCTTCTTTGGCCATTTTTTCCACGTCGGCTTTGTCGAGATTGCCGCTGCCCTGGATGGTAATGCTCTGTTCTTTGCCGGTGCCTTTGTCTTTGGCGGTCACGTTCAGGATGCCGTTGGCGTCGATATTGAAAGTCACCTCAATCTGCGGCACGCCGCGCGGTGCCGAAGGGATGCCGTCGAGGATGAATCGACCGAGCGATTTGTTGTCGCCAGCCAAGCCGCGCTCGCCCTGCACCACGTGCACTTCAACCTGCGGCTGATTGTCAGCGGCGGTCGAAAACACTTCAGATTTGCTGGTCGGGATCGTGGTGTTGCGTTCGATGAGCTTGGTCATCACACCGCCCATCGTCTCAATTCCCAGAGAAAGCGGCGTCACGTCGAGCAGCAGCACGTCCTTAACGTCGCCCTGCAGCACGCCGCCCTGGATGGCGGCGCCCACGGCCACGACTTCGTCCGGGTTCACACCCTTCATCGGGTCTTTGCCGAAGATTTGCTTGACCTTTTCCTGCACGGCCGGCATGCGCGTCATGCCGCCCACAAGCACGACAGCGTCAATGTCGGAAGCCGAGAGGCCGGCGTCTTTCAGCGCCTTTTGGCACGGTTCGGCCGTTTTGTCGATGAGCTCGGCCACGAGCTGCTCGAGCTTCGAGCGCGAAAGTTTGTGCTCGAAGTGCTTTGGCCCATCGGCGTCGGCCGTCAAGAACGGCAAGTTGATATTAACCTCGCTGGCAGTCGAGAGTTCGATCTTCGACTTCTCGGCTTCGTCGCGCAAACGCTGCATGGCGGCTTTGTCGTCTTCGATACTGATGCCGTGTTCTTTTTTGAACTCTTCGGCCAAGTAATTGACGATGGTTCGGTCAAAGTCGGCGCCCCCAAGGTGCGTGTCGCCGTTGGTGCTCTTCACTTCAAATACGCCATCGCCGAGCTCCAGGATAGACACATCAAACGTGCCACCGCCGAGATCGTACACGGCAATCTTTTCGTCTTTTTTGTCTGCTTTGTCGAGGCCGTATGCTAAAGCAGCTGCCGTCGGCTCATTGATAATGCGCTTGACTTCCAGGCCTGCAATCTTGCCGGCATCTTTGGTCGCCTGCCGCTGCGAGTCATCGAAGTACGCCGGCACAGTGATCACCGCCTCCGTTACCGGCTCGCCCAAGAAGCTCTCGGCGTCGGCCTTCAGTTTGCCGAGGATCATGGCGCTCACTTCTTCCGGGCTATATTCTTTGTCGCCCATTTTCACCTTGACGCCGTTGCCGCTCTTGACGATCTCATAACCCATCAGCTTGAGATCGCGCTGCACTTCTTTGTCGTCGAAATTGCGGCCAATGAGGCGCTTCACTTCATAAATCGTGTTCTTCGAGTTCGTCACCTGCTGGCGGCGCGCCACCTGGCCCACGAGCCGCTCGCCGTTTTTGTTGAGCGCAACCACGCTCGGCGTCGTGCGGGCACCTTCTGAGTTGGCAATAATTTCCGGCTTACCCGACTGCATCACGGCCATCGCCGAGTTTGTGGTGCCGAGGTCGATTCCAATAATTTTTCCCATTCTCTTGTCCTTTCGTTCGTGAATCAAAATCTATCGATTAGTATAATTGTAGCATAGAAAATTGGCACTCGCATGTCAAGAGTGCTAGAAGTCATATTGTCTTGACACGAACCATGGCATGACGAATCACTTCATCGCCCACTTTGTAGCCGGCTTGAAGTTCTTCGCTCACCACCTCTTGTTCGCCGTCGCCATCTTCCATACTGACCGCTTCGTGCAGATGCGGATCGAACGGCTCGCCGGTGGTCTTGATGCGCTCGACACCGATGCTCGCCAGCGTGTCCTCGAACTGTTTGACGATGCCTTGCACGCCTTTCGCGAAATCGTCGTACTTTTTGGCGCCGTCGCGAAGCGCTTGCCAGGCGTCACTTTTCTCGAGCTGGTGCTGCGTGGCAAGCTGTTCGAGCGATTCAGGAGTGTGCTTGAGCGCCCGCTCAAAGTTGTCAATCACCGGCAGCAAATCACGCACGACAGCCGCCTTGGTGGATGATCTCAGGGCCGCGATCTGCTCGTCGTGCCGGCGGCGCAAATTCATCGCATCAGCACGCTCGCGCTGAAGCGCCTCTGTTAAATCGCCAACTTTTTGTGCCAGATCAACCGAGCCAGCTGAGCCAACGTCAGTTACATCAGCCGTATTCGAATCTGACCTTTGCGTAGAAGCATCGGTTGCCCCGATCACTTCGTCATCGGTCATGTTCTCGTCGTCTGTCGGCGCCTGAGACGCGTCATCAAATTTACTCATACAAAACCTCCTCTAACGATGCTCCAGTGTGGGCCACGAGCTGCATAACCTCGCGGTAACTTTGGCGCGTCGGGCCTAGCACACCGATATAACTGCGGTCAGAATACGGACTCCGAAATCGGCTGATAATGAGCGAGCAGCCAGCACTTCGGCCGACCGGATTTTCCTGGCCGATGTACACGCTGAGTGGCTCATTGGGCGCCGCCTCGCGCAGCCACGGTTCGAGATTATCGAGCAGCCGCGCGACCTGCTGCACCTGCGAGGAGTGTATAAATTCCGGCTGGCCGAAGAGATTGCCCAAGCCGCTCATGTACAATTGATTGCCGATCGTCGCCAAACCCAGATTGTGCGTCAGCTCCACCAGCGTGTCGACCGCGTTGCGAATTGTGCGCTCGGGCATGCCGCCATCCTGCACGCGAGTGGTGAGCGCTTGCTCGGCCCGAAGCTCGCTGGCGCGAATCAGCCCCGACGGCGCTTCGCTGCCCGACAGCAAATTCACGTAAAACCGATAGCCCTTATCAGATGGCACGCGGCCGGCACTGGTGTGCGGCTGCAAAATGTATCCGAGCCGCTCCAGCTCGGCCATCTCGGCGCGAATGGTCGCCGAACTCACACCGAACACCTTGGCCAGCAAGCTCGAGCCGACCGGACTGGCCACTTCGGCGTACTGCTCGACGATCGAACAGAGAATTAATTTCTGACGTTCTGTCATGTGCTTATGATAGTTCGCTAGCACTCCTGAGTCAAGAGTGCTAAGGCGTGCGTGCCGCTACTAGTATTCAACATGGGAAGCTCGCCTCAATGCCACCCACGAGAAGCAAACATGCCCAGCGAGCCGCTTGACGATTCAATCAGAGCGCATCACCACTCGCACTCGTGCAAGCGTACGCTGCTATTCGGACCGTGCAGCTCAGTCGGCAGTAAGCTATATCGATTGCTGCTCGCGCAAGTGCTTCTCGGTGGCGGCGAGCAGCGAACGCGCCAATTCATGGCCGCGCGACTCCTGCATAGCGTCCACTTTCTGGTGTCGGATAATCGCATCCACCGTCGCGACCGTGTACTCGAGCTTGTCATTCACCACAAAGTGGTAGTAGTCATGATCGAGTGCCGCGCGAAATTCTTGGCACGCCGTTTCCAGCCGGCTGCGTACTTCTTGCGCCGGCATCGCGCCACGATTGTGCAAGCGTTCCATCCACACCTCAAAGCTCGGGGGCAACACAAAAATCAGCGTTGTATCGGGCTTGAGCTGGTGAATGTGATTGGCGCCCACCACTTCCACCTCAGTCAGCGCGGTTTTCTGCAATTGATGAGCTTTATGAATCTCGCGAATGCTCGTTCCGGAGACTTGTTGATCATGGATGATCGCTGCCTCGACAAATTCCCCACGCTGAATCTCGGCCAGCACCTCATCCTCGGTGCGAAACCAATATTCACGGCCGTTTTGCTCAGGGATGCCATTGTTTACCCGGGGTCGACGAGTCGTATCCGACACAAGAAAATAGTAACTATCCGTCTTGAGCAGCTCATTGATGATCGTGTTGCGGCCACTTGAACTTGGCCCCACCAGCAGGGCAAGATTTGCCTCGGCAAGCGTTTGCTTGGCAGTCTGCGATGGATGATAGTTTGCCAGCGCCGCGCGAAACTCGGCGAGATGATGCAATACGTTCATGGTACTTTTATATCAGACGTTTGTAAAAACACGAAACCAAATGAATGCAAACAGGTACGCAGCCGGGCGCTCATGTATATTCGCACGTGAATCTAAACGGAGGCGCTGCCTTATCTCGACAGACGGAGAGTGAGTAAGCTACAGATAGCGGGGCGCCAGTGATCCGGAGAGTCGCACATAGTCTACTGCGCGCTACGATACCGCAGCCCAAAAAGCCAGATTTGCGCCCATTGTGCCAAGCGTGTTTGGCATGGCCGTCGTGAGGCCAGTTGTCGACACTGCAAACCGCCACGCCGTGCTGGCGCCACCAGCACCTGTGAGATTAACGTTCGCCAGACCGCCCGTACCTGAAGCACGCGAAAACAATGGCAGCGTCGTGCCATTAGCGTAAAAGCCAATGTACACATAGCCAATGCCGACTGCTTGCGGTGTTATCAGCGCCATTACCTTAGCGCCCGTTGTCGTCCAGGCAGTCGACTGATCGGCCGTCGATGAGAGCAAGGCGCCCGACGAGTTAAATACGGCCGCAAAACACGCACCGCTCGTAAGTCCCGAGCCAGCAGTCGCCACATATAGCGCCACGTTGTTGATCGTTTGCGCCTGAGTAATGGGCACCCGCACCACTTGGAGCGCACCGGCTGCGCTCGGCGCCGACGAGTTTACTGCCTGGGCCGGATCATATGCCCATGCGATCAGCCCATGATCAGCTGGCTGTGCGGTAGCCGGACGCACCACGGGCGTGACGTTTCCGCTGGCGTCGACAAGCGTAAGCGTATTATTAACCACCGCTAGATTCATGCCATTAGAATTGGCGCTCGGATTGGTGGCCTGGTTGCCCATAAACACCGTGCCCGAGGCAGCAATGCTGTAAAGAAACTTGGATGTTTGTGTATTAAAGATGTTGAACCAGTTGCCCGTGTTGCTGCCGCCGGTGGAGGTCATGAACAAGCCCTGACCCGCTGTGCCGGATTGCGTGCCCTTCTGCAGATCAATTGAAATTGCCGCAGCATTCGCATCAGCAGTCGCCGATGTGCCGCCATTCACATGCGATACCTTGATTGAACCGTGCGTCAGTTCATGGCCTGAGACTTCGAACGCCGAAAACGCTGAATTATTCGAGACAACATTGAGTGCCGCCGAATTCGTGCCACCGTCGGCCTGCATAAACACTGTCATGGCGTGCGTGGTGGTAGATGTCGAGCTGATCGCCATAACTTCGCCAACCGTATTAGTCAACGCCACAAGCGTACTGCTCGATGTTCCATTCAGGGAAGTTCCAATCGGCACTGCATTGATATCGCTGGCAGCAAGTGTCAGCGCCTGGCCAGACTTGCCGTTCACTGTTTGCACGGCAGTGGTCGCCGAGCTGAGCGCAGTTTGGACACCGATTGACATATCACTGGCCGGAATCCCGGTACTTGGCTTAGCATACAGCCCTGCGATATCGGCAGGACGAACGACATTCATCAAGGTGCCATCGCCCGCATGTTCGACCGATAAAAAATCATTCAAGATTGCGCCCCAGACATTATCATCTGAGCCGGGCTGCGGAAGACGTGACACGCGAAGAATCCCCTTGTTTAGTTGGTGTCACAACATGCAGCAAGGTGAGCAGGCTCATGTTGTGACGGCGCAAGTATGCACATGGCTCGTCCACTGCGCAAGTAGTCGTTAACAGGGGTGGGCGTTGTAATTTTTGACAAGAATAGGTGATTCGGCCAAAACCGCACGTTTGCACGCCGCGCGAAAGCGTGCCATTTTAAAAACGACCATAGAACTCGCACCTAATCGCGCTTAAGCATCACCGTAAACGCCTCGGCCGGAATGTCGATTTTGCCGAAGCGCTTCATCCGCGCTTTGCCCTTCTTTTGCTTGGCCAAAACCTTCTTTTTGCGCGACACATCACCACCATACAGGCCGGTCGTCACGTCTTTACGAAACGCGCTGATGTCTTCACGAGCGATAAATTTCCCGCCAATCGCCGCTTGCAGCGCCACCGAAAACTGCTGCCGCGGAATCACTTCCTTGAGCTTTTCAACAGTTTCACGGCCCACGCGCGGCGCTTCCGAGCGATGCACCATAATACTTAACGCGTCAACCTTTTCGCCGGCCACGTAAAAATCAAGCCGAACCAAATCCTCGGCCCGATACTCAGCCAACTCATAATTAAACGAGCCGTAGCCACTGGTGAGGCTCTTGAGCTGGTCGTAAAAATCCGTCAGCAAATTGGCGAGCGGCGCCTCAAAAGTCACCAGCGCCCGGGTGTCGACATAACTGAGGTTTTTGTGCAGGCCGCGCTTACTCGAAATGAGCTGAATCACCGCACCGATGTACTCCTGCGGCACAACGATTTCGCCGGCAATCCACGGCTCACGAATCTCGCTGATCTTGCTCGGGTCGGGCAAATCAGCCGCGCTTTTGATGTCAATTTCGTCGCCGCCAAGCAGTGTCACCTGATAATCCGTCGACGGATTAGTGATAATGAGGTCGAGATCATACTCGCGCTCCAGCCGCTCGCGCACGATGTCCATGTGCAACAGCCCCAAGAAGCCTATGCGCACGCCAAAGCCGAGAACCGGCGAATTTTCCGGCTCGAATTGCAGTGCCGAATCGCTGAGGCTGAGCTTCTCAATCGCGTCTTTTAGCTCCTGATAAAACTCGTTGCTCTCGGGGAAAAAACCGGCATACACGAACGGCCGCACGTCTTTGTAGCCAGGCAATGCAAGCGGAGCGGCCTGACCCGAAGGCAGCTGCGACAGCGTCACGGTGTCGCCCACGCGAGCTTCACGGGTACTGCGCAGATTGGTCACAATGTAGCCAATTTCACCGGTAAGCAGCGCCGCGTTGGGCGTCATATCGGGCTTGAGCGCGCCGACTTCAAGCGCCAGGCCAGCGGCACCTGTAGCCATCATTTTGATCGCGGCACCCTTCTTAATCTCGCCATCCACAAGCCGCACATACAGCACCACGCCGCGATAATCGTCATAATAGCTGTCAAAAATCAGCGCCCGCGTAGCCGCGCTCGTATCGCCAGCCGGCGCTGGCACGTCCTGCACCACACGCTCCAGCACCGCACCAACACCTTGGCCGGTCTTGGCCGAAATGTGCAAAATCTCGTCCTTTTCGCAGCCAAGCAAACTCATGACTTCTTTGCTTACGCGCTCGACATCGGCCGCCGGCAGATCAATTTTGTTGAGCACGGGAATAATCTTGAGATCGGCGGCCATCGCCAAGTACACATTGGCAAGCGTCTGCGCCTGCATACCCTGGGTAGCGTCGACCACCAGAATCGCACCTTCGCACGCCTCAAGACTCCGCGAAACTTCGTAACTAAAATCCACATGCCCTGGTGTGTCAATCAGGTTGAGCTGATACCCCTTGTACTCCATCCGCACCGGCTGCAATTTGATCGTGATGCCGCGCTCGCGCTCCAAATCCATGCGGTCAAGCAGCTGCGCCTTCATATCACGCTGCTGCACGGTGCCCGTGAGCTCGAGCAAACGATCGGCCAACGTGCTCTTGCCGTGATCGATGTGCGCGATGATGCAGAAATTACGGATGTGATCCTGGTTCATTATCGGCATTATAACAGAGGTCATGAAAAATAGCGACGGCCGAGGTGCCTAAGCATGGTTCTGATCCATGCGAAGATACTCTCTCGAAACATGTTCTAGGAACGCATCAGATCAAAAAGCAGATCGGCGAAGCAAGCTCTCGGCAAACCAGGCTCACGCTCTTTTGTGCACATGGAGCTGCCAAAACTAATACTGTGTCTTGATCGGACGAAAGACGATGCGCTTGAGCCAGACAAAAATCGGCCGCGCTTCCTCAAGCCCAAACAAGCCCGAAATAGAAATATGCGTCACCGCCACGGCGCCCGCGATCAGCAGCAATTTGCCGCCCAGCGCAAACGGACCGCGGTCAGCGCTGCCAAGCGGCAACAATGAAATCATTATAAACCCTGTCAGCAAGCTAAAGCCGCTCACTGAGATAATCCGCCAAATGCCACCCCAAAATTTCGCGTCAAACAATCCGCGGTCACGAAACAGCATAATCGCCATCAGAATGAACACCTCAACAAGCGCCACAATTGACTGCGCCATCGCCAGGCCCACTACGCCATACGCCGACGGCCGCGCCCACATATACACCAAAAAGATGTTCAAGCTAATCGTGAACACAGACACAAAGAGCGGCGTTTTGGTATCTTTTTGCGCATAAAACCATCGCGAAATGATCGAATAAATCGTCCGGAAGAAAATAGCCAGCGTCAGATAACCAAAAAGCACCGCAATCTCGACCGAATCCTTCACGAAAATAAGCCGCGCAAAATATCCGCGCGCGAAATAACACACCACAACCACTGGCAGCGTCATCCACACCATCAATCGCAATATTTGCAAAAAGTCGCGCCGAAACAGATCTGGCCTGCCCTGCGCCAAACGCTGTGCCAGCCGCGGAAACGCCGCCGTGGAAATCGCCGTGCCGATCAAAAGCGTCGGTGCAGTCTGCAGCGTATACGCATAATTGTAGAAGCTGACCGAGCCAAGCGCCAAGCGCGTCGCGAAGTGCGTCTCAACGATGCTTTCAATCTGATCCATGCCTTGGTCGATCGAGCGCGGTGGCAGCTGACGCAAAATCTGCCGAAAATCGCTACTCCGCCAAATTATATGCGGCCACCAGCGGAAGTTCGTGCCAATGAGCCCGAACGCCACCACGCCAAGCTGCAACACCGCGCCAACAAGCGCGCCGATCCCGAGGCCCTCCAACCCAAGCGACGTATGCCGAAACACAAAAATACTCACGATAATCGACACGTTATAAAAGAGCGGGGCCAGTGCGAAAAAGAAAAATCGGCCAAGTGTTTGCTGCACGCTCGTCAAGATGCCCGAAATCGTGAACAGCAGCGGGTTGAGCGAGAGCAGTCGCATGATAACCACCGCGACATGCAGCTGGCGCGGCGGCAACCCCGGCCCCACGATGTGATGAATGAGCGGCTCGGCAAACACAAAAATAATCACCGCGACCAGGGCCATCACAATGCCGAGCATGTTCATGAGACTCGAAGTCAGCATCCACATGCCCTTGCGATCGCCGCGGTGCAATCGCTCAGCCAAAACCGGGATAAACGCCACGCCCAGCGCGCCGGCCGCTAACGTGTAAAAGAAAAAATCCGGGATATTGAAAGCAGCGAAATAGGGGTCAGTGCTATGAGGGCCGGTTGCCGGAAAGTTGGCGGCCACTAATTTCGTCCGCAACAAACCCAGCACCTGACCGATGAGCGATGCACTCGCCAACAACAGCGCAGCGCTGCCGAGCGAAATTCGTTTGCGGGATTTGGGAACTGGTTTTTCTTGCATGCGACGGGCTTCTCGTGTGTCTAGTATAAACCAACGAGCGCTGCCCGCCTACCTGTTTTTGCGGCGTTTTTTGCTTTTCAGAGGGGTTACGAAGCTGGCCCCGAGGCGCCAGCCGACTTGGCACCACCCGATCGCTTTCGGCGGCGGCGCCGCTTGCTGGCCGGTGGTTTTGGCTCGGAATGTTCCGTCGCTTTCGAATCAGCCGCCGCTCTCGCCGAGGAACGTTGCTCGGGTGCGTGGCCTTTCGGCGCTGGCTCGGCTGCCGACTCTGGCCGCGGCCGATGCACGCCAAGCACAAATGGAATATCGGCCAGTTGCGTCTCAGGCATTTCGCTGTCCTGATCGCGCGAAAACAATGTCACAACCTCGCGCGGCTCTTGCGGAATTTTTGCTTCAAACTGCGCTGGCCGGCGGCTGGCCTGATCCGCAGTAGGCTGTTGGGGCAATTCGTTTTTGGAAGCTTCAGGGTGCGCGGACGATGTCTTGGAAGCCGGTGACCGTGCAGATTCAGCAACGTTTGTTCCCTGATTGTTCGTTTCGACTTGTGGCACAGCGGTCCGCTCTGATCGTGGCAGAGCTGGACTCGATGCCGACTCCGGCTCAGTCAGCGCCGCATCCTGCTCCAAAAGGGCGTGCGAAAGCAATGCGCCGATGCCCTGCGGCAAATTACTTGCAAGGGGCGGTTTTGGAGCGGCAACACGCTGAGCTTTGCGCTCAGGTGCAGTCGTGACAGTCTGAGAAGCTGGTGATCTTTCTGACGCGCGAGCAGGTTTTTTGCTGTTGCCGGAATCGCGACGAGCAGTATCAGCGCGCGGCTGGCCAGGCTTCGACCCGCGATTTTGTTCGGGCGAAGCTTTGTCTTTATCCGACGCAGACTTCGGCGCAGCCCTGTCAGCCCCAGAGGTTTTGGGCGCATTTGGTTGATTAGCCGGCGGCTTCGTCCCAGCAACAAGATATTGCTCGTTCACCAAAGTTTCAACCTGCGAACGATGCAGCGCGTAACGCTCGCGGCTGTGCGCCACGATAAAATCAGTGTAGTCAGAGGTGAGCTCGGGCAAATTCAAACTGATTGCCGAAAACGCCGGCGCCTTTTCGCCCTCGATCGCCATGCTCAGCACAAAATGGCGGTTGTGCATGTGAATCAAGTCGTAATCAGTAAAAGCGGGCTCAAAATAGCGCATCATCGTCCGCGCGTCGTCGGCGCTCATACGGAAGCCAATGATCGAACCGACGTTACCAAACACCGCGTCTTTCACCTGCGGCAACATCTGCGCGATGTACTGGTTGGCGACGGTGAGATTCAGCGAATACTTGCGCGCCTCAGAAAGAATCGTCGCGAACGAATCGGTCGCGAAGTTCTGGAATTCGTCGACATACAAGTAGAAAGGAATGCGCTGCTCGAGCGGAATATCGGCCCGCGACATCGCCGCCATCTGGATCTTGGTGACGATCAGCGCACCAAGCAGCGCAGCGTTGTCCTCGCCCACCAAGCCACGCGTCAGGTTGATGATGAGAATCTTGCGCTCATCCATAATCTGCCGGATGTTGAAGCTGCTCTTCGGCTGGCCGATGATGTTGCGCACCAGCGGATTCGCGGTGAACGCACCGACCTTATTGAGCACCGGCGCCACCGCCTCGGCCGCAAATTTGTCATTCCAGCTGGCAAATTCCACGTTCCAGAAGTTCAGCACCACCGGATCCTGCACGTAGCTGAGGACTTTTTTGCGGAAAGTTTTGTCGGTCAGCACGCGTGTGATGTCGAGCATCGTGGCATTCGGATAATCAAGCAATGCCAAAATACTATAGCGCAAGATGTACTCCAGCCGCGGGCCCCACGACTCGAACATGCGCTTCAGCACGCCGATCAATTCCGAGCAGGTGTGGTTTTTAAGCTTGGGGTCGTAGACTTCCATCGGGTTAAACGCGATCGGGAATTCCGTGTCGGCGGCGTTGAAATAAATCACGTCTTTGGCGCGCTCTGCGGGGATACGCTGCAGCACGTTTTGCGCGTAATCGCCATGCGGATCTACAATCGCAAACCCATACGGGCTGTAAATGTCAGAGATCGTCAGAAGCTCGAGCATACCCGACTTACCAACACCGGTCTGACCAATGATGTACAGGTGCCGGCCGCGATCCGAGCGCGGCAAACCAAACGCCGTGTTGTGGCCACGGAAGTGGGTGGTGGCGACCGGGCTAATATCGTCCCTCTCGGTGGTGGCAATCGGCAAATTCGCCGGCGGCTCGGCCGTTTGGCTGGCTGCCCAGAGAATGAAAGGCGTCTCCACATTGGTGTGCGGCAAGTGGTACAGCGTGGCCACCTCTTCGATATTGAGCATATAGTGCTGCTTCTCGAACGTGCGATCGACGTAGCTCAGAGGCAGTTGCGCCACATTTTGCAGTCGGCCGTGCTCAAACCCATTGAGGTAGGTGGTATTGAACTGTTTGTAGCTGGCGATGATCGACTGGATGCGCAGCTTGGCCTGGGCGTCGTTCACATGGCCGCGGTAGACAATCCTGAGCACCGTTTCAAATGCCAGTTTTTGGCTTTTTTCCTGCGTCGCGCTGGCACGAACTTGATCGTGCTCGGCAAGTTTAGGCTGGGTGGTGGCGACTTCCGGCGGCGCCCAAAGCGCCTTGAGCAAGCCGCTAGTGCTGGTTTTGGCACCTTTCATGCTCGCGAGATAACGCTCACTTTTTTGGTGCCAGCGCTCGGGCGCCGGGCGAACGATCAACTGAGCCCAAGCCTCTTCTTGCTCATCGAATTTTGCGAGCGTAGCGGTGATGGCCGCCAGCGGATCGACATCGAAGCTCTGGAACGTCTTGATTGGCAACACGTCGTTGCCCGTCAGCTTCAGATCGGTAATCAGCGTGGTTGCAAACGGCGTCTCGGAAATCGAGTAATCGGCGACTTCGGAAATCTGCACCATCGGGTACTGCGCGTAAATTTGCTCCTCAACAAATCCCTTGAGGTAGCGCGGCACCCACACATAAAATCCGATACGCTTGTTGATCACGGCAATCTCAAAGCTAATGCGCTCGCTCAGCACGCGATTCGGATTGAAAAAGCTGGGCGCCGTCGGGATGGTCAGCAAACCGTGCAGACTGGCCAGCATTTGTTCGGCCGCCAATGCCTTTTTTTCGTTGGCACGCGGCACCTGCAAAAGCAGCAACACTGGTTCTTGTGCGCTTGGATCGTCAGAGATTTGTTGTGGAGTAAGCTTCATGGAAGTGCGTTTAGCTATATTTTACAATTTTCTGGCGAATTGCGCAATATCTGCGCGTTTAATAGCATGCTTTCTATTGTAGAACAACTCAGCCATAACCGGGATACTTTTTACTAATCAAAAGACGCGCTCTGGCTTTTGTGGCCACAGGCGCGTCAATTGTGATCAGTTATTTTAGTACAGCTTGGCGCCAGCCGGCATCGTTGCCCCGTGCAGCACATGCTTCACTTCTTCGGCTTCGAGTGTTTCTTTCTCGAGCAAGCGATCTTTAAGGGCAGTGATCTTTGCGATGTTAGCCTTAATAACCAGACGAGCCCGCTCTGCCGCCTCGGTTATGAGCGCTTCAACTTCGTCGTCAATGACTTTGGCAGTTTCGTCTGAATAGGTACGTTCGTGGACGAGTTTGTCGAGCATCATGCCGTCGTCGGTGTGGAAAACTTGGTCGCGGAGCTTCTTGCCCATGCCTTGATTGGTGACCATGTCACGCGCCAGCTCAGCTGCTTTTTGCAAATCGTTGCCAGCACCGGTCGTAACGTGATCGCG
Organism: uncultured Candidatus Saccharibacteria bacterium; assembly: GCA_964484675.1. Lineage (GTDB taxonomy): Bacteria > Patescibacteriota > Saccharimonadia > Saccharimonadales > UBA4665 > CAZAFC01. The sequence continues at coordinate 19,270 of CAZAFC010000007.1, read as the reverse complement.
GCCATAAATCACCTCTTCGGCAATACGACCACCGAGCATGCGAGCCAGCACATCTTTGAACTCGACGAGCGAGTGATAGCTCCTATCCTCGGGCGGGATGAACCACGTCACGCCGCCAGTCGCACCGCGTGGAATGATGGTTACCTTGTGCACGATGTCGCTATCGGGCAGCACGTGGCCGACGATGGCATGACCGGATTCGTGAAATGCGGTGATTTCTTTCTCGCGGTCGTTCATCACTTTGCTCTTGCGCTCGGGGCCAATAGCGACTTTTTCGAACGCTGCTGTGACATCGTCGTTGCTGATTTCGTGATGGTTGAGTCGAGCAGCAATAATGGCCGCTTCGTTGGCGATATTGGCCAGATCGGCGCCAGATGAACCGGCTGACTTCGCAGCTAGTGCATCAAGATCAACGTTTGCTGCTGCCGGCTTCTTTTTGAAGTGAACTTTAAGAATCGCCTCGCGGTCTTTGCGATCAGGCAAGCCAATGTCTACGCGGCGATCGAAGCGGCCGGGACGCAAAAGTGCCGGGTCAAGCACATCGGCGCGGTTGGTAGCCGCCAAAACAATCACGTTTTGCCCCTGTTCGAAGCCATCCATCTCAACAAGGATCTGGTTGAGTGTCTGCTCGCGCTCGTCGTGCCCGCCGCCCATGCCAGAGCCACGCCGACGGCCAACAGCGTCAATTTCATCCACGAAAATGATGCATGGTGCGTTTTTCTTGGCTTTGGCGAACAGATCGCGCACACGGCTGGCGCCAACACCAACGAACATTTCCACAAATTCCGAACCCGAAATGCTGAAGAACGGCACGTTGGCTTCGCCGGCCACGGCGCGGGCAAGCATCGTCTTACCGGTTCCAGGCGGGCCCACGAGCAATACTCCTTTTGGAATTCGCGCGCCAACAGCCGCAAATTTCTTGGGGTACTTCAAGAATTCGACAACTTCCTGCAAATCTTGCTTGGCTTCGTCCGAGCCAGCAATGTCGGTAAACGTCACTTTGTCTTTTTCGTTGCCATACAGGCGGGCGCGACTCTTGCCGAAGCTCATCGCCTGGTTGCCCTGGCCCTGCGCGCTCCGAAGCATCAAGAACAATAAGCCGCCAATCAAGATCACCGGCAACACCGAAACGCCGATATTTTCCCAGATTGAACTGCCCGACGAGCTCGGCTTGTACGACACTTCGACGTTCTTATTGGTCAGGCCTTCGTCTTTGAGGCTAGCGTTCGGGTCTTTGTACGACTTGAGTGTGGGCTGCGTGTCGCCTTTCTTGGTGATGTCGAGCTCGTTGCCGTTCACCTCTATTTTTTGGTACTGATCGCCATTGGCATCGTTGATGGCCGTATTAATCGGAATTGTTTGCAGGGCCGCCGACTGGCCGAGCGCCGTAAACACTACTAACGAGAACAGAACTATGAGCGCAACGAACCCGGCATTGCGAAACCCGCGCCGCCCATTGCCCGCCTTGCTCCCACCGGGGCGAAAACTTCTTTTATCATTCATACCAAAATAGTATACACACTATTCCGGCTTTGGGGTACGGTGAGTTGGCAAAATCTGCAAAAATTGCTTCCGAACGTGCAGCATATACGCTGCCGACAGGGGTGATTGCTTGCCAGGCGACGCCGTTTTTGCAAACACGATGAGCTGGTGCAAACGCTTTTTGCCAAAACCGCCAAGCTGATTTTGGCGCAGCCAGGCCGCCATCAGCTCAGCCGCAACAGCATACGACAGCGCGGCGAACAATTGGCGGCTCAAATACTGCGGGGCCGGCTGAGTGGCCAGGATTTCGTCGAGCAACATATCAATCTCAGCATTGACTGCACGTTGGCGAGCCAAAAGCTCCGCAAACGCCATCCGCCGCTCAGCCGACATGCGCGGCATAAGCCGATGGCGCACGAGATTGCGCCGATAGCGCTCATTGGCGTTGGTGCTGTCTTCATGCCACCTCAGCTGGCGCGTTTGGGCATATTCAAGCAATGTCTTTTTGGGAATCTTGAGCAACGGACGAAGTAGTTCGCCTCGACTCGCGAGTGACGTCAAACCTTTTCGGCCTGTACCGCGCAGCAGATTCAGGGCTGCTGTCTCAAGCACGTCATCTTCGTGATGAGCGGTGATGATTGCATGAGCATTTTGCGTCAGCATTGCCCGACGCAAAAATCCGTAGCGCGCCTGGCGCGCAGCGTCTTCGCTGGCAGGCGGCCCCAACTCGCCACGCTCATACATATAAGCGAGCCCATACCGTTCGGCGGCGGCTCGCGCCAACGCCGCGTCATCGGCCGAATCCGCGCGAATACCATGATCATAATGCGCCACGATCAGCTCAAGACCGGGCAGCCGGGCCAGGACATCGAGCAGCACTATCGAATCCACTCCACCAGATACCGCGAGCACATAGCGACCCGGCTTAATTGCGGCCACGGCCGTCTGCAATGTAGTAATGCCGTCCACTAGAAACCGCTCCAGAACCCATCTGTCCGCACTTCCGCTCCGGATTCGCACTGCTGAGCGCCCGCATCAAACGGCTCAAAAAATCTCAAAGGCATATAGTCAGTATACGATGCATTATCTGCTCGCGTTAATCGGCCGGGTAGCCACGAAAGGTGCGGCTATGCCCGCACCACCACCGGAAGCGTCTCGTGGTTGCCCTGCTCCTCAGCTGTCAGTTCTTTCGAGACGGCAATATTGAACAGCACCGCACCAGCCATCCTGCGCGCTGCGTCGCGCTCTGAACCGCCGGCTTGGGCGGTCACTGCCTGGAGAGCCTGATAATAGGCACCGAGTGTCGCCACAAACGCACCATTGAATGCGCCGTCCGGGCGAGGGTAGTGCCGCATGAACGCGATCTTGTCGAATGCTCGTGGTTGCACATCAACGATAATAATCTTCTCCGTATGCGCACCGGTCAATCCAGAATAACGCCCGCCGTTCGCTACAATAACATCGGCCGCGGCCTCGGGAGTCACGTCCCACAGGTCGTCTTGCGCCGCACTCAAGCCGCCCTGGCGCATCATCTCCGCAAGCAGCTGCTCGGTTACACCTTGCCTATCAAGCCCGAGCGCCTGGCAAAGTGTCCAAGCCTTCGGCAGCACCACGTCGGCATTGGTCGCATTGGTTGCCAGCGAATCCCGCAACCTGGCATTTGCGCCGCAGCCAGCTTTGCCGGCTTTCTCGTCGCCATGCACGATCACCTCGTACCCGGCAGTCACAAACGCCCGGGTGTGCTCGGCCAACAGTGTGCTTACGAGTCGAGCCTCGCCCGCAAGCATCATATCACTGGCGGTTTCGGTAATCGCCGCTCCGCCGGCCGTCTGCCGATCGGCATAACCGCTTGCTTTCTCAAGCAATTCGGCGGGCAGGCGCATGTCAATGCAGGCGATCACCTTACTCGGCGACACAGCGTAGGCAGCGCCACCAGCTTCGGCGATCATCGCCGCACGGTCGGCCTCGGATATATCAGCCGCGCCGATACTACCGCGATTGCCCGCGCCCAAATCCGTTACCACTGTTGCCACCTGCGTCATCATATCTGCCATAGTTTTCTCGCTTAACTAAGCCGGTACTATACGACATGTTCGTCGCACAACGCAAACAGAGAGCGCGCGGATCACGCAGTAGCCCACGCGCGCAATTTCGCGTATACTCCACTTAAGATGTCTGAGCTTATTTTTGCCACTGGTAACGACCAAAAATTTCTGACCGCTCGTTTGTCATGTGAAAAGTACAACATCGATCTGGCTCAAGAGTCATCGCTCGATATTCCGGAAATACAGAGCGACAATGGCCAGGAAATCGCCCGCCACAAAGCAAGCGAAGCATTTCGCTTGCTTGGCAAGCCGGTGATTATCACCGACGACACCTGGAATATTCCAGCGCTCCGTGGTTTTCCTGGGGCGTATAACAAATGGATGAACCACTGGCTGTCCACTGATGACTGGCTCCGTCTCACGCGCGAACTTACCGACCGGCGCATTTTTCTAACCCAAATTCTCGTCTATCAGGACGAGCTAGAGCAGGTACTGTTTGAGCAGCCGGTTGAAGGCGTGCTGCTGGCCGAGCCACAGGGTGTTTCGGCGCGCGGCAGCGAGCCACTTATTTCATTTGACGGCGGCGAACACAGCATCGCCGACCTCCTTACCACCGGCAAGTCAGCCATCGCTGGCCGCAAGAATGCCTGGGATGCCTTTGGTACGTGGTTTAAGGGTCGCGCGAGCTAACGCATGAGCATGCCGCCCGACATCTCCAAGCCGCATAGCGCAGCAACCGTTCGGGTCGGCGTTGCGGTGTTTGTGTGGCGCGATGGCACATTCCTCGTCGGGCGGCGCAAAGGTTCGCACGGCCTCAATACGTGGAGCATTCCAGGCGGCCACCTCGAGATTGGCGAAACGTGGGAGGCTTGCGCGGCTCGCGAAACATTCGAAGAAACCGGCATGCGCATCACGAACTTCCGCTTTTTGGCAGCAACGAACGATATTTTCGAAAGCGGCAAGCACTACGTCACCCTGTGGCTTGCGGCCGACTGGCTAAGCGGCGAGCCGCACATCACCGAACCAGACAAATATATTTCCCAGAGTTGGGTTGATTTTACGCACCTTCCGCAACCCTTGTTTGAGCCGTGCTGGCAGAATCTGCGTGCAGCGCGGCCCGATCTGTTCACTTAGCTGCAAGCGGCGCGGGCGCTACCATGTACTACTATTTTGGGCGCACAGCCTCGCTCTTCCGCGTAATTCCACGAGTTTGACACTTCGGCATGGCACATCCCATGCGCGCATCAAACAGGCCGATTTTTGCCACATTCAACTAGCCAACAGATGGCAGATATGCTACAGTAGCCGCTAGATTGCCGAACAAGGGCAACAGGTATCATCAAAAATGGCGGCGTAGCTCAGCTGGTTAGAGCACAGGACTCATAAGCCTGGGGTCAGTGGTTCAAGTCCACTCGCCGCTACCACAGCGACTTTTCTGGCGGATTTTTCCGCCATTTTTTGTAATAACTGATATGTCTTGAGGTTTTCGCCAGTGCCAAATCATATTCAGGAAACTGCCCGACGTCGCCAGAATTACCGATATGCCCGCTGAAGTGAGGGTTTGGTATGGAGCGAATATCCTATAGAAGCGAAGGAATCTATTAAAGTAAGAATTATTTCCTGTTAAATTCTTTAATTAAGTAGATATGGAATAACAGGGGCGAGAGATCTCATCTATTAAAATAAGAGCCAAAAACCTATGCTATTCTTTCGATGACTTACCTGGTCTTGTCAGAGACCAATAACCACGATTAGCTCCTCTGGTAGACTTTCTATTTCCTATAAACTCTACTTTTCCTTCATTCCGTAATGTACGGAGGTAATAGTTAATCGTGGCCCTCTTTACGCCGTGCGAGAGAGCCGCTTCAATGTCAGCAATATACCCCCTTTTATGATTTTTTAGATGCTGGAGTATCAAGGCTTTTTTGGTTTCCGAATCTAATCCTCGCTGTCGAGTATATTCGCCACGTTTATTCGTAGCGCTATAGTAGTGCTTGGCAAGGATGAAATGATACCCCGCACCGCGCCCTACACCTTCAATAAGTTTCTCTTCTAGAAGCTTTTTAATATGAACGCTCGCTTTATCTACAGGAATCTCTCGGCGTATCTTTTCTAACAAAATATAGTGATCAACCGACAGGTGCAGATGTTTTTCTTTTTCAATCCGCTCTAGGTACTTTAAAAACTCTCTGTCGATAATTCTTGCATCAAGCTTTAATTGGACTCTGTATTCGTCTGTCCTACTGTAGTCCGGCAGCCCTTTGCCTTCTTTGATGGTTGACCTAAATATTTTGTCGGCACCCTGCCCAGAACGCTCAACAAATCCTATATGTTCAAAAACTTCGGCTATTTTACGATTCCGAGGCACAGTGGTGTCCACGATGTTCTCTGCCGTAACGCCTGCGGGAAAACTACCAGGACTGGTTATAGTGATGCCGCTAGGCGACTGCCTTATAAACACAGAACCTTGTTCGCGATAGTCTCTATGAGCTATTCCGTTAAGCACGGCCTCGCGGATTGCCTCTTCATTAAATGCCTTAAAGGTATTAACGGTAAAACCATCCTGGACTTGGAGTAAGTCGTTCCGACTATCGATGTCACCCCAAAGTCGGTCAAAATATAATATGAATGGCTCTCGATAATTACGTCGTTGTTGAGCTTCAACGTTGTCACCGTCTGTGCGGTATTCCCAGATCGTTTCGGACTGCGGAAGATATCTGTCTAGAGCCTCTTTAGTACCTAAAATAATAAGCGCAGCGTAATTGAGTGCCTCTCCTGTATAGAGACCAAGGTCCTTTAGCGTCCGCGTTTTATCATAGTGCTTTATTTCTTCGATTCCAGTTTTCCTACTCCATCGCTCTCGCACAGCCTCTATGGCATCATCGTCTATATCGTCTAGCTTAAGACTATCGCAGGGCTCATTGCTGAAGTCGGCATCGTATTCTTCGAGTATGCCTTTGAGCTGTTGTGCATCCATGCCCACCAATGCGTCACCTTTACGCATAAAGAATTGGCCATCATAGCTTATCGGCTCCCCTCTTCTACGCGCAGGAATTTGAATAACTACGACCCGCTTCCCCTCAATCGTCAATTCTTCAGCCTTGACTGTGAGCTTACGACTAAATTTGCTATTTTGAAAAACGTTGCTTCTGAGCTTAGAAAGATCATTCATCGTAGACAAAGCGGAAGTACCCACTATCGTTCCATCGTCGGCAACGCCCATCAAAAAATGGCCTCCGCCCTCATTTGCGATCGCAGTAATATAACCATTGAGTTCAGAGAGGTCTGCTTTTCTTACCCATCTTTTTCGCTCAAGGTTTTCGCCCTCGTCAGGACTATTGATTTTCTCGAAAGTCTCCGTATCCATACCTACCTATATTATACAACAACATAGTCTACAGTGTATCGGTAACGCTTAAGACCACTTGTTTAAACTAGTGCCTGTGTGGTTGGCGCACCTGTTCGACAAGCTTGTGAATGGCTATCAGTTCTCGTTTGATTTGGTTCCAATTCGAGTGCGCCATGCCTACCACATTGAATTTTAGCTCCTCTTAAAACGAGGAGTTTTTGTTATGATTTGGATATGACACGAATAATAATTGTCGACAACTCCGATACGATAATCGGGCACAAGGAACGGGGCACCGTTACGGCGAGCGACACGTACCGCGTGGCCGCTCTCTGGATAACTAATGCCAGAGGCGACATATTGCTTGCGCAGCGCAAATTCACCAAGAAGCACGATCCGGGAAAGTGGGGACCGGCCGTAGCGGGCACCGTCGACGAAGGCGAAACGTATGATAGCAATATTGTCAAAGAGGCAGAGGAAGAGATCGGCCTCTTAAATATCACCCCCGACAAAGGCCCAAAGTACTATGTGACTGGCGAGTATAATTATTTCTGTCAATGCTACACGCTCACCATTGATACACCCGCCGACATGCTATCCATCAAAGAAGATGAGGTAGAGCAAATAAAGTGGCTCACTCGTGACCAACTTGAAAAAGCCTTGGCCAATCATCCCGACGAATACCTTAAAGGCTTATCACGACTTCTCGAAGCATTCAGCCCAAACTAGCTCGCCTGGATTTTAACGACAATCTTTTCTGGCCGGTAGCCAGCCAGAGTATGGTGCCACTTTTGTGTACTAAATTGTCTCATCCTTTATTAAATCGCGGACGACTTTTCTGAGTGTCGCGAGCACAGGCTTGGGCGAAACATAACCTGGATACCACAAGTGCATTATCCGTGCGCCCTCAGGAGCAAGCGCGCTTTGGGCGACGCTCCCCGTCTGACAAACCGCCAGCGGCAATTGCCAAAAACTACAATCTTCACGGGCATACAAAATCGGTACTGGGTGCCGATCCTTAAATGCTTGCCAGGCATCCTCCGTCTCCTGTGGTACTCGGCGCAAAGCAGCTTCACCGATAGATGCCGTAAGCAATGCCGTGCGGATGGTCATCGCTTCGTGAGCAAGTTCCGCGTCTGACTGCTCATGCTGTGGGTCTCTCACGGTGACAGTTTCAAAGTAAGCGCCGTTGATCGGATCACCACCTGGCCAGTACAATGTCGACGACTCTTGAACAACGCGAATATCGGGATCATGAACATCCGTAAAGTCTGGGTGTTCGGTGCTCAAGAGGATATTGTTATATGGGTTCCCCCGGATGGCGTAGTGCCATATCAGCTCTTCGGCAATTTGTGAGGCGTACTCGCCACCGGTAAAATATTCAGAATTTGCCATAGAGTTACATAATAGCATCGAATTCATATGCTTGAGACGGATTAAAGAAAAAGCAAGCTGACGTTCGAGTCGGTCTTTGTTAGCATAGATACATGCAGGCGACATTCGTAGATCGTGGGACACTCGATGAACAGTAAACTCCTCTTCGGCACGCTCTCAATTATTCCTGCTGTCATTGCGTACTCCTTTTACTTCCGGAGCATGTTCAATGGGAAGACAAAACCGCATGCCTTTTCCTGGCTTGTGTGGGGGATATTGTCCGGCAATGGTTTCTTTGCGCAAGTCAGCGCCCACGCCGGCATCGGTGCCTGGGCAACCGGCCTGACGTCACTCGCCAGCCTCACTATTTTTCTCTGTGCGCTTCGTATTGGCGCGACGCAGCCCACGCGCTTTGATTGGACGCTTTTGTCGTTAGCCTTGGCTGGATTACTCTTACTTTTCGTGATTAAAAATAAAGATGCCGCGCTATGCATAACGCTGCTTGCCCTTGTAGCCGGATTTGCCATGAATATCCGCAAAGTGTACCGAAAACCCACGGAGGAGAACGCCACAGCCTTTTGGGTTAAATACCTTGAAATTCGCCCCGGCCATCGGTGCACTTGCCACATTCACCTTTCTAACAGTGGCATATCCGCTGGTTGCCGCCTTGGGTAATGCCGCCATTGCTGTCACAGTGAATCTGCGCAGCCAAGCGGCGCAACCCGAGCCCGTCCTGCTGTCTAAGCGCAACTCATGACGACGTAGTTACAAAAAACTTCTGCATCCGTCCTTATAAAATAGATTTCAACATACAAGATCGAGGAGCGCTAAGCCTGCGGCACATGTGTGCAGGTTGGCAGGCCTAACGCTCGGGCGGATCGGAGTTAGGGCAACAGCTCGACGCCGTGCTGAACGCTGGCTCGGAAGCTGGTCGGCGGCTCAAGCTCGAAATCGTACCGTGGCGCGCGGCTGCGGAACGCCAGGTTTGCGAGCATGGCAAGAATGGTGGCATCGCCGATGGCAATCAGCGTGATCCCAGCTGCCTTCAGCAAGGTCAGCGAGCTTGCCTGCAGACAGTAACCCCCGAGCGCCACGACTGCAATACTGATGGCAAGTGTCACGATACGCCGCTTGAGCATCCGCCGGAAGTATTGCCGACGCTCCGCTTCGGGAAGCAGTCGAAAGGCGAAAGTATCGCCACAGCCCTCGCACGTGAGCGTCATCTTTTCACCCTCACGTATCGCTTGCCCTGCGCTGGTCCGCCTGCCATGCTCGATCGTCGCCGAGCCACCGTGACTCCCATAATACTCACGGGTAACCGTCCGGTGAAACAGACGTACGTGTGTCTTCACAGCCATGCCTTTTCCGCATCCCTTCATTCTGAAATGATCCGACAGCTTATTGTAGCAAAATCATTATAAACGAACATCCCCGAATTGCTCCAGGGATGTTCGTGACTGACCGTGCTCGAATGTTTGATCCGAGCAAGTCAATTTTTGGCAAATCGGCGCAAGAAACTATCGAATTTAGAGACTTGCTTGTCGCTGGTTGGAATCAGCTCGAATTTCATGCCTGCCGCCATAATGTGGTGCCCTTTGTTTATTTTTGTGAATGTTTGTTTGTGATCACTAACAAGCTTTATTATACATAATTATTACGCTTTGTCAATTATATTCCCTTGCGTAACCCCTGTACTCGCCTGCTTTTTGTGAATGCACTCAATATAGTGTACCTGCCTTCACAAAGTTACCGCAAGAAGATTTTTTTGGAAAATTATGCTCAAAAATCTTCCTACACACCAGAGGTGCAGGCTTACTAGCTACAGTCCGCGCACCAATCCTTGGCCAGCCGTGACGTACACATGCCAAAACAAAAGCGCGCTGCACAAAAAGAGTCCCAGCAATAACCAAAAACGCATCCGCACGCTCATGACGGCAATCCCACAACCCGCGCCGTCACTACCAGGCGATGGCTGCTCGACCACAGTGGCGTGCACGTATAGAGCGTAACGACCGGGCGCGGTGACGCGGCCAGCACCGCCTGATCGTTGGGTGCCACAACTTGTACGCTCGACACGCGGTAAGCGTATAGCTTGCCATCCCAGACAATCGCCAATTGGTCGCCAATCTTCAAAACGTCAAGGTGGTAAAACGGCGTCGCATGGTTGTAGTAGGTGAACCGATGACCAGCCAGCACCGTGTTACCACCGCGGTCAGGTGAGCTTGTGTGCGGATCGCGCCACACGCCTTGGTTGATCGTCTGGGCTGTCGGGCCCTCGAACACTCGCTCGTCTAGTCGCATCGCTGGAATCATGAGGTGATTATATGAACGGTCGATGCCTGCACGCGCTGCGGTCGACTGAAGGTTCAACGCCGGGCTGCGCTGGGCAATCTTAAACTGCACGGCCGGCCAAAACGGCGTTGCGATCACCAGGCCGTTGAGCAGCACAACTCCTGCGAGCAACCATCTGTTGGCGCGCGCCATCCAGTGCGGCGTGTTGGGGCGATCAATCGAAACAGCGGGCGCATGCATGTTGCATATTATACGATACGGGCTCGGCGTGATAAATGACTGTTGCGCAGCGGCAAAGCGTGCTACGATATGAACGTTAGCATAAGCGGAGGGATACCACCGTGGGAACACAATTCGCCATTTTAGATTTCAGCACGCCAGAGCTCATTATTGTTTTGCTCATCGTGTTGCTGCTGTTTGGGAGCAAAAAACTGCCCGAACTTTCAAAAAGTATGGGTGAGTCGATGCGGGAGCTGCGTAAAGGAATGAACGGGACCGACCATGAAACGCGCGAGAAGCAAAGCGACAAAGCGCACGGCGAATCGGGCGAATAGCAAACTACAAGCGCAAGACAAAAAAGCACCGTTTATGGAGCACGTCCAGGAGCTCCGGCGACGACTCTTTTACATTGCGCTTTCGGTAGCCAGCTGGAGTGCCGTCGCATATGCCATCGAGCACAAATTGGTGGCAATTTTGCTGCGGCCGGCGCAGCACCAGCAATTTATTTACACGTCGCCTGGCGGTGGGATCGACTTTTTGTTTCGAGTGTGCGTGTATTTCGGCATCGCCGCCAGTATTCCCGTGATCGTATACCAGATTCTGAGGTATATCCAGCCGCTTTTGAAGCGCGAGTCGATGTCTTTTATTGGCATCGGCAGCGTGGTTTCCGGTGTTTTGGCCCTCGCCGGCATGCTGTATGGATACTTCTGGGGGCTGCCGTCGGCGCTTAATTTTTTGCTGCACCAGTTTGTGACCAGCCAGATTAAGCCGCTCGTCACCATTCAGTCGTACATGGCCTTTGTCACGGTGTACATGCTTGGCTCGGCGCTGCTGTTTCAGGTGCCGTTGTTCATCATTTTTATCAATCGCATTAAGCCACTCAAACCGCGCACGCTGTTCAAGTACGAACGGCATGTGGCTATTTTTGCCGTCCTGAGCGCGGCGCTCATGAATCCAACGCCCAATGTGCTGGCGCAAGCATTTATTGCCGGGCCAATTATTCTCATGTACCAGGTCGGAATCGTCATCGTTTGGGCAACTAATCGCTCGCACAGTTCACGGCATTCGCCCGCAGTGCAGTCGCTTTTTGCTCAAGACGCCGCGGCTCAATCAGCCCGGCAAGCCGTCGCCCAGCACGCTCGCCCGCTACTCATGCAAACTGCCGCGTCAGCAATCCCGCGACAGGCACCCTCAGCCACGTCAAAACCAATGCCGCTTGCAACGTCAGCTGCTACCCAGCAAATCCAAACAGCCGCCAGCCCCACCGCTCCCGCCCAATCTACGCAACCCATCAGCAGGCAGCCGCGGCGACGAATGTATGATGTGCTCCCCGGCCCGCGACGCAGCTTTAATGAAGCTTGACAAAGTGATTATGGTTTATTACACTAAGCCCAAACTCAAAATAAAAAATATATAAGGAGATGGCCATGCAGCAACTCGAAGAAGTAGTCAGCAAAGAGATGACTCGCAAAGAATTTATCACCACGCTTGGCTTTGGCATCGCGTCGATTCTTGGGTTCTCCACCGTACTCAAGTTTATTTTCGGAAAAGGCCGGGCCCACAATAGCCCCGTCAGCAGTAGCCGTGGCTACGGCAGTAACGTGTACGGCCGCTAGGCTTACAGGGAAATATTCACCTTCTGAGCAACGCACAACTGTCGACAAATGTCGCTGGCAATGTGACCGCCCGTAAATCTGCACCCAAAAACGCTACCCGAATATTCCCAAAGTGAGCACAATGCAGACTTGGCGAGACTTGATTGCTACTTTTCGTACTGGTCGTCGAGCGAGTGATCTTGTTCGTCTTCGCGACCTACCGAACCCTCTTGCATAACCGGCTGGCTTGCGCGCTTGCGCCGCCAGAACTTCACAATGAAGGCCATCGCGATCAGGAAGCATGCCAAAGAAACCACGCCGACAATCGCAACGCCCGTATTAGCCAGCGAGCCGTTGCCAGTGCCAGTGCCAGTCGAGCCCGAGCCACCGCCCGACGTCGAGCAAGTGCTAGACGTGCCGCTGTAGTCACAGCTCGAGTAAGCGCCGCTGCCGTAGGTTGAACCGAAAATCGTATAATTATAGTATCGTGCCATCTTTTTCTCCACACCATGATACCACAAAAAACGTAAGCGTCATGCTATTTTTTTGGGAAAATACGCGGGAACGACGACCGCATGCTACAATATGGTGAAATTAATACGCTTGAGGGTATCATGCTTACACATTTTGGAATTTTGGATTTTAGCACGCCGGAACTAATCATTATTTTGCTCATCGTGCTCCTGCTGTTCGGTGGCAAGAAGCTGCCAGAGCTGTCAAAAAGCCTCGGTTCGTCGATGCACGAGTTGCGGAAAGGCATGAGCGACGACACGGGCGAAAAGTCCGAAGCTCGCTCAAACAACCAAGCGAAGCAATAGCAGTGTCGGCTCCCTGCTCGACAGTTAGTCGGCAAGCTATAAAGCTGAGAGTATTCAACCATGCCGGCGGCCATTACCGTGGATGTACGGTAGCGCCGTAAAAACGGCGCTTTATTGCTTGCGCGCAGATCAAGTACAGCGCAACCACAATCGAGAGCGTCGCGAGCAGCCCACCGCGAACGTGGCCGAAATGGAAAAGCGAGCGCATAGGCGAGAGCACGACAAGGAGCGATACCATGAGCACCAACATCGTACTCAGCACCAGCGGCAACGCCGGCCGACTCTGAACAATCGGCCGCAAACGCGTGCGAATAACGTACACCACGAGCACTTGCGTCAAAATCGATTCCAGGAACCAGCCTGCCTGGAAAACTCCTTCGCGAGCGTGGAACAGCCATATCAGCACACCGAAAGTTATAAAATCAAAGCAAGAGCTGAGCAGCCCATACGACCACATGAACCGCTTGATGTCGCGCATTTTGAGCGTACGCGGATGCACGAGCTCAGATTCATCAACATTGTCGAGCGGAATCGCGAATTGGCTCGTGTCGTACAGCAGATTATTCAGCAAGATCTGCGTGGCGAGCATTGGCAAAAAGGGCAAAAACAAGCTCGCGCCAGCCATCGAAAACATATTGCCGAAGTTCGAGCTCAGGCTCATCCGCAAATATTTCATGGTGTTGGCGAACGTTTTGCGGCCCTCGACAATGCCGTTCGTCAGCTCGTGCAAACTCTTGCGCAACAGAATAAAATCCGCGGCGTCTTTGGCGACATCCACCGCATTATTCACCGAAATACCGACGTCGGCAGCGCGCAGGCTCGGCGCATCGTTAATGCCATCGCCCATATAACCAATCACGTGGCCGTTTTCCTGCAATGCCTGAATAATTTGCATCTTTTGCTCAGGGTTCACGCGAGCAAAGATCGTCGTTTTTTCCACGGCCACTGCCAGCTCGCGCTTGCTCATCTGCGCCATATCGGCACCCGTGAGTGAGCCCGCCACTGGCAGCGAAATGTCATGCGCGATCTTCTGTGTCACGTATAAATTATCGCCGGTGATGATCTTCACGCCAATGCCCATGGCCTGCATGCGCTTGAGCGTTTCGCCCACCGACTCTTTTGCCGGATCAAGAAACGCCAAAAATCCCTGAAATGTCAGCCCAGCCTCGTCGCTTGGCTGGTAATGTTTTTCGGTGTCAATTTCCTTGCTCGCCACGGCAATCACCCGAAAGCCATCATGGCTCAGCGCGTCGTACGTTTGCTGAAGCCGCCCGAGAACATGCGATGTGAGCCGGGTAGAAGTCTGCGCATAAGCAGTTGAGATCTTGAAAATCTCCTCCGGCGCGCCCTTCACCACCAACACCCGGCGGCGATCGGCCATGTGATGCGCTACAATTGCCTCCCGCTTGCGTTCAAAATCAAATGGAATCTCGTCAATCTTCTTGTACTGCGAAATATCGATCTGCTTGAACGCCTCAACAGCCGTATCGAGCGGATTCTCAAAGCCGGTCGAAAACACACTCGCCAGATAGCCGAGCTCCAGTACCGCTTTCGACTCTTCGCCATGCCCGTCCACATACTTCACGAGCGCAATTTTATCCTCGGTGAGCGTGCCGGTTTTGTCGGTGCACAGCGTGTCCATACTGCCAAAATCCTGGATGGCCGACAGCTGCTTCACGATCACGCCTTCCTTGGCCATTTTGAGTGAGCCTTTGGTAAGATTGAGCGTGATGATCAGCGGCAAAAGCTCCGGCGTCAGGCCAACCGCAAGCGCCAGGCTAAACAGCACTGAATCCAAGATATTGCGGTGAAAGAGCACGTTCACGAGGAAAACAAACACCACCAAAAACGACGTGATCTTAATAATGAGCACACTAAAATCACGAATCTCGCGCTCGAACTCGGTCGTCCGGCGCGCCGATTGCAGCGCCGCCGCGATGTGCGCAAATTTGGTTCCGCGGCCAGTCGCAGTCACGCGCATCAAGCCTTCGCCGCTCACCACGCCGCTGCCCATATACAGCTCAGCATTGAGTGGCTTACTCTGCGGGAACGATTCGCCGGTCAGCGCCGCCTCGTTGGTGAACACATCTTTGCCATCCACGATCACACCATCGGCCGGAATAATGCGCCCGGCGCTCAGCCGCACAATATCACCAGGCACCAGCTGACTCACCGGCACTTGCACGTCGCGGCGATCGCGAATCACGCTCGCCTTCACCAGCACTTTTTCCTTGAGCGCATTGGCCGCCTGCTCCGATCGAAAGGTGTTCACAAAGTCCAGCCCCACACTCATCAGCACAATCACCGCAATGATAAAAAAGCTCGCCGTTTCGCCAAAAAACAGAGATAACGTCGCCGCCAGCAGCAAAATAATCACCAGCGGATTCTTGAACCGCGCCAAAAATGCCCGAACTGCTTTGCTGTGTTGCGTGTTTGTGTCAAAAACATTGAGGCCATGCTCGGCCTGCAGCTGAGCAACCTTCTTGGCCGTCAGCCCGGGAAATTCACTTTGCATATAAGCATTATGTCGTATTTGCGGCCGAAACGCCACAGCCACCGTTGTATGTCACCGCCGTTTTGCAATGCCATCGATTGGCTGGTAGCCCAAGGCATCCATAGTCGGCTGGATGTCATACGGCCCGTCATTATCCGACATTGCAAAATACGCGGACACGAGCTTGGGAGGATCTACCAGAATAGCCTTCGTGAACACATGCGTTGCGTCGGGGTGGCTGAGCCAGATTGGCGCGAATCGCACATGCGGCCCTCTGCCAGGCTTATTGGCGGCGTTCAGATCGCCCAGCCTCAGCGCCACCGTGCGCAATCCATATTCGTCGCCGTAGTACTGGGCTAATTTTTCTCCCCACACTTTGCTCTCGCCGTACGGATTGCCGGGATTATAGGGATCGTCCGGCGCAATTTTCCGTGCGTCCTCGTGCGAAGATATATTCGGGAATCCGGGATGAGCGCTATGCGTATGAACGGAGCTAGCGAAAACGATCTTCGGCACATGGCACTGCGCTGCTGCTTCGTAAACATTTCGCAGGCCCGTAAAGTTAGGCGCCTGGACCTCTTCAGCCGAAGCGCGGTGGTTGGCATTTGCCGCCAAATGCACGATGCAATTGGGCGACGTAGTTCTGACGGCATTCATAATAACGTCGTGTTCGGCTATATCGCCGTGCAGCTGCGACGGATCGCCATCCTCGGGAAAGGCAATATCAAATTCCGTCACATTAAACGTGCGGCGCAAGCCAGGCATAATAGCACCGCCAACACGGCCTTGTGTTCCCGTTACCAGCACGTGTAGTTTTTCCGCCCCCTGCATAGTTGCGACTATTATAGCAAACGCGTCAGCTTGCGCGAATGCTGCTCGCCCATTTTTGTATCGTGGCCGCAACTTCGTCGCCATGTTCGCGTAGATTATGGAATGAGTCAGCAACGATCTTCGTGGTAAGTGGCGCGCGAGCGTGTGCTTCGAACCACGCCGCTATTTTGTTCGCTGGCCGATCTGCGAATTCATCTTTTTCTGCAAATACAGCAAGCATGGGGATCGTGATGTTCTGAAAGGCTGCCGGGACTTTGCCGGCCTGGCCGTACGGGAAAATTTCCTCAATGCTATCTGGTGTATACAGGCTGAGATACCGCTGAGCGTCCAGCAAATCTCCCGAGATATCCAAGGGGAGCAATTCGTGCGGCTTGCCTTCGTCGACGAGTTTCTGGGCATATGCGGTCGCCTTTGCCAGCGTTTCCTGGCTTTCGTTGGCAAGCGCGTAGGCATAGTCGCTCAGCGGGCATAACAGCACGATGCCTTTGATGATTTTTGCACGCTGACTCGCATAGTACACTGACTTTTGACAGCCGGTTGAGTGGCCCACCAGATAGATATCGGCCACACCCTTTGATGTAAGAAGGTCAACGGCGCCCTGAATGTCGTCTGCGCAATCGCTAAAGACTTCGTGAGCCTCGCCAATGCCCTGCGTTTGGTAGCCCTCGGCAATATCCGGCAGCAGCTTCCGCACGTTGCCGATCTTGTCGTGGCCGCGACTATTGAAAAACAGCGCCAGCGTATCGCCATCCACAAGCGGCAGCAGGCTGTCGTGCTGCGCAAATGCCGAACTCCCAAGCCCATGCACAACAATAAAACCCCGCTTTGCCCCATCTTGCCCAAACACCAAGCCGTTCAGCTGATACTGATCGGGCGTGACGAACGAAACGACGCTGCATTGTTGCATGTAGTAATCATACCAAAGAGTGGGGCAGGCCGAAAGCACGGCTGAATCTTCATATATTCATTGACAGGAATATATGAATAAATTAGATTGTAGGTATGGACGCTTCAACATTTACCGCCCTGGCCGAGCCAAACCGACTCAAAATTATCGAGTTGCTCCGAGAAAAGCCACGCTCAGTAAATGAAATCGCCCTGTTGTTGCAGCTGCGACAACCACAAGTGTCCAAGCATCTTCGCGCGCTTGCTGCAGCAGACATCGTGACGGTGCAGCCAGTTGCCCAGCAGCGGATTTATGCGCTCAAAGCAGAGCCATTTCTCCACATAGAAAACTGGGCTAGCTCGTTCCAAAAACAATGGGCCAAAACGACTGGATAGCTTAGAAAAATATGTAAAAAAGGGTAGCTTATGAACGATTTTCAACCAGTAAAAATGAGCCGGACTTTCGATGCGCCACGCCAAGCCGTGTGGGATGCATGGACGCAGCCAGAACAATTCAAGCAGTGGTTCATGCCGGCGCCATTTACCATCCCGTCGTGTGAACTTGACGTGCGAGTCGGGGGTGCGCTGCATGTCGACACGCAAAGCCCAGACGGCGTGATTATGCCGCTCGTGGGCACGTACACTGTCGTTGAAGCGCCGTCAAAGTTGGTGATGATCAGTGCGCCGCTCGATGCCGACGGCAACAAGCTTTTTGAGGTGCAGCAGACCGTCACATTGCGCGAGGCAGACGGCAAAACGACCTTGGACATCGTTTCCGAGGTGCTCTCTGCTGGCGAAAATGCCGGGCAATATCTAAGCGGTATGGAGCAAGGCCTCAGCCAAGCGTTCGATCAGCTCGCCACGCTCGTAGCGCGCTAGCACCGAAGGCGCCACCCGGATGCAAAAAGATCCCAGAAACGCGGATATGACTGCTTTTAACTTCGTAGTAAAGGCTCACTTTGGGTTCATTATAACAAAAAAGGACGGATTCTAAGCCGTCCTACTGTGATTCACTTGGTTGCGGAGCCAGGACTCGAACCTGGGACCTCGTGGTTATGAGCCACGCGAGCTGCCACTGCTCCACCCCGCGATATACCTTTGAGCGCATTGCCACTCACAAAAGTCTGGTTACATTATAGCGGACAGAGGTGATGGTGTCAACCGGCTCGTTGGATTTGGCTTGTACCGGTAGCTGCCGCCATTCTACTTATGACGGACTCACGATAGCCGTCGGCTGGGCGCGCACAAATTCTAACGCGAATACGCTAATCCCCGGTGTTCTGCCGATGCAAGAAGAAGTCCATCCACGCCTGAAAATGCCGCTGATACGCCGGCTGTTTGGCTTTGGTCTGCGCCGTTTGCGCTTGCACCGCGTCGGGTATGTTGGCAGCATGAGCCAGCGCCACATTTTCGGGCACGGTCAGCACCGTTTCGCCAGGCGCCGCCAGGCCAAATATCTGGCGCGCCGAGATGTCGAGATAGCCATCGGTGTCGTAATATTCATTCTGCAATCGAAGGTTAGCATTGGAAAGTTGCTGAAGTTGATTTTGCTGCTGCAGCTGCGTGATCTGTTTTTGCAATCCATAATTGGTGTCGATCGTTTTCACGCCGCTCCAGCTTAGCAGCACCAAAAGCACCACAAAAATCGTCACCCCAAGTGTGTGAATGTCATGCAGTCGCTCATAATAGTCGAGAAATACTTGGCGCGCCCGCTGCTGATAGGTTTTTATTTTTTCGTTCATGCTTCCAACCTCAGTATACGCAGATCGCGCAAAATCTGCTATACTCATCTCTGTCAGCCGCGCGCATTAGCATTGCGGCGAACTTATGAGGGCGTAGCTCAGTGGTTAGAGCAGGCGGCTCATAACCGCTTGGTCGCTGGTTCA
>CAZAFC010000006.1:0-85792 GCA_964484675.1 uncultured Candidatus Saccharibacteria bacterium | reverse complement strand
TTGCCGGCACGACGGTTTTCAAGACCGTTTCCTTCAACCACTCGGACACCCTTCCTAACAGGGGTCATTATAGCAGAGATTGGAGCGATTGCAAATGAATTGCCATGATTCTGGAAGTGGTAACATCCGCCGCGTGATCAGTACTCGTATCGAGAGTCAAGGTCGCACCGAAAGTGTAACGTCACCATGGAACGGCGATACATTGCGCAGAAGTATGCGCCATTCCACGGTTTTTCTTCGCATATAAACGATTGCTCAAGCATTAGGCTTGCGCAAAAGCCGCTGCGTATATTTGTGAGGCGTGGGCTAGCTTGAGCGTCGCGGCAGCGGCGTCGATTGTCGATCCTGTTGTAATAACGTCATCAATAAGCAAAATATTCGTATCGCGAATAAGCCAAGGCTTGCGCACGCGGTACATGTGCTGCACCTGCATGTGGCGTTCGGCGCGGCTAGCGCCCACCTGACGCTGCTGCGTCGTCCGTGCGAGCAGGGGAGCGTAGGGGATGCCAAGCTTGCGGGCAACTCGCCGGGCGATAAGCTGCGCTTGGTCGAAGCCACGCTGGCGTACGCGTGTTGTGGCTGTCGGCACGTGCGTGACGATCAGCTCAGTTGGCAGCGCGTCGCGGTGCACGTGCAATCGCTCGGCAAGCATTCCGGCAACTGTCTCGGCTGCTTCGTAAGCAAAGATGAATTTCAGTCGAGCTACTAACTCTTTCGCGACCGGCTCAGCATACGAGGTAGCCGCGAAGACCGCCGCCAGCTCACTTGTCTGCACACAATTCCCACATGGCCGGTACTCATCGCTCCGAGCATGACAGCGATAGCAGCTCGACTGTACTTCCGGGAGCTGCTCCACGCACTCATAACAGAGAAGACTACCTTCCTTGCCGCAGGCGAGACATGCATGCGGTGCAATGAGACTAAAAGCTTTGTCGAGCAGATGTGTTGTCATTATTGTGTTGTAAATAAGTGGTTTTTCGGTTGCACGCTGTTGAATACCTAAGTTATACTGACATTAACACAAAAACGCAAAACTACTGAATAAGTAACACAGTACGCTTTTCGTACGTGGAGGGTAACAACTATGGCACGACGCAATCGCGATGACGATCTGTTGCTGCAAGAAGATGAGCTGACGGCCGCTTTCTTAGGAGATGATGATTCTGTAGCGGTATCCGCAGACCAGCCGACAGCAGCACCACAGCCAGTCGCCGCACAAGATGAATGGGATGAAAGTGACGAGCTGCCCGGGCAACTCGCTGTTGACGTGTACGAAACTCGTGAACGACTGGTGGTCAAGGCACGAACCGCCGGCGTCAACAAACACGATCTCGATGTAAGTATTTCTGACAACACATTGAGCATTCGCGGGACGCTTTCAGCCGGAAACGAAGACGATGTCGAGAACTATTTTGTCCAAGAGTGTTATTGGGGCGAGTTCTCGCGCAGTATCGCGCTTCCAGTTCCAGTGAAAGAAGAAGAGATCGAGGCTGTCCTCAAGGACGGTGTTCTGACCATCAGCTTTGCGAAGGTTAAGCAAGACACCGTTAAAAAGATCCAGATTCTCTAGCCAGACGTTCTGTCGGCTCTGCCAAAAATCCCAGTCAAGCGGCTGGGATTTTTGCGTGCGTTCCATCGTCCGAGAAAGCTTTTCCAGAAAGAACTATCGAAGTTTATTGCAGTACCTTTGTCGCAAAGTGGGCAGTCAGTTACCGAAAGTGTCCGGCCCACAAAAGCTACTCCCGTGTTTGAGAGAGGCTGGCTTTCGGATAGATATATGTGTTCGGCTGCCGAGCGGCGCACTGCAGCCGCAAGGACGTAGGCGTTTTGACTCCGTGCCCAAAGTACCAGGACTTTAAACTCACCAGCCCTAGGGATGATACGAAATAAGCCCCAGGCTATCCATGGGGCTTATTTCACATGAGTTCTTTGGGGAATCGTTACGAGCCGCTTGCGGTCGTCACTTTGTTCAGAACAAACTGGACGATAAACTGGGCAAGGGCAACCACTACCAAGCCAAGAATGGCGTAGATAATGGTGTTCTTGGCGCTGCTGACATTGTTCGAGTCACCACCAGAAGTGATGTATTTCAGGCCGCCGAAGATGATCATCAGCACCGAGATAATACCAACTACTGCCGAGAAGATATTCACAAGGTTCTTAATAGTACCACTCACATGGCTTGACCCTGATGTTGTGTCACAGCCTCCAGTAGCGTCTGGGCTCAAGTTAGAGCCACAACCAAGGTTCGTCTGGATATCACTGGCGGCCGAGGCCACGCCAACCATGGCCAGAGGTGCTGCAACAATCGTTACAGCAGCGAGTACTGTTACGAGGGTTTTGCGCAAAGTTGTAAACATAAAATTCCTTTCTTAATCGTTTGGTTTTATTTATAGCACAATGGGACGCTTGGTTTCAATAACCTCTAAAAAACTTACGAGGCTTTTGTGATGACAAACTGGACAATAATCTGCGCTGCCGCCACGATGACCAGCCCTACAATAGCATAAATAAGCGTGTTCTTGGCGCTGCTGATACTACTTGAATCACCGCTCGCCGTGATGTACTTGAGCCCGGCGATAATTATCATAACGACTGCAACAATACCAACAATAGCACTCAGTAAATCGACAAGCGTTGTAATGAGCGAATTTACTGACTTGCCCGATGTGGTACAGCCGCTTGAATTAGTGGCGCTGCCAACGCCCTCACACACGGCCGCCTGAGAAGCAGTATCGGCGTAGACCGACCTCGCTGGCATCTGTAGGCCAACGAGCGCGGTAACCGCAACAATCGCACCTAATCCCAATAAAAGTAATCGCTTCATGTAAAGTTCCTCATGTCTTATTTAATACGAAAACAACGATTGATTGCGCCGCAATGGTAATAATAACACCGAGCGAGGCGTAAATCAGCGTGTTTCGAGCCAATGTTACGCGCGAGGAATCACCGTTGGAAAGCACATACATCAGGCCGCCAATAATAAACATGATGATTGCTGCAATGCCGGTTAAAACGGCCACCAGATGCGTGACTTTGCCCAAAATACCGCCCGAGCCGGAAATCGGGTCAGTAGCGGGTGTCTGGCAAGCGGGCGATGTCTCGGTGCCGGGTCCGCAAGCGCCGCCACCCACCGACACCGGAGCCGCATATGTCCGCTCCATGGGCATGAGCCCCACAATGCCGGCACATACTGCCACGAGCAACGTTCCTACGAGTAGATTTTTTAGGCGTCTCATAGTTTTATTCTACAGGTTTCCGACCACAAAATTAACAATTGCCGCCGCGCTCAGCGTAATCACCAGACCAACCGAGGCATAAATAATCGTGTTGCGAGCTTGCTCGGTCTTTTGCGGATTGCCGCGCGACAGCACGAACTGAAAGCCGGCAATCGTTATCAGCAGCAAGGCAATTGAACCGACAATACTAAAAACGACATTCAGAACATTGGTGACCTGCACTGAGCTGGTATCAGCGTGCGGCAGGGGGCTGAGATCGATGTTCTGGGCGAAAAGCATTGAGGTAATGGCAATACGATACATGCTAGCCGCCCAATCTGTTACCGATGAACGCGACAGCGCTCGCGGCAATAATGCTGATTACCAGGCCAATAAATGCATTAACGATCGTCTGCAAGGCATGCTTGGTCTTGTCGGATTCGCCCTGGCTCGTGATGTACTGAATGCCGCCATAAATAATGTAAATAATCGCCGCAAAACCCGCCAAGCGCAGAACGATGTCCAAAACACCGAGCGCCACCAGCCCGATATCCGTCCCGAGTGAGCCGGTGCTCGCCAGATGCACAACAGAGCAGCCGCTAGCATCGGCTCGCAATTGCTGCGCCTTGTACAAATATTGATACCACGCAGGAATTCCCAAAAACGACTTTGGCGAACAATCGACATTGGCACCAAAAAAATGAATCAAATAAGGTGACATGTTCATTATTATATACCTTTGCCTAGCCGCCAGCTCCGTTAAAAAGTCCGCCGGGCACAAGCCATTGCAGAAGCGCAAACAGGAAAATAAATGTTAGCAGTGCAAATAGCGACCGCCCGATGCGCGTCTTGGCTGCCTGAACTTTTGACGGATCGTCACCAGAGGTGGAATATTGGATTCCGGCTATGACGATTGAGATAACCGTGACAATGCCGACAAGGGCGCTGATCGCTTGGATAAGCGGGTTGATATAGGTGTCCACGAGACATTTTGTGCCATTGCCATTGTTGTGGCCAGC
This sequence comes from uncultured Candidatus Saccharibacteria bacterium, assembly GCA_964484675.1. Lineage (GTDB taxonomy): Bacteria > Patescibacteriota > Saccharimonadia > Saccharimonadales > UBA4665 > CAZAFC01. The sequence goes on along the minus strand of CAZAFC010000006.1, from coordinate 81,555 downwards.
CGTCGGACAGTTAGTTGTATCCGCCACCGACAAGGGCGGGGCCGAGACCGTGAGCGCTGAAGCGCGTGGTGATGGTGAGGCAACCACCAGGCCACAGATTAGGAGTGACATGAGTGCGCCGCCAAGTCCAAGCTTGCGAAACCGCGCGCCGCCACCAGAAATCTTGCTTGTCATATTATCTTGCATAATACGACACTTGCCCCCGACTGGCAAATGGTTTGAGTAAAAAATGGCACGGCGCTTACCTCAGGCGCGGCACAATACACCGCCGAAGCAGGCGATAGAACAAAAACTTTGTACGACTCATATAAAGATGTTGTTTTTGAGACGCTATGAGTGCTACTATTATGGCATGATTCGTCGAAGACTTGGCGTGGTTGTGGGCATGTTTGTTTTGGTAGCCATGCCTTTGTTGGTCAATATTGTGCAGCCAACGAGCATGGCTGCTGCCGCTCCCATCGCGCCTCCACCCGAGAACTCAACCTATTCGCTTGTTGCGGTACGAGTGGATGCGGCACATATTCAGGTTACCGGCACCGGCACGACAGATGTCAATGGCACCACGCTTGATATGAACACCGCATCCGGCATGTATTACGATAACAATCTGGGCTCCTTCGACGCTACCTCACAAGCTTCCGTGTTCAAGCTCGGCGGAGACAAGCAAACGGGCGTGCCAAAAGGCTGCAAGCAGTCGTCGGTTGGCGATAATAACGGCGGCAACACCGAGAGCGTTGATTACGATTTATTCCTTTCGCAAATCGGTGCCAACTCACAAAACTGCGTCGAGTTCAAATTGGCTTCGCAACCGATCGTTGACACGGGGTTGGGCTTTGATCTTAACGCAGGACTTAACCCGAGTGACATAAAAAGCAGCATTAAGGGCATCTACATCAGTGACCCTAGCTTTGGTCCGACGAACTATTCGTACGTCACATATTTCTTGCAAGATTCCACGACAATTTACGCGAGCGACGGCGACCCGGCTTACGACAAAGACAGCAATGACATTAATAATTATCTCTTCAAGCAGGCGGCCAATGGCAATTTTGAAAGGCAGAGCGGTGGCCACGGTGGCCACGGATGCTCAGACCTTATCGAGATTACTCAGCCGGGCGGGTCCGTTGATCAGGCAACGTACACTACGAGAAATCAGGCCAGCGACGGCCGGTGCACCCCATATCAGACCTTTCAGATCGCATTACTCACATCTTCGCCGCAATCGCAAGCAGGCCCCGGCGCCAATGGAGGTTCGAACACCAGCGGCGGTAGTTCGAATGACTGCGGCATCACCAACGAACTTGCATGGGTTGTTTGCCCGATCCTGTATGGACTCAACTGGCTCACCAGTGAGCTTGATGGCGTTATGGGCAGCCTCCTCACCCTGAACACCGATCAAATATTCAACACATCAGGGGAATACTATCAAGCGTGGAGCAACATACGCAACTTGGCCATGGGCCTCATCGTTATCTCGGCGGTTATTGCCATTGGTGCCGAAGCATTAGGCTTTGAGATTATTAGCGCCTATGCGTTCCGTACGATTGCGTCCCGGCTTTTCTTGGCGATCATATTTATGGTTTTTGCGTGGCCAATTCTGGAAGTTATAGTCACTTTCTTCAATAACATGGGTAACTGGGCGAGTGACATTATGTCGCAACCATTTAGCGGCCTGCAGGACTTCAGCTACTCGAGTACTGTAAGCCAGGCGCTTGGCCTGACGGCTGGCATTGGCGTCGGCGCTGTCGCCGGCGTTGCCGCCTGGTGGGGAGTCGGCGGATTTGCCGGCCTGCTAAGCCTTGTGGGAACAGCGGCGCTTGGACTCTCAATCGGTTTTGCCACCCTCGTCATTCGAGATATGATCGTCATTTTGGCGCTTTTGGCTTCTCCGGTCTTTATCGGAGCTGAGGTGCTGCCGGGCACACGTAAACTCGCGGCTTTTGGCAAGGACACGTTTTTTACCGCCCTCGCAATGTTCCCAATCGTGGAGATATTTGTTTCGTCAGGCAAAATTGTCGCCAAAGTCGAAGAAGCAAGCTCGGCAAATGCCTTCTTGAAAGCCGCCGTTGTGGTCATTGCGTATGTTGTACCGTATTTCTTATTGCCGCTTGCATTTAGAATGGCCGGCGGCCTCGTCTCGACTGTTACCGGCATGGTGAACGACCGTTCCCGCGGTGGATTCGACCGGTTGCGAGGTATTCGTGAGGGTAGCCGGGCAAAGATGCATCAGCAACGTATGAACGACACCCATGCGACCAACGCACTGACCAGAGGCGTGAACAGCGCCTATCGCCGAGTGGTTATGGCCGGCGAAGGTGGTTTAAGTGTGCGGGGGCGACGCAGACAGCAGTACGCAGCCGCCCAAAGGAAACATCGCAATGCGGTTAGCAATGAGGTCCTAGAGAGCGACGAAGGGCGGATTGCCGGAGACGATAACGCGACTACATTGGCGATGCAGGAAGGTATGACCCGTGGGCGTTTTGTGACTGGCTATGCCCAGCGCATACAAGCATTGGCGGCATCACGAGGCGAGACACTCTCCGACAACGATGCCCGAGGTGAGGCCCAGAGGACACTTGCCGATATGGAAGGCAGCTTTGGCGCTCGCATAGGATCAGAAGCCATGCAAGTCGCCGCCTTCAAAGCGCGAGCAGCATCGGTTACTGGCTATGCCGGAAATGACGCCGGCCTTGCCGAATTAATGACAGATGCTCGGCGCATGTACCAGAGCGGCCTTCTGACAAGGACCGACACAGCCATGGCCATTAAGGCCAACAAGACCCGAAGTGATCAAGCCGGTGTCGGCATGGGCGTATTACTCTCTCAGATTGGCCAGCAGGGCCCCGTGACGCATGCCGACATAGAAGCTATGCGAGATAACGCGGCCATTAATGCGCAGCCTGGCGCGCTAGCTTCACAGCGGCCCGAAGCAGTGGAGGCATTGGCTCCGACTATTTATCGCAACCTGAACCGTGCCGCCGACAATGTTCGTGCCGCCGGAGCCGGCACACCCGAAAGAGCCGCCGCAGTCCGCGACTTCAAGCAACAGATGGCGCACGTGGCCGGCCTGCATGACACCATGTCGCAAATTGCGCCGCAAAATGCCAATATACTGGCAGATGGCGTCTTAGGGCAGGAGCTTCAGGTGGGAGATATTCCCGAGCTCCAACAATACCTGGGTACAAACAATGTTACGGGGCGCGTAACTGTTCAATCTATGATAGATGGTGGTGACTTGATTGATGGAGCAGGCGCACCAGTTACGCAAACCCACACAGATAGTGCCGGCAACGTAGTCACAACGCGAGCGCAAAGTCCAGGCCTGCGCGCCGATTCCCACTTCAAAGAAAACCGCCGCGATTATGGGCAACTGGCCGCAGCTCAAGCTGCGGCAGCAGCGGGCGGCCTTGGCGGGCCTGGTGGTCCAGGCGGCCCCATGTTGGGATCACCATAGGAATAGGTAAGCTATGTCAACATATAAAGTCCTCCAAGATATCGAAGCCGAAGACAAGCTTGTCGGGCCGCTTACACTCCGCCAGTTCATTTATGGCTTGATTGGAATTTTCTTCTTTTACCTGACGTTCCTTGCTATTACCAAAGGCGCACCGTATCTGTCGATTGTGTTTGCGCCATTCGGCATAATAAGCGGGTTCTTTGCCTGGCCGTGGGGAAAAGACCAGCCGACTGAGGTGTGGGCGCTCGCTAAGATTCGTTTTTTGTTCAAGCCGCGCAAGCGTATTTGGAATCAGAGCGGCACAAAAGAGCTCGTCACTATCACCGTGCCCAAGCACGTGGAAGTCAACTACACCAATGGCCTGTCGCAGGATGAGGTGCAGAGCCGACTCAAGGCGCTTGCCAACACCATTGACAGCCGCGGTTGGGCAATTAAAAATGTTAACGTAAATTTGTACTCGCAGCCGTCAGCACTCGCTGGTATTGAAAATTCTGACCGGCTCGTCAATCCGGCTAACTTTCCACAGGCTGTTCCAAGTGACGACATCACCGCTTCCGACGACATGCTTGACGAAGCGAATAATCCAGTGGCGCGCCAATTCGAGACGATGATTGAGCAATCGAGCAAAAATCGACGACAGGCGCTGCTCAACAGAATGCGACAGCCCGAGCCCGCAGCCCCCATGTTGCCGACGCCAACAGCGCAACCGCAGCCAGCGGCGCTGCCAGCGCCAACTTCGTATGCACCCGGCACGAACAACCCTTCGGCTACCGCCCAAACACCGCAATCGCCAGTCCCGAATTATTGGTTCCTCAATCAGCCAACACCGGGAGCTCCAAGCGCGCCGCCCGGATCAGTAACATTCAACTCACAGGTCGTAACACCTGGAGCTTCAACGATGCAGCTGCCCACCACCATGCCAAAAGCTTCGGCAAAAGTCACACCCGAAGAAGAGGCCGTGATTCGCGAACTTGAAACGCAAGAGCACAATCAAACGCAAGCTTATAATCATTTTCACACGATTCAGCCACTGTCGGTGCAGCAAGCACAGGCCAAGGTGCAAGCCGCCCAAGCCGCTGCCGCGGAAGCTGCCGCTCATGCCGGAGCCGCCGAAAGAGCGAAGATGACACAAGCGCCGGACGCTGCTATACTACAGCTTGCAACGAACGACGATCTGAATGTCGCAACCCTGGCACGCGAGGCTCACAAGCGCCAGCAAGCCCAGGATGAGGTGGTGATCTCATTGCATTAATGATCAATACGGTGGGGAAACAATAAAGACTTATGGATCCGTCTTACAATCAGTCGCAGCCGCTTAATTCTGCTGATGCTCAAGCATACCAGCCGCAAAGTGGTGCCGCGCCATATCCTGGCCAAGCCGGCCCACAGATGCCGGTCAATCCACTGTCGGCCAATCCGTACGGCTTGGCGCAAAATGCACAGCCACTCGCGCCGGTAGCCGCGCAGCAAATTTCCGCAGCGCCGGCACCACAACCGCAATTTGACGCTGCGATGCCACAACAGCTGCAGCCGCCGATTTACCAAAATGTCAACCCCTCGGTGCCGGCACCGAATCAAGCGGGCGTAGTCAGCGGTACAGGTGGCACCCAACCCACGCAAAATGCGCCAACGACTCGGCCAGCAGCTGCGCTCAACAGCACACAGAACACCTTGCAAATCGCCGAGATTCGCGACGGCATTGTCATCATGAACGACGGCTCATTCCGCTCCGTCGTCATGGTGAAGTCGATTAACTTCGACCTCATGAGCCAGCAAGAGCAGGAAGGCGTTGAGTACAGTTACCAGAATTTCCTGAACTCGCTCTATTTCCCGATCCAAATTTTTATTCGCTCGCAAAAGGTTGACCTCCAACCGTACATCGATAAGCTCGACAAGATTCGCACCGAGCACGACAACATGCTGCTGGCGCTTCTCATGGATGACTACATCGACTACATCGATCAGCTCAGCCAGCAAACCAACATTATGGACAAGAAATTTTACATGGTGGTGCCGTATTTTCCGCATGTTGAACTTCAAAAAGCGCTCACGCAAAGCAAGAATTTTATCAGCGGCTTCGTTGAGCTGTTCAACAAAAAAGAGCAGCACATCATTATTAATGAAGACGACCTTGAAAAAGCGAAAACCGAGCTGCGCAACCGCGTGCAGTCGGTGCTGAGTGGCCTATTGCAAGCGAATATTCAGGCGCTGCCGCTCGATACGCAGGAGCTCATTGAGTTGTATTACGACACCTACAACCCCGACACTGCCACACGCCAGCAGCTCAAAGATTTTAACCAGCTGAACTCCGACATCGTCACCAAAGGCCAAGGCGCCGCGCCGCAAGCACATCTGCAAAGGGAGCTGGGATAATGGCACGAAAAAAACAAGTCGACCCGGTCGCGGTCGCCCAAGCTCAACAACAGCGCGAGCAGCAAGAAGTCACCGCAGCGTTTCAAAAAGGCGTCACGGCGCTGCGCGACTTTATTGCGCCGAGTTCGATTGAATTCTCGACTTCATCGTTCCACATCGGCACCCGCATGGCGCGCACGTACTACGTCTACGGCTACCCGCGCCAGCTCTACACCGGCTGGATTTCAGGCATGGTAAACATGGACGAGGTGCTCGACATTTCGATGTTCATTTATCCGGTCGAGAGCCAGGTCGTGCTCGAAAACTTGCGCAAAAAAGTGACGCAACTCGAAGCCGGCATCCAAATCGACTCCGAAAAAGGCCGCGTGCGCGATCCGCAAAAGCAAGCCGCGATTCTCGACGCCGAAGAAATGCGCGACAAACTCCAGGTCGGCGAAGAGCGCTTCTTCCGCTTTGGTTTTTACTTCACCGTCTACGCCAGCAGCCCCGAAGAAATGGAATTTGTATCGCACAAAGTTGAATCGCTGCTCGGCCAACAGCTCGTGTACTCGAAAGCCGCGACCAGCCAGCAAGAGCAGGGCTTCAACAGCACCGTGCCGCAGTTCACCGACCAACTCCAAATTCGCCGCAACATGAGCACCGGCGCCATCAGCACCAGTTTCCCGTTCACAAGCGCCGACCTCAGCCAGGACAATGGCATTCTGTACGGCGTAAACATGCACAATTCCGGCCTGGTGATTTTTGATCGATTTAGCCTCGAGAATGGCAATTCGGTGGTGTTCGCTAAGTCCGGTGCCGGTAAATCGTTCACCGTGAAGCTCGAAGCCTTGCGCTCACTGATGATGGGCACGGAGATTTTTATCATCGACCCGGAAAACGAATACGAGCGCATGTGCGATGCAGTTGCCGGATCGTATGTTCGGCTGAGCTTAAGCTCCACGACGCGCATCAATCCGTTCGATTTGCCACGCGTCGTCGACACCGAAGAAGCCGACAATGCGCTGCGCAGTAACCTCATCACGCTGCACGGGCTTTTACGCCTGATGATGGGCGGTGCACAGTCGCAGCTTATCGGCGGCAACGCCATGCTCACGCCAGCATTGAGCCCTGTTGAAGAGTCCGATCTCGATGCGGCGCTCATCGAAACGTACGCCAAAGCCGGCATCACCAACGACCCGCTCACACACACGGCCACCGCGCCGACTATCGCCGATCTGTATGACACGCTTTTACATATGGGTGGCACCGGCCCGCAGCTCGCACAGCGCCTGCGCAAATACACCACCGGCACATTCGCGGGCATTTTCTCGCAGCAAAGCAACATCGACATCAACAACCCACTGGTAGTTTTCAACATCCGCGACCTCGAGGATGAGCTCCGCCCCGTGGCCATGTACATCGTGCTGAACTACATTTGGAACAAAACCAAGAGCGACCAAAAGCGCCGCATTCTGATCGTCGATGAGGCCTGGCAGTTGATGAAATATGAGGACTCGGCCAACTTCCTCTTCTCGCTTGCCAAGCGAGCGCGCAAGTACAACTTAGGCATCACGACCATCACACAGGACGTCGAAGATTTCATGGGGTCGCGCATGGGTCGCGCCGTGGTCGCCAACGCCAGCATGCAATTTTTGCTCAAGCAATCGCCGTCGGCCGTCGACGTGCTTGCCGACGTATTCAAGCTTACGGCCGAAGAGCGCAAGCGCTTGAGCCAATTCCCGGTCGGGCAGGGACTGTTTTTTGCCGGCCAGAACCACGTGCACATTCAGGTTGTCGCCAGCCAAACCGAAACGACCCTCATCACCACTAATCCGCAACAGGTAAAAGCAATCAATGCGGCGCAGCAAATGGGCGATCTCAACCTCAACCGGCCGCAGGATACCACCGCAACCATTAATTTGAGCCAACCGCAACCACCGTATCCTGGAGCCTAGTTCATGGCCATTTACGATACCGACGAAGACCTCAACAAGCGCGAACAAACGGCCCACAACCCCGATGGCGCGCCCAGCACCAACCCTGGAGCGCAGGCAGAAATAGATCAGCTCAATACGTCCCTCTACAAGCCCGCGCGAACCGATGAAGATCGCAATACCACCCCGGATGAGCCAGAGACAAGCGGCGGCTTCTACAAACCCGACACGTCAGGTGGTGGCGATAAAAATGGAAAAGGCAATCTCAAAGGCAAAAAGAAAAAGCGCAAGCTCCGAGGCAGTATTCTCGGAATGGTGATTGCTGCGCTGCTCGGCGTTGGCGGCGTGGAGCTTGCTTCAGAAGCTTCCGGCCCGTTTCAGCTGGTACACGATGCGCAGCTCATGCTCCACGCTAACCACCAGAACGAAGACAACGGCGACGTCACGGTAAGCAAAGAATTGCGCTTTGCTTTGAGTGGCGCCAATGCTGGGGAAACGCGCCTCGGCACTCTCGGCAGTTTGCTAACCAATAACACCATCAAAAGCCTGGACAAGCTTGGCCTTCAGCCCGAGTACGGTGCCAAAAACATCTATAAAGGCTTTACGATCGACACCACCAACCCCAATTCGCCGTACTACCAGATGGATGAGGCAAAAATTCGGGCACAGCTCAAAACGCAAGGGGTAACTGACGGCATTTCGGTGCAGGACGGCAAAGTAACTATCACCGCTCAGGGTTATTTTGCCAAGGCCGGCTCTGAAAAAGCACTTGTCAGCAACCTCGGCGTTAGCAAACTCGGCTCAGCGGTTCGGGTACGCTATTTATCCAAGTACGGACTTGTGACATGGCATCCCTTCAAGGCAATCAAGGGCAAGATTAGTGAAGCAGAAGTCAAGCTTGCGCGCGCTGCGTGGGAAAAAGCTCGCGAGAAATTCCTGCAATCAGGGCAAAGCGGTGCCGAGATTGACGCGACGCACGCTCAAACAAAAGACGAAAAAGGCAATGTTACCGACACGCCGGGCAGCGACACCGTCGCCACACAGAGTGACGCGCAGGCGCGGCTCAAGGCAATCGCTGGCAGCAAAAGCTTCAAAATAGCGGGCGGCTTGGCGGCAGCCGTTGGCTTGGCCTGCACAGTCCACGCCGTCGCCGAACATGTGCACCTGATTACCTACGCCGACGCGATTTTGCCGGCATCGCGAATGGCTTGGGATGTCGTTACCAGCGGAGAGCAAATTATGAGCGGCCACGATGTGGATATCGGCGAGGTAGGCATTGCCGCGGGTGATTTGTACGATTCTGTCAGCCAGACTTCATTCGACTCCGGCAAGCCGTTCAATCCTACGGGCAATGGGCCGGATATGGATTCAAACACCAAAGATTTGCTCGCCGGTAAACTGCCAGTGGCGTTGGCATGGTCGGTGGAGGGTCCGATGAACGACTTATGCAGCGGCGTGGGCACCGCCGTCACCACGACGGTGAGCGTCGTGGTGGGCGTCTTGAGTGGCGGCATACTCAGCACGGCAGCCGGCTTTGCGGCAGGTGCCATGGCCGGGCCAGGGATTATCGATTATCTTTCCAAGATGGTCTCGGGCGAAACCATCAACTCGCTCTCCAAAGGTGGTGAGCGCGGCGTCGCGTCGATCTACGGCGCACACCTGAATGCCAACATGATGGCCATTCAAAATGGCGGCACCATCGCCAGCCCCACGACCGTAGCGCGCCTGCAAGCCGAGCAGGACAAGCAGGACAATGCCGAGTTCCATTCCAAGAGTTTGGCGTATCGGCTCTTCAATCCGAGCGACAATCGCACGCTTATTTCGCACATCATCGACAACAGCAGCACGAACGCAAAGCAGAACCTGGCGATCCTGGCGACCGGCTTTGCGCACATGGGCAGTACGTTGCTGCGGATGCCGGCAACGCTGTTTTCGGGCGTTGCGCATGCCGACGCCTCGGCCACCTACACCTATCCGTTCCCAACGTATCTGGAGCCCGACGCCAATAGTCCGGCAATGTTGCAGGTGACGAGCGATCCCGACTCTGCGGCCCCGATCCTGGAGAACAATCCTGACCTTGTTGATCGAGCCAAGCAATGCTTCAATGATTCGATCGTCAAAGACGCCCAAAACGAATGGGACGTCGTGCCCGGCGCGAGCAGCGACGTCAATGCATATAACGTCTACGATCCTACGACGTACAACGCAAATCATTGCGCCGACGACGGTAATCAAGACTGGGCGGTCGTAAAGGCGTTCATCATGGCGACGGGCGCCATGGAGAGCTACGCCTGTCCAAGGATTGGCGACAATCAGTCTTGCACAAACGATGGGTTCACCAATGTCGATGCCCAAGGGAACGCTGTCTCGATGCAAACGCAGGCAAGTGAAGCGGCGCTCGCGTACCAAAGCGCCGCCGACCACCAAGCGCCCATTCAGCCGCTCCTGGCAAGCGGAGCAAATCAAACGGTTGCGAGTATCGGCCGATTACTGGGAGCGCTTTTCTAGCTAAAACTATGGCAAAAAAGATACTTCTTCCGCATGTTTCATTAGCACTTCGCATCCATTGGCGGCGGGCAGCAGCACGAACAGCCCTGGTACTCATGGCCGCCGTGTACTGCTTCTTTCAGGTTGGCGGCCAAGCTTGGGCAGGGCTCTCCACCGATCAAAACACCGCGTTCGGGCTGCACATCGACTATGTGAACACCGAAGACACCGCCGGCCCTGGCGCCTGCGGCACGAGCAGCATTCCCACCACAACAAACGGCGGTTCGGCAAGTGCCAACGAGCAAATCGCCTTTAACTACTTCATTACGCAAGGCCTCAACGCCATCCAATCGGCAGCTATCGTCGGCAATATCAAGGCCGAGGACGGCAGTTTCAATCCCCAACAAGTTGAAGGCAGTGGATTCTCGACCACTATGACACCCGGCGTTGGCTATGGGCTAAGCCAGTGGACTGACTCCGGCCGCCAACAGGGCCTGAGCGATTTTGCAGCTAAAAACAACGGCCATATCTATGACCTCGGTATACAACTCGGCTATATTTGGTACGAGCTAAACAATACCGAGAAGAATTCCCTGAGCGACCTCAAAGCCGCATCAGATATCGTGACCGCGACGACGGCTTTTCAGAATGACTATGAACGCCCCCAAGCAGATGTGGCACACACAGACGTTCGCATCAAAAATGCCCAAGACGCACTGGCGTTATTCGGCTCAAGTGCCATTGCCAGTGGCGGCACAAGCAATAGTTGCGGCACCGTCAATATCGGCGTGGGTACCGGCAAGTTCACTACCAACACATCGCTGCCAGCCTATCCCGGGCTCGCCGCCATGCTGGCTCGTGCGCAGCAATTGAATGATCCAACGAGCTCGCTATTCCAAAAAGTCTGCGCCAGCCAAGGACCGAACAACTGCAGCTACAAGTGCGACTATCTGACCGGCGCCGCTTGGGGATACTCGAACACCGGTTATGAGAGCGCCTGGGATCACTGGAACTCCCTCAAAGCGATCAGCCCGCCCATCGCGCACCCCGGCGATCGCAATCCCCCTGCGGGTGCCATTCTCTTCTACGGCACCGCTTACCCCGGTCACGCTGCGCTTTACCTCGGCAATAATAAAGTCCTGTCGACCGACGTGCTCAATGCCGAAACGCACCGCGTCGGCGGCGTGTACATTACCGATGCCAGCAAAATCGAGAACGGGCCGTGGAATTTGCAATACGCCGGCTGGACCGACCCGCACTACATCGGTAACAAAGCATCGTGGTAAACGGAAGAAGGGGAATTATGCCGCCATACGCAACAACACCATCAAGCCAAACACTGCGCCGCACCATCGACGTGATAGTTGTGGGCGCCGCGCTCCTGTGTCTGTGGCTAATCGTGCTCACCAAGATCGGCTACGGCCACGTCACCTTCGCGCTGCCAGATGGCGCGCAGCTCCAGGTCAACGGTCATGTTGTCAATGCGCACACCGTCAAAATGCGCAGCGGCACCTACCAGATTGTGGTCAAAACGCCAATGTATCAAGAATATGAGGGCACACTCGCCGTCAAAGATTTCCAGCACCAGCTTTTCCAGCCGTCACTCCAACCGCGAAGCGTCAACGCCATCGCCAGCTCGGTCGTCGGCGCGTTTGGTACCTACGGGCCACCAGATCTTGGCAGAGTCGCCTGGTTCGACAATGACACCTGGCTCGCGGCCATTATGGGACCGGGCAGTGCACAAGGCCTGGTGCTGCATTTCGTGAATGGCGAGTGGCAGATGGCATACGCGCAAGGCAGCAATGGCTACCCGAGCGATCTTGCCAAACTCCCCGGCAATGTGAGCACATACATGCAGAAAATCGAGGCAGATTATGCAGGAAACTAGCATCGGACGCGGCCGAATCGCAGCCTTCGCAATGGTGGTTTTGGTGGCCTTGCCGGTTTGCCTCGGCATCTATAGCAATCGCAGCAACGCCTATCGACAGACCGCCAGCACCGCCAAAACACCTACGAGCAAGGTTGTCGATTTCAGTAATGGCCAGATTTTGCGCAACTGGGTGCCAGCAAGCGTCTATACGCAAACCGTCAACACGCTGAACAACTATTTTTCCAGCCAGAATCTCACCATAACCGGCATGAAAATAACCAGCAAACAAATCGATACGTCACAGGGCAACTTTGACTTCAATATGATCGTGCTACCGCAGCAATCGTCGCACGCAATTTCGGTGCGCGTCCGCAATTTTGACGGTACGCTAAGCAATCTGATTGTCATCGACGGCCAAGCGCAAAATATCCAGGCAAGCAGCACGCCAACGACTACGCAACCGACAAATAACCTGGACAGTTTTGGCAATTACGGCCTGACCTCAGTGCAGCTCAACGAGCTTATGCAGGCATTCCTCAAATTTGCGCCAAACACCCAAAACATCCAGGCTGCAACGCCACACTACACCTACGGCAGCGACGGCACTTCGACGCTCAGTTTTGTTGTTCACCTAGACAAAGCGGCCTACCTCGCGCAAGTCACCACAAACGATCTCACGAGCGTCCGGCTAACGCTCAAAAATCCCAGCAACCAAAAACAGGTTTTCGATTCGGGTATCGTCGGCACTAGCCAGTAATGCGATACATTGCGGCCGGACGAACTGCTTGCCGCCCTAAGGTCTTCGTAAAATCAAGCAGCGGGCAAAGGCAATCGGATAACGCGGTGTGAGCTCTCGAAATAGTCAGCGACAATATCAGCGTCGGTGGTGGTGATAAACGTCTGGTAGTCCCGCACAAATTGCGTGAGCGCCCGGCGCCGCTGTGCGTCCAGCTCGCTGAACACATCATCAAGCAAGAGCAGGGGCCTCTGGCCACGAGCCGCTTCGATCATTTTGAGCTCCAGCACTTTGAGTGCCAGCACGAGTGTGCGTGTTTCGCCACGCGAGGCCGTTTCTTGCGCCGGGCGGCCATCGATGAGCACCGCCAAATCGTCGCGATGCGGTCCGTAAGCCGTAAAGCCACGAGCGACATCAAGCTCGATGCTCGCCTCGAGCTTCTTGAGCAACTCCGTTTCATATGCTTCGGGCGTAAATCGTGACGCATACGCCAGCTCGATGGTATTGTCGCGAGCCGCGATGCCGCAATATAGCTCAGTAATCTGTTCGTTAAATGCCGAGATCAGCTGGTGTCGCTCGCGAGCGATCTTGCCGCCGAGCTCGCTCAATCGCACATTCCAGACAAAAAGCTGCTGGGCGAGGCCGGCTGGATTGCGCTTGAGAAGAGCATTGCGCTGAGCCAAAACACGGCGATAATGGCGGCGCGTGGCACCAAAATCAGCCAGCGCCTGCTCGATCAGGTCATCCAAAAAGCTGCGGCGCAAATCCGGCGAACCGCCAAGCATCAGCAAATGATCCGGCTCGAACAGCACCACCGGCAGCGTCCGCGTTGCATGCAGGCGAGTGAGTGCGTGATCGCCAATCTCAAACGTCTTGAGCACCGCCTGGCGCCGTAGATCGAGCCGTAACTTGACCGTTCGCGCTCCAGCATCCGTCATCGCGTCCAGCCGCGCCCAATCGGCCTCAAACCCAAGAAGTTCGACATCTTTTGCTCGGTATGAGCTGCCGTGCGACGCAACCAGCACTGCTTCGAGCAAGTTTGTTTTGCCGCTGGCGTTTGGGCCGACAATGATATTCACGCCAGGGTCAAACTCGATCGCGGCATCACGATAGGAGCGAAATTGTTGCAAGCGCAGCGACTCAATCATACGGCGGCACTAGCTCTTGAGCGGCATAATAATATGCACGTAGTCGTCCGCCGCCGGATCTTTGATCACACTCGCCTCGAGCTTGCCGTTGAAGCAGAAACTCACTTCATCGCCCGACAATGCGTGCAGCGCGTCGAGCAAGTAGCGCGAATTGAGCGTGATATCGCCACTACCAGTGACCTTGGCGCTCGCCGTAGCCGTGTTTTCGCCCAGCTGCGACGCGATCGAGCGAATACTCAGCTCCTGCGTCGTTTCGTCGATGTGCAACGTGATACTGCCAGCACTTTCGCGGGCGAACAGGCTCGACACTTTTGTGACGTTCAAAAAATCAGCTCGTTTGAGCGTGGCGGTCGTGGCGAACGACTCCGGAATCAGCCGGCGATAGGGCGGATATTTGCCCTCAATGAGTCGCGCCACTAGCTCGATGTCGCCGACCCGAAACAGCACTTGCTGCTCGTCGCTAGTGATCTGCACATCGCCTTCAAAATCGTTCACAATCCGCGCCACATCCTGCATCGCCGACACCGGCACAAGCAGGCTCACCTCGTCGCCACTGTCGCCCAGGCATTTCTCAGCCAAGCGATAGCTATCCGTCGCCGCGAGATACAGCTTGCCCTCGGTTGAATGGATAAATACACCCGTGAGCACCGGCCGCGCCTGGTCGTTGCTGGCAGCCATGATGACTTGCTGCAAGCTTTTCTTGAGCGCAGGACCGGCGATCGACCACGACGAACCGCCCTCGATCGCCGGCATCACCGGAAATTCCTCGGCCGAAACACCATTAATAACCGACTGGTACTGATCGGTGGCGATATGCAATCGATAATCGTCGAGCCGCAAATCAATCGTGCCGCTCGGCAAGCTGCTCACAAAATCCTGCATGAGCCGAGCAGGGACGGTAATCATGCCCGTTTCTTCGACCTTGGCACCGACAAACTGGGTGATTGCGATGTCTAGATTGGTCGCCGACAAGCTCAGCCGATTATTGACTGTCTTGATGAGCACATTTGCAAGCACAGGCAACGTGCCGCGGGTGCTGGCGACGCGTGCAACGATGCCGAGCGCTTTATTCAGGTTTTCCTGGGTGACTTGCAGCTTCATGGTCTATCCTCATTCATGTACTAATTCTTTTCTTAATATATCTAGTTATTATTGTTATAGGGCCTGTGCATTCCGTGGAAAAAGTGACGTTTTTCTGAGGTGAAAGCGCTAAAATTCCGGTGGAAATCGCGTGGGGTGGACTGGGGATGAAGCCAGGAGCGAGCGTGGATTTATGCGCACGATGCGTCGCGAGCAGCCAGCTGGATGAGTACAAAAACTGTTCATTTCCACTGCCGATGCCTGACATTTCCTGCACCTGTCCACAGCTTTTACGCATACAGACGTTCCTTGATTTCTGACACGGCGGCACGAATGTCGGCATCGAGATTGACTTCTTTCTCGATTTTTTCCACGGAGTGAATGGCGGTGGTGTGGTCTTTGCGGCCGAGTTCGCGGGCGATTTTAGGGAAGCTCAAATGCAGTTCGCAGCGGAGCATGTACATGGCGATCTGACGCGGCACGACGATGTCTTTGTCGCGCTTTGGCCCGAGAATGTCTTCGAGCGGCACCTGGAAATGCCGGGCAGTGCGCTCCACGATTTGCTTGGCGCTGATGTGCTTGGGCCGCGTTTGATGCGCGCCGAAGAGGCTGCTGGCGATGGTGATATTGGGGTCGAGTCCACGCATTTCACAAAACGCCAGTAGTTGGTTGAGTGCGCCCTCGAGCTCACGAATGTTCGTTTGAATATTGCTTGCCAAATATTGCGTGACGTCGCTCGGCAGGGCGATGCCATGCGTGTCGGCTTTGGTCTGCAAGATCGCGCAGCGTGTCTCGAGGTCGGGCGTCTGCATATCGATGCTCATGCCCCAGACAAATCGCGAGCGCAGCCGCTCTTCGAGCGTTGGAATGTCGCGCGGCGGCTTGTCGGAACTGATAATAATCTGATGATTTGCCTGGTGAATGGCATTAAATGTGTGGAAGAATTCCTCCTGGACTTTTTCTTTGCCGGCGATGAACTGGATGTCATCCACAATCAGGACGTCGGCGCTGCGGTAAAAATCGGCGAAGTCGGTGTTTTTTTTGAAGCGCAGGGCGTCCACGAATTCTTGCAAAAATTGCTCACTCGACACGTACACCACGCGGGCGTCCGGCTTTTTGGCGAGTACGCTGTTGCCGACGGCCTGCATGAGATGTGTTTTGCCGATGCCGACACCACCATATAAAAAGAGTGGATTGTACTTGGTGCCGGGCGTTGCGGCGACCGCTTGGCACGCGGCGTAGGCCAGCTCATTGCCCGAGCCGACAATGAAATTTTCGAAGGTGTAGCGCTCATTGAGTCCCTGGCGATAGCGGTGGGCAAGGGTGCTTGCGCTTGGCGTGGTCTTTGGCTGCGGGCGAGGCGCCGGCGCCGGGGCATTGGTGAGCACGCTGATTTCTTCATCTTCGGCGGGTGCTTTTACGAGATTCGAGTGAATCTTGTACAAAATAGTACTGGTTTCGATGCCGTTTTTCTTGAGGGTGTCGCTCACCAGGTCATTGTATTTGCGCTCGAGCTGTTGCTTAACGAATACGTTTGGTACGCCGATTACCACGGTATCTTCGCTCTGTTGTAGGAGCGTCGTGTTTTTGAACCACGTAATAAAATTACCGCGCGAAACAGAAACCTCAATTTCACCCAATACTGCTTGCCACAGACCTGACGGTTGCATACCCTCTTACTCACTCTCGATTATGTCTCCACTATAGCGGATCATTCGCGACTTTTCCACACTCTCGTGCGTAACGCGTGATGAGGTGTATTGCCGCACAGCATGAGGGGTGCTTTGTGCACAGGCGCAGGCTATCTCTGGTGAATCTGTGGAAAATACTTGGCGATCCGTGGAAAACTTGCTAGAATTAGTGGGTTAAACATTGTTATTTTCACGAGAGTGTGGGCAATGTGCAAGAATTAATCGTAGTTGATCGATCGGGCAAGCTTGCCTGATCGACTGCTATCAAGTAAAGTGAAAGCAAGATGCCTAAACGAACCTATCAGCCCAAAAAACGTCATCGTGCACATGAGCACGGTTTTATGAAGCGCATGGCGAGCCGCGCCGGTCGCGCCGTCCTGCATCGCCGTCGCCTCAAAGGCCGCACGCGTCTTTCGCACTAGAGCGACTCCTTCGTCGGGTGTGTTTCTTTAGCGGAGGTTGCAATGATTACAAAAATTCATCGATTCCATGGTCATGGCAGTCTCCGTTTCGTGTACCAACGCGGCGAAACTATCAGAGGCCAATTCGGGTCGATTAAATTTGTGCGCAATTCCCGCCGCCAAACCTACCGCATGGCCGTGGTGGTAAGCCGAAAGGTGCACAAGTCGGCTGTGGTGCGCAACCGCATTCGCCGCCGCTTATATGAAGTTGTTCGGCGCGTCGAGCCGCGCATGACCGGGTCGTTCGACCTTGTATTCACGGTGTTTAGCGACCAAGTGGCCGAGCTTGAGGCTGCCGAATTGGAATATTTAGTGCTGAGCAAGCTCGAAAAAGCAGGTATTTTGCGCGCAGACTCGCCCAAGGTAGCGCCTCTTGAGCCGCAGCGTGCTATAGTAGAAATAAAGGAAACCAAACCAGCATAACTATGTTTACCACAATTATTGTTCAGCCGATTTTCAACCTGCTCTCATTAATATACGCGCTATTGCCGGGGCACAATTTCGGCCTCGCCATCATCATCTTCACTATTATTATCCGGCTGCTGCTGTGGCCGCTGGTGAAAAAGCAGCTGCACCAGGTGAAAGTGATGCGCGCGCTCCAGCCCGAGCTCAAGCGAATCAAAAAAGCCGCTGCTGGTAATCGCCAAAAAGAATCGATGCTCATGATGGAGCTGTACAAAGAGCGGGGCATTAATCCGTTTGGCTCGATTGGCGTGGTGCTGCTACAGTTGCCGATTTTGCTGGGCTTGTACAGCGGGCTTCGGCGCGTCGTTATGCATCACGACGCACTCATCTCGTTCTCGTACCCAGCTATTCGCCACCTCAGTTGGATGAAGGAGTTGGCGCACAATCCGCATCTGTTTGATGGCACACTTTTTGGCATGGTCGATCTGACGCGGAGCGCTCTCGACAAGGCGGGGACTTATTGGCCGGCGATGATTATTGTGGTGGCGAGCGCGGTCGTGCAGTTCTTCCAGAGTAAGCAGCTTGCGCCGACTGACAAAAACGCCAAGAGTTTGCGAACCTTGCTCAAGGGCGCCAGCAAGGGCGAGCAAGCCGATCAATCTGAGGTTAATGCGGCCGTAACGCGCAGTACCCGATTTTTGTTGCCGGCGTTTATTTTCCTCGTTACAGTGCGCTTGTCTTCGGCGCTGGGGCTGTATTGGCTTGTTGGCGGTTTGGTGGCATACGTCCAGCAGGCTTTGATTTTGCGTAGTGACCTCGGCGAGATGGAATCCGAAGTCTCGAGCACGAAACAATCTCCCAAAAAGGCCGGGAACACAGCCAAAGAAGCTGCCATTATCGAAGGCGAAGTTGTCGAGGAGCCGCATGCCTCGAACAAGACGACACGCGCCGCTAAAGAGCAGGGAGGTGCAGCACGTAAAAAACGGAGGAAGCGATGAATGACTCAATAACATTTGCGAAGAAATATCTCGAAGATCTTTTGTCATTTTTTGGGCTGAATACCGATGTGCATGCGACAAGCGAAGACGACGTAATCGAGCTGTCGGTGCCCTCGACGCATCTCAATGGCTTCCTCATCGGTCAGCACGGTGACACGATGCGTGCGTTGCAATTTCTGGTGAGCAGCGCGCTGAAGAATAATAATCACGAGTATACACGCGTGAATGTCGACATAGCGGAGTATAAAAAACAGCGCGCCGAGCATGTCGCCGAGCGCGCCGAGGAGTGGATTAAGCAAGTAAAAACGTCGGGCGAGTCGCTCGCGTTGAAGCCGATGAGCGCCGTTGATCGCCGAACAGTGCACAAACTGGCGCAGGAATATGGCCTGGTGAGCGAATCGGTGGGCGAGGGGCGTGAGCGCCATATCGTCCTCAAGCCGGCTGTAGAATAGTATTTCGACACCGGGATTTGTATTTGTCAAAATATATATCTCAGAACCAAGGACGTAAAAAAGCAAATTAAAAAGGGTAGTGGTGTGCGCACGATTGTGCAGTCGGTTGACGCATAGATCTACTAGAGCCTAAGACTCGCCAAGAACTTCTTTGTATACAATAAGCGTTTCTTCGGCCATCTTTCGCCAGGAATATTTTTTGAGTTGCTGCTTCCCTGCTTCAATCAGCTGTGCGCGAAGCTTACTATCTTCGGTTACCTCTGTTATTTTGGCTGCAATATCACCGGGCCTCAGCGCGTCAAAATAGTGCGCCGCCGAACCGTTCACCTCCGGCATGCAGCTGGCGTTACTCGAAACGACAGGCGCGCCATGCGCCATCGCCTCGAGCGGCGGTAAGCCAAAGCCTTCGCTTAAGCTGGCAAACACGTACGCTGCACAATGTTCGTACAGCCACTTGAGTTCGGCGTTGCTGACAAATCCTGGAAAAATGATGTTCTCAAAAGACGGCCGCGTCTTTGCCCATTCGATCAGCTCATGGTAATGTTTCTCTTGTTTGCCTGCCAGTACCAGTTTGAGGTTCGGCTGCTTGGCATGGAGGATATCAAACGCCTCGATCAAACGCGGCAGGTTTTTGTGTGGAAAAGCCGTGCCAACATAGAGCAAGAACTGTCCTGTAATGCCGGCTGGCTGTTCGCTTTTTATTCGCATCGGCGGTTCACTCGCCTCATAGGTGACAACAAGTTTTTTGCGCGTAAACGGCTGCAACGCGGCAAATTCGTCGGCAACGGTTTGAGTAGGAACGACGATCTTGTCTGACTTGCGGTGCGCCCACCACACCAAAAATCGGTACATCCCCATCTTGAATTTGTAGATTGGCACGGGCGTTGTCCCGCGCCGAACAAATCGATACATCGTGGTGTCGTGGCTAGTCGTGACAATTTTACCGAAATACGCCAGCGGTTGCTGGCTCATGCCGAAATGCACGAGGTCGGGCTTGAGCTTGTGCAGGTCGCGCGTAAAGCGAATTTGCTCAAGCGGATTAAAAGAAAACTGAGCGTACGGCACTTGGACGACGCGAAAATTCTTGGCTTTCGGCTTCCAAGGATCGTCCATGCCAACCAAAATGGTGTAACGGTGATAATCGTCGATATCTTGCAAATGCTCGATCAAGCGGTCGATGTAGCGGCCGGTGCTGGTTGGCCGGATACGCGCGTCGATCACAATATGTTTGGGCTGTGGCATAATACTGTATTATACAAAAGATGCCGCAAAAACGAGTAATCGAATCTGAAGCTTTGGACGCTGAGCCAAACGGCTGGCGCCGCTTGCCAGCCGCGGGTGCCTTGGCGCTGCTTGCCTATATGCCGTTTCATATTTTTCTGTCGCAGTGGCTGAGTACGTTTACGGGCGGGCTGAGCGGGTGGAAAATTGGCAAAGATGTGTTGACGGCTGCGCTGTTGGCTGTGACGCTCGTGCTTTTGTGGCAAGCGCGCCGAAGCACGCGGCTTTTTCGGCTGGTGCTTGGCCTGGCAGTTGTGTATTTTGCATTGCATGTGGTGCTTTGGGCGGCGCATCCGCATATTTATCGGACGAGCGCGCTGCTTGGCATTGTGTACAATAATCGTCTGTTTGCGTGGCTGCTTCTCGGGATGGGCGCGCGCCTTCTGTGGCCCAATTTCAGTAACCGGACTGCTGTGCGCGTGGTGCTCGCGGCAAGCACGTTGGTGGCGATTTTTGGTATTGTGGAGTATTTCTTGCCGAGTGATGCGCTAACGCACGTTGGTTATAGCGTGGCGCGTGGCGTGCGGCCGGTGTTTGAGATTGACAATAAGCCGGGGCTGATTCGGATAATGTCCACGCTCCGCGACCCGAACTCGCTCGGCGCATATCTGATGGTGCCAATTGCGTTGCTTGTGAGCGAGCTGCTCCGAACGAAGGATGCGCGCCGCCGTCTGCTGTTGGGCAGTTTGATCGGTGTGCATGCGCTGGCGCTATTTTGGACATTTTCGCGGAGCGCATGGCTGGGCACCTTGGTAGCGCTGCTGGGCATTTTTTGGTGGCGCTATCGTGCGCGACTTGTGCCGATGGTGCGGCGGTGGTGGCCGATTTTGGCTGGACTCCTGCTGCTCGCGAGCGCGGGGATCTTCGCCGAGCGGCACACGCATTTCGTCAAAACATACGTCATTCACAGCGTCGGCAAGCCGCAGGCGCAGTACGATTCTGACGGATTCCACTGGCTGTATGCCAAACGCGGCCTCGAGGGGATCTGGCATAATCCGCTCGGCCACGGTCCAGGCACGGCGGGCCTGGCATCGATTCAAAATCCCAAAGGCGGCATGCTGACTGAGAATTATTACATCCAAGTCGGCTATGAGGTTGGCTTGGCCGGCTTGGCGCTGTTTGTGACGCTGAATGTGCTTGTGTACCGCGCCTTGCGGCGGCGTGGCGGCCAGCTCGGCGGCGTGCTGCTGGCGACATTTTGGGGCTATGTGATTACAAACATGTTGCTTCATATGTGGAGCAACGAAGCCGTGGCGGTACAGTGGTGGCTGCTCGCCGGCTTGGCGATCGGCCAGATGGCTCGCAATGACGGCGGCGCCAGCGCCCATTCTTCAAAATAGACGGCAGCAAAGCCTGCACGCTTTTGAGCTTTAGGTTTTTGCCGAGCGGCCGCGCAGCTTCCACCACGCTGCGCGCAGGGCACGCAGTTTGTGGGCGTTGGGCGGCAAATCGTGCAGCAAAATACTCCAGATATATTGGTTGCTGACCTTTTTGCTGCGTTGAATTCGGCGTCGCTCGCCGAGTTTTTTCGGCACGAGCAGCACGAATCTGCCGTAGCCGCGTATCGCTGCCCAGCCAAAGCCTTTTTTGAATATGGCATTAGCGAATGAAACATGGTAGGCCAACCAAAAGCGCGGCACCACGCGCCACAACATCGACAGCGGCACGTCTTTGAGGATGACCATCGGCGCGTTTTTCATGTGTTGATAGGTGGTAAAGCCATTGCCGATGCGATTGGAGGTCACGCCTTGGGCATGATACACAATTGCCTCTGGAACGTAGCGGATCTTCCAGCCAGCTAGTTGCGCGCGAAAGCTGAGGTCGATATCTTCGTAATAGGCGAAAAAATCTTGATCGAAGAGGCCGATCTCGCGGAGCATGGCCACGCGGTACATGCTCGCGCCGCCCGAGGCACCGAAGATGTCGCGCTTGCCATCGTATTTTTGTGAGATGGGTTCGTCGCGGCCGCGCGGATATGGCAAGCCCCACACCGAATATTCGTCGGCGGTACTGTCGTAGGTTTTGCCGTCGGTGTGAAGTAAATTGCAGGCGGCGATGCCGTATTCGGCGTGTGTATCGAGCCAGGCGGCGAGGTGCTTGAGCCAATCTTTGTCGGCCACCGCGTCATTGTTAAAAGGCGCGACGTACGCCACCCCGGCTTCGATAGCCATCTCAAGTCCCGGATTCACGCCGCCAGTGTAGCCGTAATTTTTCTCGCGGTACACACTTTGCACGCGCGAGTCCTGCTTTTTATACTGCTCAATAATTTCGCGTGAACCATCACCCGAGCCATTATCAACCACCACAAGTGTTATGTTTCGCTCGCTCTGCGCTAACACCGAATCAATCGACGCCGCCAACTCATCCGCGCCGTTGTAATTTGGGATGACCACAAAAATCTTCTTTGTCATGGGCCTCATTGTAGCCTATAATGAACCATCATGGTACTTGGGAAACTCGTGAGCAAGAAGAACCGCGCCCTCTTGCGCGAGTTAGTTGGGACCGATTTCAAGCTTCGATATCAGGGGTCGGTGCTTGGCTACGCGTGGTCGCTGCTGCGTCCGCTGCTATTATTCCTTATTTTGTATGTGGTGTTTGTGCGATTTTTGCGTTTGGGCAAAGGCGTCGAGCATTATCCGGTATATTTGCTGTTCGGCATTGTCATCTGGAACTTCTTCAATGAGATTACGATGCAGAGCCTTGGCTCAATCGTCGGCCGCGGCGATTTAATCCGTAAGATTCGGATTCCGCGCTGGATTGTCGTGATTTCGAGTAGCCTGTCGGCGCTGATTAATTTCTTGCTGAACTTGCTCGTGGTGCTGGTTTTTATGGCGATCAACCATGTTCATTTGATGCACACGGCGTTGTGGTTACCGCTGATTTTGATAGAAGTGTACATGTTCGCGCTCGGAATTTCGCTCTTTTTGGCGGCCGCATTTGTGAAGTTCCGCGATCTTGGCTACATCTGGGAAGTCATCCTGCAAGCGATGTTTTACCTCACCCCAATCATCTATCCAATCTCGCTTATCACGAACCACAAGCTGCAAGAATTGCTATTTTTGAACCCGATGGCGCAGGCGATCCAGGATGCGCGCTACAGCACCATCACACACCAAACACTTACCATGCGGCACGTGTATGGTGCGACCGCGTATGAGTTGATCCCGGCCGGCATTACCGTGCTGGCGCTGCTTGTCGGCGTGCTGTATTTCAAAAAAGAAGCAAAGTATTTTGCGGAGAATATATAGTATGGCGTCCGAAGATTCCCTCATCTCCGTTGTTAATCTGACCAAGACGTTCAAATTGCCGCACGAAAAAACGAGCTCGATCAAGGGCGCCGTGGTGAATTTCTACCGGCGCAAGCGAAGCTACGAGCTCCAGACGGCGCTCAAGGACGTGTCTTTTGAGGTGAAGCAGGGCGACTTTTTCGGCATCGTCGGTCGAAACGGCAGTGGCAAAAGTACCCTGCTCAAGCTACTGGCCGGCATTTATACGCCGACGAAAGGCAGTGTTGCGGTGCGCGGCTCGCTGACGCCGTTTATCGAGCTGGGCGTCGGTTTCAATCCTGAGCTCACCGGCCGCGAAAACGTGTTCTTGAATGGCGCGCTACTCGGCTTTACGCGCAAAGAAATGCACGCTATGTACGATGACATCGTGGAATTTGCCGAGATTGAGCGCTTCATGGACCAAAAACTCAAGAATTACTCGTCGGGCATGCAGGTGCGGCTGGCGTTTTCGATTGCCATCCGGGCGCGCGGTGACATTCTGCTGCTTGACGAAGTACTGGCGGTGGGCGATTCGGCTTTCCAACAAAAATGCTACAACTACTTTGAGGAGTTGAAGGCCCAGAAAAAGACCGTGGTGTTCGTGTCGCACGACATGGACGCGGTGCGACGTTTCTGCACCAAGGCGATTTATATCCGGAATGGTGATTTGATCACCGAAGGCACGCCGGCTGACGTTGCGGACATCTATCTCGAAGATAACATGGAGGGCGCGCAGGCCGCAAAAGCTGGCAATAAAAGTTCGGCGCTGCCCAAGACACACCGGCTTTCATCCAAAGTTGTTAGCCAAAAGAACGGCATGGTGGATGTCGAATTCAGCTACAAAACAGAGGACGATGACGCCATGTATCTCGGCATTTCAGTCATTAAAGACGGCATATCAATTGCCGAGCTCAACACTTCAAAGGGCGAATCGCTTCATCACACTGGCAAGCTGAAATACTCGCTCGACACGACGCCCTTCAACGGTGGCCAGTACAGCATCGGCGCCGGCTTGTTTCGAGCCAAGAACGCTGAGCTACTGTGCATAAGCACGAACAAGGCGCAATTTATTATCAAGGGCAACGATCCCAGCAAGGGCGCGGCCCTCAAATTGGCGGACACGTGGACATATGAGTAAGCCGCCTTCTGAAGCGGGTGGGTCTGCTTTGGAGCGGGTGAATGTGACGAAAACTTTTCTGCCGCCGCTCGGCGAATTTGTCGAGTATCTCAAGAAGATCTGGGATAGCGTGTGGCTGACCAATCAGGGGCCGCTTTTGCAGGAATTCGAGCAAAAGACGTCCGCATATCTTGGCATAGATACTTTACAGTTTGTGGCGAATGGCACGATTGGTTTGCAACTGGCGCTGCGTGCGGCCGATGTGCTTGGCGGCGAAATCATCACCACACCGTTTTCGTATGTGGCCACCACGTCGTCGATTTTGTGGGAAGGCTGCTCGCCGGTGTTTGTGGACATTGAGCCGGACTCTTTGTGTATCGATGCGGATAAAATCGAGGCGGCAATTACGAGCAAAACCAAGGCGATTATGGCCGTGCACGTGTTCGGGCTGCCTTGCAACGTCGAGGAGATCGAGTCGCTGGCGCACCAGTATGGCCTGAAAGTGATTTACGACGGCGCGCATGCATTTGGCGCGCGCTACAAAGGGCGATCGTTGCTCGACTACGGCGACATTTCGGTGTGCAGTTTTCATGCCACTAAGCTGTTTCACACCGTGGAGGGCGGCTGTATCATCACCAAAGATCGCCGGATAGCACGGCGCGTTGAGCTCATGAAGCATTTCGGTCACGAAGGCGACAACCACCAAATGCTCGGCATCAATGCCAAGGCTTCGGAACTGCAGGCGGCGATGGGGCTGAGCTACTTGCCCTATATCGAGCAGAATATCGCGGCGCGAAAGCAGATTACCGGCTGGTATGATGAGTATCTCGACGGCGAAAGGGTGACTCAACTCAAGCATCACCCCGATTTTGAGCCAAACTACGCGTATTTTCCGGTGGTATTTCGAACCGAACAACAGCTCTTGAATGTGCTCGCAACGCTGGAGGCCAAGAATATTTTCCCGCGGCGCTATTTTTACCCTAGCCTTAACACCTTGCCGTACCTGGAAAATTTCCAACATTGTCCGATCTCCGAAGACATTGCCCTGCGCGTGGCCTGTTTGCCGCTGTATTTGGGGCTGGAGAAGCGCGTGGTTGCGGACATTGCTCGAGTGATTAACGAGGCGAGCGATGTTTAGCCAGCTGGCACGTAGATTTTCGGGCGGCCGAACGGTTACGAAAAATATCGTCGTGATTGACTCGGTGCTGCCGAACAAGGATGCCGTCGGTCCGCGCAATTCCGACGCGCTTGAATTTGCCAAGAAGCTGCCCGGCTTCACGTACTTCACGATGTATCCGATGCAGCCTGGCCCCGAGGCATGGTTCGCGCACGGCTATGGCATGACGCGCGAAGATTTTGATAAAAACCTCCATGCCTACACAGCAAAATACCCCGAGACAAAGGGCAAGATCCAGCACCTTGCGGACGACAAGAAGTATCAGATCAATCTGGCTTATACGTATTTTTTGGCCGAAACCTACACCCTGCTGCCCTTTCTGGAAAAGCACAGAATTCCGTTCGTGTTTTTGTTAAATCCTGGCGGTGCGTTCGGGCTTGATAATGATGATTCCGACAAAATGCTCAAACGCGTTTTTGCTTCGCCGTGCTTCCGAAAAGTGATTGTCAATCAGCGGCTACTGCAGGATTATTTGCTCAAAAAGCGGCTGTGCAAAAAGTCGGACATTGTCTATGATTTCTCCGGCTCAGCGCAATTTAAGCTGGCCGACGTGCAGCCCAAAAAATTCTACCCGGCAGATAAGCCGACGTTTGACATCTGTTTTGTGGCTGCCAAGTACAGCCCGAAAGGTGTCGACAAGGGTTACGACTTATTTATTGCGGCGGCGCACAAGCTGGCAAAGCTTTGCCCGGACATGCGATTTCATGTGGTTGGCGGCTTTGATGAGCGTGAAATTGATGTCTCGGCCATCAAGGACAAGGTGAAGTTTTACGGCTACCTGCCGCCGGGCGACTTGCCGGAACTTTACAGCCGCATGGATATTTTCATGTCGCCGAATCGACCGTTTAAGCTGTACAAAGGCAATTCGGACGGCTTCCCGCTCTCGGCTGGCGCGATGTACTGCGGCGTCTGTGGCTTCAATGCCGACGAGCTGCACATGAACACCGAATTCGGCGACGACGAAGTGGTGATCATCAAAACCCAGGTCCAGGATATTGTCGCCAAAGCGAGGTATTTTTACAAGCATCTCGACGAGCTGTACGATATTTCCAAGAAAGGCCAGCAAAAAGCGCACGTCTTTTTTGACATTGAAAGCCACATCGAGGGGCGAATCAAACTTTTCAAAGACATAATCAGCGAGGCAAACGGATGAAAAAAACCGCAATTATGCAGCCGTATTTTCTGCCGTACATCGGCTATTGGCAGCTTATCCATTCGGTGGACGAGTTTGTAATTTACGACAATATCGAGTACACCAAGAAGGGCTGGTTCAATCGGAATCGCATTTTGGAACGCGACCACGACAAACTTTTTACACTGCCCGTTCAGAAAGCGTCGGATTTTTTGCCAGTGAACGAGCGCTTTTTGAGCGACGACAGCGACAAAGAAATCGCGCGAATTTTGCGCATTATTCAAGCGAATTACCGCAAAGCGCCACAGTTTTCAGAAGCCTATCCGCTCATCGAGGGATGCTTTTTGTTTCCGAATAAGAACCTCTTTGAATATAACTTCAATGCGGTGAACACTATCTGCGAGTATCTCGGCATCACTACAAAGATCACCGTTTCGTCGACGATCGACATCGATCATTCGCTCAAAGGCCAGCAAAAAGTGCTGGCGCTGAGCCAGGCGACGCACGCTGACATGTACATCAACGCGAGCGGCGGGCGCGAACTGTACGATGCGGCCGAGTTCAAAAAACATGGGATGGAGCTGCGATTTATCAAATCCAACCCGATCGAATATCCGCAGTTTGGCGGCGAATTTGTGCCGTGGCTGTCGATTATCGATGTGTTGATGTTCAATGATCTGCCCACTGTGAAGCAATTTCTTGAGGAGTACGAGCTGACATGAGCAAAAAAGTTTTGATTATTGGCGCCGGCTCGGCGCTCGCGAAAGTTGTGATTGACTTACTTGCTGCGCGCGATTACATGGTGCTGACAGCCGGCCGCACACACGGCGATGTGCGCATCGACCTCACGAAGCCGTTCACGATTCCGGCCGGCATAGATGTGGTGATTAATTGCGCGGCTGCCTTTGAGAGCGATACAGACGAGGCGTGGCTCGAGACAGAAGAGACGAATGCGCTCGGTGCACTCCGCGCGTGCATGGCGGCGCGCAAAGCAGGCGTGCGGCACGTGGTGCATATTTCGTCGCTATCGGCTGTGCTGCCCAAAAGTTCGCCGTACTATTCGCCGTATGCCATCACCAAGCGCAACGGCGACGACCTTGCCGAGCAGTACTGCAAGCAATTCGATGTGCCGCTGGCTATCCTGCGGCCGTCGCAGATTTACGGCAACGACATGGCCTTCGCGGCGCACCAACCGTTTATTTATCACATTTTGGACCGGGCAGAGCGCGGCGAGGACATCACGATTTACGGCGAGCACGACGCGCTCAGGAATTATCTCCACGCCGAAGATCTTGCCGAGATGATCGAGCGGACGATCGATCGGAACGTCACGGGCGTGTACGCTTGCCAGTATCCGAGCGACGTGCGATTTTCAGAGGTCGCCGAAACGGCTCAGGCGGTATTCGGCAAGGGCGGCACGACGACATTTCTCAAGGACAAGCCGTCGACACCCGACAATGTCTTCGACAAAGACCCTGATTTTTACGACAAGATTGCCTTCCGGCCGCAGATTTCTTTGCAGGATGGCTTTCGCGGCATACAATTGTACCGAGAAGAGGGGTAAGAAGTGAAGACAATTCTTGTGTCCGGCGCGTCCGGCATCATTGGCTATGGCGTGTTGAAGTCGCTGCGCGCGGCTCCAGAAAGTTATCATTTGATCGGTACGACGATTTACGACGATTCGGTGGCGCCGGCATTTTGCGATGTGTTCGAGCAAGCGCCGCTCACGACTGACCCGAGCTACATCGATTGGCTGTGCAAGGTCATCAAGAAACACTCGGTGGACATGATCATTCCCGGCATTAATGATGACATGCTGGCTTGGAATGAGCACCGCGAAGTGCTCGAGCGGGCTGGCGCCAAGGTGATGCTCAATAATCCTGAGCTTGTCGAGCTCTGCGCCGACAAATGGGAGTTTTATGAGAAGCTGCGTGGGGCGGACGTGCCGTGCGCGATTGAGTCGCGACTGGCGGGCACGTTCGAGGAGCTGTCGCGCGATTTTGGGCTGCCCTTTTTGCTGAAGCCGCGCCGCGGTTTTGCGTCCAGGGGTATTGTGATTGTCGATTCGGCTGAGACATTTGCGGCGCATGCGCAAGACGTCGGGCCAATTGTGATGGCGCAGCCGATTGTCGGCGACAAAGAAACTGAGTACACGGTGTCGGCGTTTTTTGACGAGCAGAGCAAACTGTGCTGCTTTATGGGTTTGCGGCGCAAACTCGCCAAAGAAGGATTTACTGAGAAAGCAACCGTCGAGAACCCGCCAGGCGTCGAGGTAGTTATGGCGCGTCTGGCCGAACTGCTTAAGCCGATTGGGCCGACGAATTTCCAGTTCCGACTGCACGATGGCAAGCTCAAATTGCTCGAGATCAATCCGCGCATTTCGTCGGCAACGTCGATCAGAACGGCGTTCGGCTATAACGAAAGCGCCATGGCAGTTGAGTATTTCTTAAATAGCGTCACCCCAAAGCAGCCCAAAATCCGTCCGGGCTACGCGGTGCGCTACACGGAGGACAAGGTATTTTATGATCGCGCTGATATCTGACATTCATGGTAATTTTGTGGCGCTTGAGCAAGTGCTCAAGGCCATTGATGATCTTGGTATCAACGAGATTTACTGCTTGGGCGACATCGTGGGCTACTATCCGCAGGTAAATGAAGTGTGCGATGAATTGCGGCGCCGAGATGTCAAATGCCTCACCGGCAACCACGATTGGTACATGCTGGCCGACAGTTTTTGCCCGAGGTCGCAAACGGTGAACGACACGATTGGCTACCAGAAAAAAATTATCAAGCCGGAGAACCTGGCGTGGCTGCAATCGCTGCCAGCGCATCTCGAATACAACGGCTTGTCGATGGTGCATGGCGGCTGGACGGACCCGATTGATGAATACGTGGAACCGAGCGCCGAGTATTTCGCCAAAGTAGGTGGGAAATTTTTCGCTTCCGGCCACAAACACATGCAACGGCTCGACGACTACGGCGACAAAGTGTATTGCAACCCCGGCTCGGTCGGCCAGCCGCGCGACGGCGACAATCGGGCGGCATTCGCGACTTGGGATGGCGAAACATTCGAGCTGCACCGCGTGGCGTACGATTTTGGAAAAGTCGGCGAACTCATGGAAGCGGCCGGCTTCAGCGGCTACTATTACCAACGTTTGGCAACGGGGGCAAAAGATAATGGATGGTACGATGGAAAAGAACATGAATACGTCAAAAAAATTTAGCTGGAAGAAGCTCGGCAAGGTTTTCGATCCGCGCGACTACCCGGGCATCGATTGGCTCGATGAGTACGCGCAGGCACCGCAGGCGGTGGTGTTTGATGATTTTGTGCGGGTGTATTTTTCGTGCCGGCCGCCGCGGGACGAAAACGGCCAATTCGTGAGCTATTCGGCCTATGTGGACCTCGACCGCAAAGATTTGTTCCATGTGCTGCGCGTGGCTGAGAAGCCGATCCTTACCTTGGGCAAGCGTGGTTGCTTCGACGAGTTCGGCACCTACCCCGTTTCGGTTATTCGAAAAGACGGCGAGATATGGGCGTATTACGCTGGCTGGACACGCCCGAGCTCGGTGCCGTTCAATACGGCGATCGGCGTGGCAAAAAGCACCGACGACGGCAAGACATTCGAGCGCCTTGGTGATGGCCCGGTGCTGTCGTTTTCGCCGGACGAGCCGTTCGTGCTGAGCGGGCCGAAAATCCGCAAATTCAACGATACATACTACTTGTTTTACATCGCCGGCAAAACCTGGACTGTAGTGAACGGCCGGCCGGAAATTTCGCACAAGATCCGCCTGGCTACCTCCAAAGACGGCATCAATTGGACGAAGCACGGCAAAGATCTCATCCGGAATGGCTGGGACGACAACGAATCGCAGGCCAGCCCTGACGTGTTTTATGCCAACGGGAAGTACCACATGTTCTTCTGCGGCTGGATTCCGAGCAACTTCCGCGACACCAAGAGCCGCAAAATTGGCTACGCCAGCTCAACCGACCTACTCACCTGGACGCGCGACGATAGCAAGGCCGGTATCGACATCGCGATCGAACCCGACGCGTTCGACAACGAAATGACCGCCTACCCACACGTATTCGAGCTGGACGGCAAAACGTACCTGCTCTATCTAGGCAACGAAGTCGGCCGCTACGGCTTTGGACTGGCGGAATTGGAAGGGGAGCTCTAGTATGAGATGGCAGAAACTTGGGCAGATTTTTACGTTTGATGAATCGCCGTTTGCCGAGCGATTTGCCAGCCACGCGCAGTCGCCGCAGGCATTGGTGTGCGAGGACCGTGTGCGCGTGTATTTTTCGACGCGCTTGGTGGACGACAGCGGCAAATTTTTGAGCCACGTGCAATATGTGGACTACAATCTTGATTTTACAGAGATGATTGGCCATTCCGAGCACGAGGTAATGCCGCTCGGAAAGTTGGGCTGCTTTGATGAGCATGGAATTTTCCCGCTCAGTCCGACGCGCGCAGGCGATAAGATTTTTGGCTACACGAACGGGATTTCGCGGCGTGTGTCGGTGGATGTAGAGTCGGACATTGGCTTTGCGACGAGCACCGACAACGGCAAAACATTCCAAAAATTAGGCGACGGGCCACTGCTGAGCGCATCGCTGCATGAGCCATTTTTGGTGGGCGATGCGTTCGTGCGGCAGTTCGCCGACAAAAAGTTCCACATGTTCTATTTGTTCGGCAAAAAATGGAGCGAGGCTACTAAGGAACATGCTTCTGAGCGCGTTTATAAGATCGGTCACGCGACGTCCGAAGACGGCATCAACTGGCAACGCGACAGTGGCAAAATGATCATCGCCGACAAGATTGATGGGAATGAGTGCCAGGCGTTGCCAACGGTCATTCAAATCGGCCAGCGCTATCACATGTACTTCTGCTACCGCCACATGGCTGGCTTTCGCACCGAAAAAGGTAAGGGTTACCAGCTCGGCTACGCATATTCGGACGACCTGGCGACCTGGACACGCGCCGATGACCAGGCGGGCATTGTGCTCTCCGAGGAAGGCTGGGACTCAGAAATGATGTGCTACCCGAACATCTTTGCGTGCAATGGTGCGACTTATTTGCTATATAATGGGAATAACTTCGGACGCAACGGCTTCGGACTGGCTAAGTTAATTGAGGAGTAATTATGGGAAATCAGCGAGATTACAACGAAGAGTTTACGGATAACGCGGCGCGCAAATACGCCTACGGCTTCGACTATGATGTGATGCATCCGTACATGGTGAAGTCGTTTGAGCCGTTTTTGGTGAAGGGCAGCTTGCTTGAGCTTGGTAGCTTTAAGGGTGCCGTGACCAAGCGCCTGATGCCGTTCTCGGATGACATCACCTGCGTGGAAGCTTCTGACGTTGCGGTGGCGGAAGCCAAGGAACTTGTCGGCGACAAAGTGACGTTCTTCACCTCTATGTTCGAAGACGTGGAGTTGCCAAAAAAGTACGACAACATCGTCATGACGCACACACTTGAGCATCTCGACGATCCCATTAAGGTGATGAAGCGCATTAACGATGAGTGGTTGTCCGATGGCGGCCGTTTCTTCCTGGTGGTGCCAAATGCCAATGCGCCGTCGCGCCAGATCGCCGTCAAAATGGGGCTCATCAGCCATAACACTGCGATTACCGAAGGAGAAAAAGCTCACGGCCATGTGATCACCTACACGCTCGACACGCTGGAGCGCGATGCGGTGGCGGCTGGTCTCAAGGTTGTCTACCGCTCGGGCATTTTCTTCAAAGCGCTCGCCAACTTCCAGTGGGACAAGATTTTGCAGGCTGGCGACATTATCTCGCCAGAATATCTCGAAGGGTGCTACGCGCTGGGACAGCTTTACCCCGATCTAACCGCCAGCATCTTCCTGTTGTGTGAAAAAGGCTAGCGCGCGCGCAGGCGGTCCGTTGCTGACCGTCTGCATCATAACCTACAATCATGAGAAGTATATCGCGCAGGCGATTGATAGCTTCTTGGCGCAGCGGGCGGATTTTGCCTGGCAGTTGGTGATCGCCGATGACTGCTCCACCGACCGCACGCCGGAGATTTTGCGCGCATACAAGCGTCGCTACCCTGAGCTCATCCACCTGATTTTGCAGGAAAAAAACGTTGGACCGGAGAGTAATTGGCTCGATCTGATCGATTATCCCAAAACCAAATATGTATTGTATGCCGAGGGCGACGACTACCTTACCGATCCGACGAAGCTTCAGCGCCAAGTGGATTTTTTGGAGTCGCACCCGGACTTTGCATTGTGTTTTCATCCGGTGGAAGTCGTGTATGAGGATGGTTCAAGACCGGCTGAGACGTTTCCGTCGCCCGCCCAGCGTCACCACAAGACTACGCTTGGCTTGAACGATTTATTGCTCGGCAATTTCATCCAGACGAATTCCGTGATGTACCGCTGGCGGTTCACTGGCGCCAGCATCAAGGACATATATCCGCGTGGCATTGCGCCCGGCGATTGGTATTTGCACCTCTTGCATGCCGCGACTGGCAAGATAGGATTTATCAATCGCACAATGGCGGTGTATCGGCGGCATCCGGGCGGCATATGGTGGAACGCGGACAAAGACGTGAACGCGATTTGGCGAAAATATGGCGTGGCGCATGTGAAATTGTACATGCAGATGCTGCGATTTGACGGGGTTTCGGCTGAGGCACGGGCCTCGATACTCGAGAAATTGAGGCAGCTTTTTGAGGCGTTTCGCGAAATTGAAGTCCAAGAAGACGGATTTTTGCAAGATTGCATCGAGCAGGTTCCAGATGCAACAGCTCTTTTTATCCAGCAAGCTATGCAAGAACGAGCTGAGCTGCTTGCAAAACAATGGCAGCTAGAGCGAGACGCGCAGGCTGCTCAGGCGTCGCTCGAAGAACTGACGCAGCGCGCACTTACCGCCGAGCGACTCCTGCAGGCTATTCGCGCCTCGCGTATCTGGAAATCGCGAAACTCGCTGGCTCGGCTGCTCGGCAAGTCGCAGGTTTAGGCATCTGATAGTCGAGAGCTGAGTGGCTAGTGAACGCGCGCGAGCTGACTCGTGCGCAAACTTCCCAGGCAACATCTGTGATTATTTTTTCTTGCGGCTCATTTCTTTGGCGTATCTGTCGGCAACTTTTTCGGCATTCCACGAGGTTACGTTGCCGTCAGCACGCAACCGGTAATATTTTTCCTCGGCGCTCACCTGTGCAGGGTGCTGATACCACGGCAAGTGGCTGGCAACGTAGGGATAGCCGGTGCGAATGCTTGGGTGCAGTATGTAGTTGTAGGTGAATGGTTTGTAGAGGGCGAATGTGGTGTCGATGGCCGCCTCGAAAAGTTCGGCGTCTTTGTGCTCGCCTGCCGGGGCCTCGAGCCGCTGCTTCCAGAACTGGTTTTCCCACTCGATAACTGTTTCTTTGAGCGGGTAATGGTCGGGCAAGTCGTCAATCCGCAGCCCAAAGCCGACTTTATGGTATGAGGGGTATTTCTTGTGAATGGCCAGAAAATGCCGCAGCACGTCATCCGGGCAATCATCAATGGGGATGATATCCGGATCGGTCACAATGTAAAAGTCATCCGGCAGCAGGAGCTTGATAATGCCTGCGGACCACGCCACGGTGTGGCCGACATTACGCCCTGTCTCGAGCACTTGGAAATCGGTTGTGTTGAGAAAATCGACCAGCGGTGGCAAGGCCGAATCGTTATCGATAAAAACAATGCGCCGCAAGCCTTGCTTTTTGAGCCACGCCAGTAACTGCTGGAGTGTTTCCAGGCGATCGCGGGTGATGATGAAAACAGTTATGTCCAAGGGATGCGCTTGCAGATGTTTGAGTCGCTGATTTTCAAGCTTTTTGCGCGCTTGGAGGTCGACCGCGGCATGGCGTGTGCGCTGGAGCTCGTTGCGAATGTGTTTGAGCTCGGTCGCAAGTTTGGCGCGCTGGAACTTCACGGTAAACAGTACAAGATTCTTGATGCGGGCAAGCTTGAGATACAACGAAATATGCGGCGAGAACAGCCAGGCGGCGAGGTTGCGCGCCTGGAAAAATCGATAGTGCCGGGCGGCAAAACGATCGATCGGGCCGGCCTTTTTGCCACGCACGAGCGCTTCGTTATGGGCACTCCCCATTCGCGCGACAAGCGCATGAAAAGTCACGCCGGCGTGTTTATCGTACGGCGGCAGCATGTCTGCGTCGCCAAGCAACGGAACGCTCAGCGTTGAACCGGCGATGGCGCCGTAGGCAAGGAGCGCGCGGTAAGCATTCGACTCCGAAAGCTCATGTAGCACGCCACCAGCTTCTACAAGCAGCGAACGCTGAGCCAGCAGCGCCGGTGCGCAGGCAAGCGTTCGGGCGTCGGCAGTGTTCGCGAGCGGCGTTTCGGCGCTATAGACGAGCCGTTTGCCGTGTTGCTTAGCCCGGTATATGGCACCACAAAGGCTTTCGAGCAGCGGTTCGTTGGTAAGCTCACTTTCTTGAACGAGCAAAATCCAATCAGATCGGGCGCAAGCAATGCCGAGATTTTGGCTTGACGCCTTGAAAAATCCCTGGTCGATGCAAAGCCGCAAGGAGTGCGTGTCGATGCCAGCATATGTTTTGGCGTGGCTCACGAGCTTGCGGTCGCGCACGACCATGACAATTTCATCGTGCGGCGAGATAGCTTGCGCCAACTGCACGCAGGTGTCGATTGTCGCCTTGGTATCGCAGGCTACAACGATGCTGACGCCTGTTTGCTCGCGGGTGATACGCTCATTATAATTGACGGCCGAGCCAAGCTGCTTGGCAAGTGCGCGCCGATCGGCAAATGCGCGCCAGCCGTGCGCCAGATTGTAGCGAAAGGCTTTGGCATACGCTTGTTCGAAGGGTGCTTTTTTGCCGCGCACGAGCGCACGAGCGCTGGACATCACACCGGACTTGAGGTAAAACTTCAGAAAACGCCTGAGCGACCAATCATCGAAATTGCGCACCGCAAAGAGAAAACGGTTGCGCATCATCATGTAGTACGAGAAAGTCGAGCCTTTGCGCTGAGCGGTTTTGCCATTGGCATGCCAGATGGCCAGCTCGGGATGGTAGACAATCTTGTAGCCCGCCCGCTTCATCCGCGCGAAAAGATCGGACTCCTCGTAGTAAGCAAAAAATGGATCATGCAAATAGCCGACGTGCTCGATGACATGCCGCGGCACCATGACGCACGAGCCGGAAACATTGTTAACTTCGCGTGGTACGCCTTCGTCGGATTGCGTGAAAATGCCTTCAGCGCTGATCGGGTTGATGTTCTGGTAGCCGTAAAAGTGATTGGACGTATCCAGCAGCGGATTGTCGTCGTTCCACGAGTAAGCGCGGCCGCCGAGCGCGCCGACCAGTTCGTGCGACTGCAAGTAACTCATGGCCAGTTCAACCCATCGGGGGTCCATCACAGCGTCGTTGTTCATGAGCAAGATGTACTCGCCGCGCGAGGCTTCGTAGCCGGCGATGTGCCCGCCAGTGAAGCCCAGATTTTTGGCATTTTCGACGAGCACAATGTCTTTTTGCTTGCGCAAGGATTGCAGCGAGTCGTCGTGTGAGCCATTATCTACGACAATAATCTCGATGTTTGGATAGGTCTGCTTGCGCGTATGCTCCAGGCAGATTTTGGTGTCCTCGATGCCGTTCCAGTTGACGATAACGATACTAACTAAGGGGTGATTCGTGGTGTGTTTCATGCGCTCCAACAGATTACCCCATTATTCTAGCATTAAATCGCGGATGGTACGCTATGCGGCATGGAGCGCGACGCTCGTGCAGGATGCTTCTGCTACGGCTGTACGTCTAATGCCATGGCGTCATCGGCTGTCGCCACTTGGGAGCCAAGCGTTGCTTTGGCTTGAATGTGCCATTCGCCAGCGGTCAGGCCGTAATCTTGCAGTTTCCAGCCGTTCCAATAGGTTGAACCACCGCGGTCGGTAATTTGTGCTGGCAAGCTCTTGGTGACGCCATCTTTGGTAAAGATGATCTGGCAGGTTGCGCCGGGGGTTGTCGTGCAGGTTGAATTAATTGGAGCCGGACTACCACTCGCGCTCAGGTGATGAGCGCTGACAAAATCACCAGTTGGCGTAATGAGCTTCGCGGTGGGCGCTGGGGTGGTGCCACCGCTGTTTGCCTTATTGTCGCCGGGCTGGCTGCCCGAGGTGTTAGATGATGTTGATGATGAGTTCGTGGTGCCACCAGCGTTGCCGGTCGTATTCGACGGGGTTGTTGCCGTGGTGCCTTCGCCCTTGGTGTCTTGGCTTGCCGTGACAGCAATGATCTTCTTGTGGTGATAGTGTCGAAAGACAAGGCAACCGCCAGTCGCCAAAATGATGACCGCGGCCACTGCGAGCACCCAGCGCTTGCGCCGTGAGCCGTGCTTTTGTTGCTTCATTTTGAGATTTTTGTTGTACGGAGTGCTCATAACCTTTCCAGTATAACAGGTAAAATATAAGCGTAAAGCATCAAGAGCGGCTACTTGCCAAGCAAGCGCGCTTTGATTCCTGCGGGCATGGTTTTGAGTATGATCTTTTTGACAATCTTTGGCGTGAATCGTTTGACGGTGCCGAAGCGCTTGCTGCGGAGCGGCGTGCTTTTGGCATGGAGCGGGCTGACACGTGGTTGCTTATGCGGCTCCGACTTGAGATATTCAACTAAAGGCGCGAGCGTGGCGTGCCAGTCGTATTGCGGCCGCAGTGCTTGCATATGTTTGCGGGCTTGGGCCAAATTGGCGGGCTTGCTTTGCTCAACAATCGCATCGGCCAGCGCCTTCGGATTGTACGGCGGCACGGTGGTGCCGAGGCCATGCTGCTCGGTGAGGTCGGCAAAATAATCGCCGCGGGTGGCGATCGTGGGCAACGCAGCAAGAATGTGGTCGAGCACGCGTGTGCGGTGCGAAAATTCCGTCTCAATCGACATTTTGTGCGTATAAATGCCAATGTCTGCCTCTGTCAAAAAGTTAATGCGCTCGTGGTACGGAATCCACGATTCAAAGAAGAAGATGTTTTTGCCGATGAGCTTCAGCTCCTGCGCGCGCTCGATGGTGGCAGTCGTTTCGTGCCACTTACGCATGCCGGCTGTCGGGTGCGCGGTGCCCGGGAAGATGAGCTTGATGCGCGGATTTTTCTTCCAGACGAGCTGCATTGCCTCAACGAGCGTAACGCCGTCGTACCAGTCGTAAATGCCGCCGTTCCAGATCATCACGATGTCGTCTTTGGCCACGCCCTTGAGGACGCCTTTGTAAAGTGGCTTGCCCGGCTTGAGCGAGGTGGTGGTATCGACGCCCATGGCGGCCGGAATGAATTGTTCGAACACATTGCGCTGCACGAACGTGGTCGGCGACACTTGCCCGGCGCCGAACGCGAAGCCGAGCCAATAGTCGAGCTGGCGGCGATTGGAGTACAAAAAGGCATCGCCATTCTCGAGGAATTTACGGTAGTCGTTGATTTCTGACATCGCTCGAAAATCATTTGCATCGCCAACCTGCTTGCCCGAAAATACGTCGACAGCCAGATTTTCGACCGGCACTGGCGCGTAAATATCAAAGATCACCAGCTTTTGATGCGAGTTGCAATAGTCGATTTGCGCATCGCTCAGCCAAAGCGCAATCACGGCGTCGGCTTTGCTGAACGCTTCTTCAAAATGATGGACGTCGATGTGTTGTACGTCATACGAGTGCCGAAACGCGTCGTCCGGCACATTTTCGGGCCCAAAAAATCCGAGCGTCACGTTGAAATGCTCCGACAAAACCTCAGACATATAATGATAGCGAATACCCGGGCCGGCCATCTGAGTGCCGACTTTATCGTGCGAAATGATCAAAATGTTTTTCATATTCCCGTAGTCTCTATCTGTTAATCGCACGTAATATTTGGTCCC
Organism: uncultured Candidatus Saccharibacteria bacterium; assembly: GCA_964484675.1. Taxonomy (GTDB): domain Bacteria; phylum Patescibacteriota; class Saccharimonadia; order Saccharimonadales; family UBA4665; genus CAZAFC01. The sequence continues at coordinate 42,653 of CAZAFC010000006.1, read as the reverse complement.
ATGGTGGCGGGCAGCGAGCCGGTGTCGTATGTGAACCAATCGCTACTTGAATAGTGCATTTGATTGGCGTAGCACTCCCACGGCCCGATAGGTCGCTTCATGGCCGATGCCGGATCGACGCCGCCATTGTAGTCAACGTCGTAAATATTGCCGTTTGCCAGCACCATAGCACCTTGGCGAATGGCCAGATTTGTGCCTATTGGCGCGGACATGTCGGCGCTGGTTGCGGGCTTCACATTTGGCCAGCCATAATTGTAGCTGCCGAACGCGAGCGGGCTTACATATTCGAGCGCGTTTTGCGTGACAAGATAGACTCTCGAGTTGCTCGCTACGAGCGCGCCGGCAGGATGTGCGGCTCCGTAGAGCGTGCTAGCAAACGTAGCGACCGGAACTTGGTCATCCGAAAGCTGCATCACATCACTCCAGGTGTAGCCGAGCGCGTTAAATGCTTGCAGGGAGATGTGCTGCTTTTTTAAGACGCCGTCCGTGTCATAATCCATGACAAATACTGGGTAGCCTGGCGCCGTAAAGACACTGCCGGGTGACAAGGTATTGATATCCGGCCCTGTCGGCAGCCCCACATCGCCCGAGGTGGCGGCCTTAACCCACGACCATGGGTAATGGTAGCTGGCAAAGACGGCAGCGTTGGTTATGTAATCTCTCGCCCCGTTATTTAACAGATAGACTCGGCCGCTCTCCGAAATAAGTGTGCCGTTGGGGTGGGGCGAATTGGTGTCGTTGGCGTACGGCAAGCCGAACCAGGAAACAAACGTATCGAAAAAGACTTGATTTCCATGGAAATGCGGCGTGTACCAATACAATGATGCGGTGGCGCCGGTGTCCATGTGAACGGCCGTGCCGTCGATCGTCTGGTAGCCGTCATAATAGGCAGTACTGCCGCTTGGGCACACGGCAAATGTTCCTTGCGTCATTGGCCCGCCGTAACAGCTCTGTGGGTCGTCTGAGTTGTTCCAGCTGCCGCGGATAATCGCCCAGTTTAAATTGCCCATCGAGCGCTGTTCGCCAAATTTTAGCAGCCATGCCGTATGTATGAGTTGCTGTGAAAAGCCCACTTTGGCTTGCGTGTTTACGCAAGTGCCGCTTACAGAGGTGACTGGCACGCCATTTCGGGCATAGAGATTGACTCCCGAGTAGCTGTACGTCGTGCCGCCGTCAGGGCAGCCATAGCCTGTTGCGCCGCTGTACGCCAGTGTGCTGCAGCCAGCGCCGCCCGTGACGAGGCTTTGCTCTTTTTGTAGTGTAGTTAAGAGCACCTGAGGGTTGATGTCGTAAGCGGCGGCTGCGGCGGCAATAACGGCTCCGCCGCTCACGAGTCCACCATAGGTAAAGCCTCCCGATGGCGAATAGCCGGTAGGCGCAACAGCTGAGAAGCCGTTATTGGTGCTCAGGCAGCTACTTGGAAACGTGTTTAAAAATGCATCAATTGCTGAACCGTCCATGGTATGGCTATTGTCGAACACGCCATTGTCGATGATGCGATTGGGCGCAAAGCTCGTAGCATCTACTCGCGCAACATTTCCCAGCCAGCTACCGCCACATAACGACAGAGACAAAACGAGAAGCGACAGGCGTATGCCATATTTTTTTAGATTTATTGCGAGTACTATTTGTTTCTTTGCCATATATGTAGCATACCCTTATGCCTAGGGAACGTAAAGGTTATGATAACACGCTTCCGCGTGTCCCACCAAACCCGCTACGGCCGGGATATGGTCGTGACATTTGGCCGTGATTCGATCTGATGCAGGTTTGGAATTTCTTGCGTGCAGCCGGGATATTGTACTATTAATAACTTTTTGTCAGTGCTGGCAAGCGTGCGAAGCTGTGCGGCCATCTGCTTGGGCTGGTTTTTAATGGTCGCCCCTTCGAGTGCTGAAAAATGCGGAGATTCACTTTCGAGCCGTGCGCCGCTCCAACGATCGGCAAGATAATTACGGCCGGCATTACAGCTGCCCACAAACGCAATGTGATTATATGTGGTGGCCTCAGGCGTGAATAAAATGGCGAGATCGGTCGGCTGCACGGCGTTCGGAAGCCAATTGTGAATATACACTTTAACGTATACGAGATTGGTCTGATTGGCGATGACGAAGAAAAGCCCAATTGCGGCCATCGGCACGACAAGCTTTGCCTTGCCAAGCACTCGATATACATACCCGAGCACTTCGTGCGCGGCCAGGAAAAATATGACAATGCTCATGAACAAAATAGTGTATACGGACTTATAAAAGTAGTATTCAAGCCTCCCGATGGTGATCAGTTGGTACAAGGCGATGGCGCCGAGCACGCCGAGAGAAATCAGCAAACTCGCGTATGTATACGAGAATTTTTTAATAGTACGGAGCATGCGCGGTGCGGCAAGCACCACCACCGGCAACAGGTACCAAAATATATAGCCATGGAGCGGATCGACGCCTCCGGGCTCATCGAGTGGGTCGCTTTTCTTGTTGAGCAAAATATTGACAACGACCGGGTACAATATCGCAAAGCCAATCGCGGCAATTCCCGGCAAAAGCCGTACATACGTTCGAGCAGGCACATGGGCAAGCTTATTCGACCAGATGTACTGGCACAGCAGCAGAAAAGGAACGGGCAGCAGCAGCCACCAGCTGGCAGCGATGCCCACCGTCAGCGTAAGCACCAGCATGACTGGCTGCACGTCTTTGACGTGGCGAATTTTGGCGTTGTCTAAGGCGAAAATAATCGCGGCGATAAAACTATAGGCGAAGATTTGCGGCTGAAATCCTCTGTCAAGCAGCAGCAGGAAAGGCCCTAATCCGCACAAGAAAGTCACTGGTGCCAGCAGCGCAAACTGCAGGGGCAACGAGTTGTTGGCGGCGCGAGTTGTGCGCATGCAAAGCTTGATAAACCAAAAAATAAACACACTGTAATTGAGGGTGATGAACAGCGCATACAGCCGCATAAACGATGTAGGCGTCGTGTGGCGCGGGTACATTCCTATGAACGTGGCGGCACTAACGTGAAAGCCTTGCGGGTAGATTTCCAGGCTATTGAGCAAGCCATCATGCGCCGGATTCAACTTATATGCAAAATCACCGTGCTCGTGTATGTATTTCGTCAGCGCATAATGTGACGCATTATCTTCACCGTAAGATAAAAATTGCGCGATCTTGGGCCCCGACATATGGAAAATGGGGATGAGAAGTGTTGTGAAAACGGCTATAGTCGCTATGAGGGCAGCAATGTCGCCATCATGAATGAACTCCAAAGAAACGATGCCCCGTTTGTCGCCGGAACGGATGAACCAACGAACGGAGCATACGGCGCCGAGCGCGAGCAGCAAGCTTGGTACATATCTCACTCCTATGTGCAAACTCAAGACCGTTGTAAACGAGTACAGAACAATGGTCGCAGCAAAGAGCAGCAAAATTGCCAGAAAGAGACTTTCGATAAGTGAGTAGTTTTTCCGCCGCGCCAATAGCAAAGCGCCTGCAAATATAAGGGTCACATATCCTGCCAACGGAAGAGCTAACGACACAACTGAAAAGCTCGCGAAAAGCGCAAGCATGAACGACGAACGATACGGGACCTCGAGGGTGTTATTCCGAAGTTTTGCTATCGACATATTTTTTCTTACTTGATTGAGCCTGGAAGCGGTTTTGGAATATCCAGATTGCGTGGCGCAGGCCTGTTTTGAAGTAGTTTTGTTTCGTCTCGCCAAGACGCTGATGTTGCGCGATAGAGTATTCCCCATAATGAATCGCGGGATTTGTGGCGGCGTTGATCTTAATTTGCGGACTCAGATTCCAGTCACCCATAGTGAGTTTGAGATCGTCTGCAATTTCCCTGCGAAAAATCCACATTCCCGAAAGCGTGTCCTGGATCTTGAAGCCGTACAAAAGACGAACTTCCCAATTCAGCATATTGACGCCAAGGCGAAGCTTGAAAGGGATCTTGGTGGTGTCCTGAAGCGGATAGCGATTGCAGGTTACGAAATCAAGCTTGTTTTTGAGCATGTGGCGTACGACTTTGTCGATGTCTTCGACGGGGTACGTGCCGTCGCCGTCAGCTCCCACAATAAAATCCCCAGTTGCGGCTTGAATGCCTGTCATGTGAGCAAAGCCGTAGCCAATACCGGCCAGCTTGCGATTGTCTTCCACGACGGTAACTTTGCCGCCTATCTTTTTCGCGATTTCTACGGTGTCATCGGTGGAGGCATTGCTGATAACAACGATCTGGTCGATGTATGCTGGAACGTTGGCAATGATCTCATGTAGGTGTGCACCTTCGTTACGGCATGGCAAACAGAGGGTTATACTCCTTTTTTGGATCATGTAACTAAAGTGTCTTTCATGGCCTGCTCTTTTTCATGAAAAATGTAACGATAGATCGTGAAGTTCAATACAAATGATACTACAACGCCGCATAGCTTCGCAAATAATTTGAAGATCCAGACGTGTTTTGTGAACAAGGGCACTTCGCCCAATGAGTGAGTGACGAGTGCGATAACCGCGGACTGTGCGCCCCACACGGTGCAAAGTGTAACGGCGAAAAATTGCACCAAAGTTTGCCGCCGTTTCTTCTCGGATCGGAAAACAAACGTGTGGTTGAGGTAAAAGCTTACGCACATGGTAATGCCCGAAGAAATAATGCTGGCAATGACGGGCTGGACGGCGCACAAGTCGGCCAGGATAAAAAAGAGTCCGAAATCGATGACCGTATTAAGGCTGCCGATGAACAGAAACCGGGAAAAGACTGCGCGTTTCTGCATGGTGGCTATGATGTTTCCTGCGACAGATTGCGCAGGTATTTGCCGTAGCCGGATTTTTCGAGTGGCTCGGCGAGCGCTTGGAGCTGGGCCGTGGTGATGTATTTTTCTTCCCAGGCAACTTCTTCGACGCAGCCGACTTTGAGGCCGGTACGTTTTTCGATGACTTCCACGAACTGCGATGCTTCGGTCATCGAGCTGAATGTGCCGGTGTCGAGCCAGGCGGTGCCGCGGTCCATCGTCTGCACATGGAGCTTGCCGCGCTTGAGGTAGGCTTCGTTGATTGAGGTGATCTCGAGCTCGCCACGGGCTGATGGCTGGATGGATTCGGCAATCCCAACTACATCGTTGTCGTAAAAGTACAGGCCGACGACGGCGTACTTGGACTTGGGCTTGCTCGGTTTTTCCTCGATAGATACCGCGCGCAAATCGCTGTCGAACTCGACCACACCATAGCGTTCGGGGTCGGCAACGGGGTATGCGAACACGATGCCGCCGTCTGGATCGGTACAGTTGCGCAGGCTGCTGCCGAAACCGTGGCCGTAAAAGATGTTGTCGCCGAGCACGAGCGCAACTTTATCTTTGCCGATGAATTCTTTGCCGATGATGAACGCTTCGGCCAAGCCGTTCGGATGCGGCTGGGCGGCGTAGCTGAACTGGCAGCCGAGCTGGGTGCCGTCGCCGAGTAGGCGCTGGAATTGGGCTTGATCTTCGGGGGTGGTGATGATCAGGATCTCACGAATGCCCGCCATCATGAGCACACTGAGCGGGTAATAGATCATCGGCTTGTCATAAATCGGCATCAGTTGCTTGGAAATGCCTCGAGTGATGGGGTAGAGCCGGCTGCCGCTGCCGCCGGCCAAAATGATGCCTTTCATGCTTGCGTCTCCTTCTGCTTCTTGATGTAGCTAGCAAAGTCGCTGCGCCAGTCGCGCAGGCTGAGGCCGGTGGCTTTTATCTTGCTGAGGTCGAGCGTGCTTTGGAGCGGCCGCGGCGCGCTGCCTGGTTTCCCGGCGAAATATTCGGCGGTCGTGGTGCCTGTCACGTTCAGGTCGTCTCGGCCGAGCAGCCGGAAAATCTCGCGCGTCACGTCCGCCCAGCTGGCGGGTTCGCCGTCGTTGCTCACATTGTACGTGCCAACTGCTGCGTTCGTTTCGAGCAAATGGGCAATGGCATCAATGAGCGTTTCGGTGAATGTGAGCCGCCCGATTTGATCGGCGACCACAGTGGGCGAAATGTTGCGCTCGCTTAAGTCCATCATGGTGCGGACAAAATTTTTGCCTTCGCCGATCACCCAGCTGGTGCGCACGATGTAATGCTTGGGCGCTAAGCTGGCAGCAATGTCGCCTGCGGCTTTGCTGGCGCCGTAGACGCTGAGCGGGCTGAGTGGCTCTGATTCGGTGTGCGGATTCCTGGTACCATCGAACACATATTCACTGGAAAGATGTACGAGTGTAGCGTCGTGCTGAAGCGCGACTCGGGCGAGATTGCCCACGGCGCTGGCGTTCGCCCGCCAGGCACTCACGCGGCCTTCGGGCGTTTCGGCCCCATCCACGTTGGTGTAAGCGGCGGCGTTCAGAATGAACTTGGTGCCGGACCAATCGTATGCGTTGACGGCTTCGGGGTTGCTAATGTCGAGCTCATCCCGGGCAACTGCAGCGGCTTGTGGAAATCGTTCCTGCAGCGCTCTGCCGAGCTGGCCGTGCGCCCCGATGATAATGGTTTCGCCGTTGTTCATACGAACTCCATGGGTGTTATGTCTTTGAGCATCGGGTGGTTGCGGTCGCGGTCGGAGAGGATGGCTTGCTCGAGTGGAATCGGCCAAGCGACCTTGAGTGATGGGTCGGCCGGGTTTACAAATAAGCTCGTTTTGTACGCGTCTTCGCTCCAGTGCTGGTTGACACTGTAGAGGTAGTAGACGTCGTCGTCGAGACATTGGTAGGAATTGCCGACGCCTTTAGGCACGAACACCGCTTTGTTCGGATCGACCTCGAGTGTGACGACGCGGCCAAAGCTGTCGCCTTTGCGCAAATCGACATAGGCTACAAACACGTTACCGGCGACGGTCGAAACGTATTTGTCCCACGGCTCGGCGTGAAAGCCGCGGGTGACGCCTCGCTTGTTGTAGGCGAGGCTGTTTTGGACAACATTGAAAGTTTCGGGCAGGCCGGCGGCGACCAGCTTAGCCTTGTGAAATTTCTCTTGGAACCAGCCGCGTTCGTCGCCCACGCTGGTCACGTCGAACCAGACAAGGCCCGGGATATCGGTGGTGTGGCCGGTGATTTCGGTTGTCGGTACTGCCATTATCTTTGCTCCTTTTTATTCAAATGTAGACGTGCAAGATAGAGAGCAGCGACCGTTTCTGCTACATTAATCTTGCCTTTTTGTATGAGGTCATCAATGGCCGATTGGCTCATGAATCGTTGCTCGGTGATGTCCTCCAGCTCGTCGCGCTCGCCGGGGGTAGCGTAAACATTGTGTGCCACGAAAACGTTACCAGATACATCGGCGAGACCAGAGTTTACGTGCACATTTCCCAAGTCTACCCAGGTATCGCTCGCCAGGCCGGCTTCTTCCATGAGTTCGCGCTGGGCGGCTACCAGCAGATCTTCGCCATCGGAATAACCGGCGGGCAAGTCCCAAGAATATGCGTGTATTGGATATGTGAAGTTACGTTGCAGCAAAATTTCATGCTGCTCGTTGAGGGCGACAATATAGACGGAAATGCTCGTTCCTTCGATGTAACTGTACGTGAGGCGCTTGCCATTGTGGTTGAGGACTTCGTCGCGGCGGACTTTCATCCACGGCGTTTCGTACACGATTTCGCTCGAGGTAGTCTGCCAGTCGGCCATGATTATTTTTGGCCGCTCGCTTTCGTGTTGTAGAGTCCTGTGGTGCGCATGAGATCGAAACGCTCGAAGAAGGGCCGCCACCAGCTTTCGTGCTCTTTGTACCAGGCGACGGTATGCGCAATGCCTTCCTCAAACGAAACGCTTTGTTTCCAGCCGAGTTGTTGCTCGATAAAGCTCGGGTCAATGTCGTAGCGCATGTCGTGGCCGGGCCGGTCGGTGACGAATTGGATGAGATCTTTCGGTTTGCCGAGCGAGCTCAGGATGGCTTCAGCAATTTGCAGGCCGTTGCGCTGGGCTGCGCCGCCGACGCAGTACGTTTGGCCGACTTCACCCTTGTGAATGGCCAGGTCGATGGCGCTGCAATGATCTTCGACGAACAAATAATCGCGCACGGCTTGGCCGTTGCCATAGATCGGCAGCGGCTTGTCATCGATGGCATTAGCGATGAACACGGGGATGACGCGGCCGGGCGAATCCCACGGGCCATAGTTGTTCGAGCAGTTGGTGATGGTGAATGGCAGGCCGTAGCTTTCGCCGTAGGCACGAACGATGTGATCGCTCGAGGCTTTGCTGGCGGCGTAGGGGCTGCGCGGGCTGTACGGCGTGGTTTCGCTGAATTTGGCCGATGGGTCGTTGAGGTCGAGCGTGCCGAAGACTTCGTCGGTGGACACGTGGTGGAAGCGCTTGACTTTGTTTTTGAGCGCGGCGCGAGCTATGGTGTCGGTGCCCAAAATGTTTGTCTGCAAGAATGGGCCTGGATCGGCAATTGAGCGATCGACGTGGCTAAACGCCGCGAAATGTGCCACATAATCGACGCCTTGCAGCAGCTTGTCCATTGCGTCGAAGTCGCAGATGTCGGCCTGCACAAAGGTGATTTTATCTTCGACGTCCGCCAACCGCCCGCGGTCGCCGGCGTAGGTCAGCTTGTCGACAACGACAACTTCATAGTCGGGGTGATTCTTTAGTGTGTAATGAACAAAATTTGAGCCAATAAATCCGGCTCCACCAGTGATAAGCATTTTCATATATTTCAGTATACACCTTACTTTTCGTTAGTTTCGGCTGAGCCGTTAATGATCTTTGTGACTTTTGCAACAAGCTGGTCGAGCTCGGGTTTGGTCTTGGCCTCAGCGTTGAGCCGCAGTACCGGCTCAGTGTTGCTCGGCCGAACATTCAGCCAGCTCTGATTGTCGAACTCCACCGTCAGGCCGTCGAGCCAATCTTGGCGGCCACTTGGGAACGCTTTGGCCACGGCTTGCATCACGCCGTCTTTGTCCTGAATCGTGAAATTCGTCTCTGGGATGTCGACGTAGCGCGTGTATTGTTCGCGCAGCTGGGAGAGCTTTTTGCCGGATTGCGCCAAGATGTAGAGGCCGATGACGATGGCGATGAGGCCCGAATCGGCGAACCAATTGTCGCGGAAGTAAAAGTGCCCGCTGGCTTCGCCGCCGAACGGCGCATTGTGCTCGCGCATCGACGCTTTGATGAACGAATGCCCGACGCGGTCGCGCACCGGCGTGCCGCCTTTTTGCCGGATGATATCAGGGACGGCGTGGCTGTTGCGCACATCGTAGATAATGCTGGAGCCGGGGAATTTTTGCAAAAAATAGTCGCTCAGCATGGCGGACATGACCCCGCCAGTGAGCACGGTGCCGGTCTCGTCGATCAAAAAGGCGCGGTCGCCGTCGCCGTCGAAGGCCACGCCGGCGTCGAGCTTGTTGGTTTTGATGGTCTTGATGATGTCGGTGAGCGTCTCGAACTTGATGGGATTGGCGAGGTGATTGGGAAATGTGCCGTCCAGCTCGAAGTACATTTCGGTGACTTCCCAAGGCACGTAAGGCTCGAGCTCGGGGAAAATCTTGCCGGCCATGCCGTTGCCGGCATCGACGGCCAGCTTGAGCGGCTTGAGCTTGCCGGGGTCGATGAACGAGAGCACGTGCGTGATCCAGTCTTCGGTGGGATCTTGTGAGCTGATCGTGCCGGGCATGCTCGCCTCGGGCTTGAAATCGCCGGCCAGTACGTGGTCGCGGATATCGAACAGGCCGGTGTCTTCGCCGATCGGCTTGGCTTCTTCGCGGCAGAGTTTGATGCCGTTGTACTTGCCGGGATTGTGACTGGCGGTAATCATCGCACCGCCAGCGAGACCCAGGTGGCCAACGGCGAAGTAAATCATGTCGCTTGTTACCTGGCCGATGTCGATGACGTCGCGGCCTTGAGCGCGCAAGCCGGTAATGAGCGCATCGGCCAGCTCGCCGGAATCCGGCCGCATGTCTCGCCCCACGGCCACGCCGCCCTCGAGCGGCAAAAAGTCGGCCAGGCCCTTGCCGATCAGCTGCGCGACCTCTGGCGTTAGCTCGGTGCCAACGATGCCGCGAATGTCGTACGCCTTGAAAATGTCTGTCGCAATCTTCATGTTCGTTCCCTCCATGAGTCTTTATTATACGCGACGCCCGCGACCACGCCGGCCAGTGTTTTTTACAACTTGTGACTGGCTGGAGAATCGCGCCTTGGCCGCCGCCAGCGCTGTACGATAAGGGGCGGACTTGCTACTATGAAAGGGCATGCATCAGCTGAAAACTATTTTTGCGGCCCGGCTGACTCGATTCGTCGTTGTGGGCTTAGGCAACACGGCGTTCAATTTCCTAGTGCTCAATCTCGCCTTTTATGCGCTCCACCAGAGTAAGCTCAGGGCGAGCTTGGTGGCTACGAGCTGCGCGGTGGCGCTGAGCTTTGTGCTCAATCGCAATTTTGTGTTTCGGGACAAGACGCGGCCGATGCGCCAGCTCGTGTTATTCGTGCTGGTGACGGTGGGCGGGGTGCTCGTGGTGCAAAATTCGGTGTATGCGCTGGGCATCGCGGCTTTGCGCGGGCATGAAGCGTGGTTGCTCGGGAATCTGCAGGGAATTGGGCTGCATGTGTCGCGCGATTTTGTCGACATCAATCTAAGCAACTGCGTGGCGTCGCTGGTGGTGATGGTGTGGAACTACAACGGCTACCGCTTGCTGGTGTTCAAAGGAGAGGCGCATGGCGCAGAGTCACATCCGGCCGAAGTCGCAGCCTGACCTCACCGTCGTGCTGCCCGCGTATCGCGAGGAGCACCGGATTGCCCACTCGCTTGAGCAGCTGGCCGAGTTTTTGCAGACCAATGATTTTTTTAAAAGCAAAATGGTTGAGGTGATCGTGGTGTCAGCCGACTCGCCGGACAAAACACACGAGATCGTCACGGCCAAGCAACACCTGTTCCCGATGTTTCAATTCGTGCAGCCCGGCCCCCACGTGGGCAAAGGCCGCGACGTACGCGCCGGCATGCTGCGAGCGCACGGCCGGGTCGTGGTGTACATGGACGCTGATCTGGCGACGCCATTGCATCATCTCGAGGCTTTTTACCGCGAATGCGAAGCCGGCAGCGATGTGGTAATTGGCACGCGCAATCTGCGCCGGCATCATCATGGCTGGTTTCGTACCGTAATCTCCACTGGCGGCAATGTGCTGTTCCGGCTGGCTGGCGGCGTGTGGATTGAGGATTCGCAGTGCGGATTCAAGATGTTCAGCGAGCGCGCCAATCGGCTGTGTTTCTCAAAAATGACCATTTTGCGCTGGGGATTCGACATGGAAGTGCTGGCGATTGCGCACGTGAACGGCTTGCGCATTACCTGCCGGCGCATCGACGACTGGCAAGACAAACCATTCAGCACGTTCAACGACGCGGTCCTCAAAAACTCGCTTCATTCGCTGAAAGATCTCGCGCATATCGTTCGCAACCGCATCACCGGCATGTATCTTGAAAAAGGAGGGAAGCAAGCATGAAAATCATCGTGACAGCCGGCGGCCAGGGCACCAAGCTGTGGCCGTATTCGCGCGAGGACAAGCCCAAGCAATTTCAGCCGGTGGTCGGCGACGCGTCGCTCTACACCGACACCATTTTGACGCTGCTCGAGCGATTCGCGCCTGAGGACATTTTTATTTCGACCAAACGCAAATTTATCAAGTACGTGAGCGAACAGTCGCCGCAGATTCCGTTGCGCAATTACATTGTGGAGCCGGATATCGCCAAGGACCGCGGCCCGGGCGAGGGCCTGGCGTTCTTGCGATTGAATGTTTTGCATCCAGATGAGCCGTTTTTTGTAGTGCAGGCTGACTGCGTCCGCAAGCCGGCGACAGCCTTTCTGGATATGATTACTCAGGCAGGGGAAATGGTTGAACGTGATAAAAGATACATCACCGGCGGCATCAAGGCCACCGAGCCGAACATGGGCGTGGATTACGTGCAGCTCGGCCGGCGTGTGGCTAGCGATTCCGCCCTTGAGGCGTACGAAATCACGGCGTTTTTGGGCCGCAGATCAAGCTACCGCGAAACCAAAGCGCTCATCGAGAATTTCCACATCGTGACACACTGCAACCATTCGTGCTGGTATCCCGGCCTGATGCTTGACGCTTACAAAAAGTACCGCCCCGATTGGCACGCGGCGCTTATGAAAATGCAAGCGGTGCTTGACCAGCCTGGCGAGGATGCGGCTATCGAGGCGATTTACGCTACGATGGAAAAAGGCGCCACCGAAGAAGTCACCAAGCATCTGATGCACAACGGCGAAGGGCGAATCATCTTGCTGCCCTTCAAGTGGACCGATATTGGCACGTGGGGCTCGGTGTACGATTTCTTTGTCGATGGAGAAGACAGCGGTAATTACACCGACGGCACCGTGCTTGCGGTGGACGCCATCGGCTCGCTCATCAAAACCAGCAACGAGAAAAAGCTAATTGCCGTGGCTGGCGTGGAAGATCTCGTAATCGTCGACACCGACGACGTGCTGCTCGTGATCGCCAAAGACAAAATCGAAAAAATCAAAGACATTCAGGCGCTTTTGCAGCAGCGCGACGAAAAAACGTATCTGTAGTCTTTCGGTTTTTGGTCTTTTTGGGTCGGTCAACTGTTTGGCAGGCGGGCTATTTCGTCCTTTTGGACTCATCAGCACGAACACACATTCGTGGATAGCGGACGCAAACAGATACGGGAGAGATGGACAAGCGGGCGGGCGCTTGAGACTGTTGGCTTCAAGCGCCCGCTTTTCGAGGCATGGGAGCGCGCGGGTGCTGCTGTTACGCGAGCGTTTCGCAGTACGTCGCGAGTTCTGCGCTGAGATCCTCTTGGCCCAGCCTGTTGAGCCGGCTGGCGAGAGTGACCTCCCAGTCAGCGAAACTGTCCGGCTTCCGATCGGCCAGCAGGATGGCGTCCTTGGCGATCTTTCGCATGAACCAGGCGTCCTTGTGCGGAAGATGCTGCTGGATCTCGTCGAGGCGATGCTGCCAGTCGCTCGGCAGAAGGTGCACGTCGAGCGGGACGAAGGAGTCGAGCGTGTCCAGCCAGCCGTACAGCGGATTCATCTCCGGGGACGTGCCGGCGCCGAGCAGGTCGAGGGCAGCCCTGAGGCGCTCCACTCGGCACGAGTGGTAGGCGTCCTGCCCGAGCTTGCAGTCGGTGGCGCACTCCTCGTCGCTCAGGATCTTCGTCACGCGCACGATCCAGGCGGCGTAGACGTCGGGGTCGACCGTGACGATCAGGTCGAGGTCGTGGCCTTCGGGAGCGATTCGGTACTCGGGGGTCTCGACATCTTCGGGGTCGACGTCTGGGTTGCGAAGGGACTTGGCCCCCGAACCGAACAGGAATATTGCCCTGGACTCGGGTGTGCCCATGAGGGCGAGAGCGGTGTAGTAGAGGTGCCAGGTGCGGCCCAGTGCGCGGCTCATGGTTCAGCCTTTCTCCTCAGAGCGGGATGCTCGCCAAGCTAAGCTTGGACTGTATCTCTCGGTGTGAGACACAAGTTGAGGTTTGTATGCTTTTTGGGTGTAAGCGCACAAACCTCAACTTGTGTTGTATCTGTTTACGCAGGTGCGTGCCTCGAGGTTTTGCTCCCAAAGCTTACACATACAATATCATATTTATTGGTTTTATACAAGCTTGGCACTACTGTCTCGCGCTGAAATTTAGGCGGTCGTATCCTTGAATTGGCGACGCCAGGACACCTTACTGCTGAGCGCCCGGCTGTCTAGGAGTTCGCTTATCTTTTTTAAGGGCTGCTGATAAAAAATCGAGGAGTTTTTGGTCGAAGTGTTCGGGCGAGAAGGCTTGGGCGGCCTCACGAATGGCGGCGTGATCGTACTTTTCTGGCTGAAATGTTTTGAGGGCTTCGCAGAGCGAATCGACAGTTTGCTCTGCGAAGAATTCGCCGGTTTTGCCAGGCACGACGTAGTCGAGCGCACCGCCGCCGTGCAGGGCGATGATCGGTGTTCCGGCCGCCAACGACTCCAGCGATACAACGCCGAAGTCATCAATCAGCGGAAAAATAAATGCCTCGGCGGACTGAAAATATCGGACGACATCGGCGTCAGTAGCATCGGCGACGAACGTAATGCTCGGGCCGGCCATGGCGCGCAATCGTTGGTGGTCGGGGCCGTTGCCAACCACAGTGAGCGGCAGACCAAGCTTCGTGCAGGCTGCAACGGCGAGATCAACGCGCTTGTACGGCGTTTGCCGCCCCACGATGACAAAGCCATGGCGCTTATTTGCTGAAGTTTTGCCCTGAAACCGCGACGTATCGACCGGTGGAAATAGTACTTCGGCGTCGCGGCGGTAGTATTTTTTGATCTCGGCCTGAATGTGCGTGGAGTTGGCGAGCATCAGGTCGGGGCGCTGAGCGGCTTTGTAGTCCCAGCGGCGCAGCGGCGCGACCAGCAAGCGGAGACCGAAGCGCGCCAAGGGGTCGAGCACGCCGAACCCTGGGTGCGCCATATATTCGTCGTAGCGACTCCAGTAATAGTGCGTGGGCGCGTGGCAATAGTTCACATGTAGTGTATTTTTCGGCACGCGGATACCTTTGGCCTCGGCGCCCGAGCTGCTAATCACCAGATCGTAGGCCGAAAAATCTAAGCGCGTGAACCACCAGATTCGGCCAAGGCCCATGAACTTTCGTAATCGCCCGAAATGTTGCAGCCAGCCGGTGATAACTTTGTTGTCAAGCCGCTCACGCCATTCCGGTGTGCAATAGGAAGTGTAGATGGGCGCTTCCGGAAAGAGCTTGTGCAGCTCGGCCACCACGCGCTCGGCGCCGCCACCGACCAGCCAATCGTGGACGATCGCAACCTTCAGACCTTGGAGATTATTGGGCAGCCTGGGCGTTGGCGCACTTGGCATTGTCGGTTTGGGCGGGGCTGAAATCTGGCCCAAACCTCGAACTGCTCCGCTCGATTGCTTGGCCCTGCTTGTAACAGGGCTTGCTGTGGCCGAAATGAGTGATTTTTGCGAGCGCGCCATGATGTGCCTAGTAGCGCGCGCCTTTTCGCGTTAGCCGCCCAAACACCACGCGCACAGTTTTGATCACGATGATAATGTCCAGCCACACGCTCCAGTTCTGCGCGTAATAGAGGTCGAGCTTGCGCCGCTCCTCAAAGCTGATGCCAGTGCGGCCGGACACCACGGCTAGGCTGGTGAGTCCCGATTTGACGCTCAAAATGAGATTCTTCTTGGAATATTGCTCGATTTCATACACGTCGAGCGCGCGCGGCCCGACCAGGCTGATGTCACCGCGGACAACATTGAGCAACTGTGGCAGCTCGTCCAGGCTGGCAGCGCGGATAAATCGGCCGATGCGGCTAATGCGCGGATCGTGCGCCAGCTGATCGCCACCGGCGCGATATTTTTTGATGAGTTCCGGCTTGCCCAGCTTGGCGAAGCCTTCTTCTGGCGTGATGTTATTGAACGCGCGTTTCATCGAGCGGAATTTGAGCACGTAAATGGTTGTGCCGAACCGCGTCAGCCGCTTGGCACGATATAGTACCGGCGCGCGCGGATCGCTGAGCTTGATCGCGGTAGCAATCGCCAGCATCAGCGGCGAGGTGAGTACCACAAGCAGGCTGCCTAAACAAATATCGTTGAGCCGTTTGACGATCCGGCCCCAGCCGAACAGCGCTGTTTGGTGCACGGTAATCACGGGCACGCCAGAGCGGAACAGTTCCACCTCAAGATTGCCGACAAACAGCTCGGTATTACCCGGCACAAATCGGTAGCCCACGTGGTGTTCTTGCGCGTAGGTGAGAATCTCGGCGTTCCTGGCTTCATCGGCGTACAGCTCGGTTTGAATAATGCTGTGAAATTCGAGCGGATTGCTTTGCAAAAATTGTTGAAACGTGGCGTAGGTGAGCAACGGGTGTTTGCCAATGCGGCGCTTGCCACCGATGACGGCCATGATTTTGTAGCCGGAGCGCCGACTATTAGCCAGGCTATTGACGAATTCGGCGGTCATCGGCGTATTGCCGATGATGACGATCTTGGTCAGCCCGATGCCGTACTCAAACAGCTGTGTGCGCAGAAACCGCGCGGTGTTTCGAAACAAAACCAAGAAGGCAAATCCAAAGCCAAAGCCGTAAATTGGCACCAGCCGAGCCGGAAAAATCGGCGTCTTAGACACAAAATTCCAAAATACCAGCACCAGCAGTCCAATGAATGAGCCGACGAGCAGCCGCCCAAATTCCTTAAATCGTTGCTCATAAATGCGACTGTCATATAAACCCAGCAGCGCGAAGATTAGAATCCAAAACGGCAGTACGGTGAGAAAAATACCGAGGTACGTGAGCGCGTGAATCTGAACGAGCAGCGGCGCCGGATCGAGCTTGACCCGCAAAATGTAGGCTGCCACGAATGCCGCCACGAGCGCCAAAAAATCCCCGACGATCAAGCAAGCATTGTACACAAGCGAAGCGTTATTCTTCATATGAGTACCTCGATTGTATCATTGTTCCGCCGAAAAACGGCAGTTTATAGCGAAGTGTGGGGGGTGCCGGCGAGTGCTTTTTGGGCGCAGAAATGCGTCCTTGTACAAGCAATCGCCGGCAGAGATTTGGTGAGCCTAGCTCACGACCCGAGGTGCTTGTTAGCGCACCGCGAGTAGCAGGCTTACCGGGCTGCGCACAGCTCGTCGCTCAGCACGACCGCGATCTGCGGTACTCCGTCGGTCTCGGTGACCTGCCAGCCCTTGTCGACGAAGGCCTTCATGACGGTCGAGGCGTCAGGGTTGTCCTTGAGGCAGGGCAAGTACAGGGGTTCGCCGTTGAGCAGCATCGCGCGGTTGCAGAAGATCGCCCGGACGATCTCGGCCACGAGCCGACTGGTGGAGTCGGCGTAGGTCGGCAGCGCGAGCATGTCCGGATCGGGTTCGACACTCGCGAGCTCAGCGGCGTTGGGGATCCACTCCTTCTGCCATGATGTAGCTGAGGCCGGCACGCAGTGTCGGTAACCTTGCGGGTTGCGCACGACCCTGAACGCTGGCGGCGAGATGTGCATGATTGGTGCCTTTCTCGAGGTAGTACCGACGAGCTATGGCTGTCTCGAAGAGACGCACTATTGTAACACATAACATACACACATAACAATGTCGCCGAGGAACGGGTATCTGGCAATTATCTAATGAGTGCCCCGTGTACTGTGTTTGCCGCATAAAACGATGGCGCGAGCGAGCGAGTTTTACGCGCATGGGCCAGATCACGAGGCTCGCTGGTCCAGCTTATTTGCATACATATTCACCTGGTCTATACTTATAAGACATGCATTTGTTCGCTAAACGTTCGAGAGAGATTCTGGCGCAGTTGAGTCGGGTGAACCGGCGCGATATGCGGCAGTTCGCGGCGTATTTTGTGGCGGGCAGCTCGTACTTTTGGTCGGGCTACGCGACGTTTGCGCTGTGCTATGGCTGGTTGCATTGGCGTTGGTGGCCGGCCAAAATGCTTGCCGACGTCGTAGGCTGGACGCTGAATTACCTGCTCCAGCGCTATTGGGCGTTCGCGAGCAAGCAGCTCAAGCACCACGAGGCGCGCGCCGCTGGCCGCTATGCACTGATTACGGCCGTCAATTTCGGTATCGACTACGCGATTGTCGGTGGCCTCAAGTCGCTCGGTGTGACGCCGTATCTTGGCTTGTTCGTTTCGTCGGGATTTTTCACCGTGTGGAATTATTTGTGGTATCGATTTTGGGTGTTTCGAAGCAATAATGTGGCGCAAGGAGAGTGAACCATGCCTGAGCAACAGACGACAAAAGTGGAGCAGCCGGATCTGGCGAGTGTCCGACCGACCAAAAAACAGCGCGAACTGCTGACGTTTATTGAGCAGTTTATTGTGGCGCATGGCTATAGCCCGAGCTACCGCGAGATTATGAACGGCTTGCAATACACGTCGGTGGCGACGGTGGCGCTACATGTGAACAATCTGATTCGGCGTGGGCATTTGCGCAAGCGCGATCGTTCGGCGCGCTCGCTTGAGGTGGTTCAGCTGCATGCGGCTTCGGCCGAGCCTGGGGCGCCGCCAAAGTTTGTCACCAATGCCGTGCGGCCCACCGAAGAAAAGTGGCTGGTCGAGAAAGTGGAGCAGCAATTTGCCGAGGCCGAGCATGCGCTGGATGTGCCGGCCGAGTGGTTCGACCAGCTGCACATTCTCGTTGGTGCGCTCAGGGTACTTGGTCTTGAAGGCGCCGCGCAAAGCTTCGTGCCGCGACTCGGCGAGCTCAAGCTGCGCCTGCGGCAGGCACAAGATCGCCCGACCGCATAAAATACCGACGAGGCGCGTTTCGCTAGTGTTTTTTGTTGGCAAAATAACACCACATATCGCGCTTCAAACGTGCTACGATACAGTCAGTTAACAAAACAAAGCTGGAAGCCGGTATGAATCCGGCGCTGTGCCGCAACGGTGATGCATTCCTGTTGAAGTTCTTCGTAAGAACGTACACAGAGGTGACAAGCCCGACCCTGCGTTGTTTCGTGAGCTCCGAGCAGGGCAAGCGGCCGTTTTCGTGCACCAAAGTTGCCACCCGCCCACTCTCTCGGACAGGGTTTTTGTATGATGCGGATGAGGGAAACGACACTGTTTATGGGGCAATCGATGCGGATGCAAGAGCCGCTTGCTCCGACGTTGATCGCGCTTGAGCCGGCTCTGCCGATTGGTGCATATGAGCTGCCGCCGGAGCGTGTCTTCGGGAGTGTGCAATATTCTTTGGATGCCACTCCGCCAGAGACCGAGACGGGGCGCTTGCCCGTCGCCAATCATCAGGAGCCGGAGTCAAGATCAGACGCTCATACCTGGCTGCGTCCGAGCGAAGCCTTTCCTGAATTGGCTGAGCTGGCGCGGCTTCGCACGTTGACATTCTTGGGTGGCGTCGCGATTCGTGGCGAGCGTGCCAGCTCGGCTGCATCGAAAGAATGTACGACCAATGAGTCCACGTTACTTGCGGCTATCCAGCTGGCCGCTTTGGGCGATTTGCAAAGCAAGCAAGTCGTTCGCAACAATGTGGCCACAGATATCGCCGAGCGATTATTCAAGGCCAAGCACCAAACGCGCGTGCAACTGAGTATTGGTGCTGGCCGGCTCCAACAAAATGGCCGCATCATGCATGATCTGCACCGAAATACGCTGCAAGAAACAGAGCTCATCCCGGAGATGATGCGCCGCAGCAAGCATGAACTCGGCAATATCATGCTGTTCGAAGCGTTGCACGCTGCTGGCATTACCGAGCACTACGATTTGGCGGTTTTTTCGCCAGCCAGCACGACGATGTCGGAGACAGAGAAGCAGGAGTATCGGTTTTATACTGATACCGAAACGTGCTCCATCCAGCTTTTGGGCGCCAATGGCAACGACGTTACCTTGGAGACGGCGTTGGTCGCTGGCAAAAAGACGCCCGATAGCCCGCGCCATGACATCGCCGCCATACGCCAGCTTGCTGCGTGCCGTGGTATTCGGCTGAATACGAGCGATGGCACAGAAATGATCGGACAGGCGGTGCTTATTCCAAAGAGCGAGATCACTGGGGTGGAAACGTTGGTTGAGTGGTTCGACGACGCGGCTGAGGGCACATTCTACGGATTGGCCGAACCGCGGCAAAATTACCAGGCTTATGCTCGCGAGCGGTTGGCGTTGGCGGCACAATTCGACGACATAGTGCAAGACGTTGCCAAGCGACTTGAGGCCAGCGCCTCGCTGTTGATCGAGCCCATGGACGCCATTCGTCTGCTCGATAAGCTTTCGGCCGAGGCGTGTGTTCGTCGCGCCGTCCAGGATGTGACGCTTGACACCCGGGTGTTTGGTAGCAAGGCGGCACTCGAAATTAACCAAGCACGTTTCTTTCTGGCGCAAGGGGATGCTGCCCGTGCCGAAGCAGCCACCCGTCAGGCGATTCGACTCGATACCTCGGGCTCGTGCCCCATACGACTCAGAAGCGGGGATGACTTGGCAAGCCCATTTGATTTTGGCGCCGACAAAGATAGTGATGATCTGGAATCCGGCAAAAAGAAGCACGGACATTGTCCGTATTGCAGAGCAAAAGTCTATATTGACCCCTGCGCCCGTCGGATTGAATGTGATGATTGCCACGCCAAAGTTGTCGATGGTGTGGTCGTGTCGAAGGGCGACGGCGGTTCGCGAGCCCGTGCCGAAGCTCGTAAGGCCGTGCGACAAGAGGCGGCTCCAGCTCAGACCAAGCCACAAGTAGCAGCCACGCTGCCAGTTAGGGCCGAGCCGGCCGCCACAAAAGGCAATGATGAAGAATCGGAGGGTAACATACAATCCGGGCCAGCCGAGCCAACCGTCAGGGGTGAAGGCGCAGTCAAATCCCAGCAGCTCGGCCACCTCGTTTTTGGTCTGGCGGCATGAATGATCCGGCAAGCGGACAGCCAGCCGGGCCGCAAACTTGACAAGCATAATCAAGTTCGCTACAATAACCTCACTTCTACGAGAATGCGAGACCTCGTGTGAGACAAAAACATTAAAACAAAGGCTTGTGTTCGGCGATCGTTACCGCATATTGCGGACAATTAGCCGAGCATATTGGAGGTGTCCATGCCGGTCAAAATCAAGATTATCGCTTCGCGCCCAGCGCGCGTGGCGGTTGCCGTTCGTCGCCCGAATTGGCGCGAATTTCTGACGTATTAGCGCGATTCCGCAAAGTGTTTTAGGAAGAAGACGCTTTGCCGGCTAACACGGGCGAACAAAAGTCATAAAAATGCACCTGACTGCAATTGAACGCATGGGTGCGTTTTTTGGGTAAAGATTCATGATAATTCGAAGCTCTTTCCGACCGCGTGCGCGGGGCCTGGTGGCACGGGCCGGAAAGAGCGACGAAGGAGTGTCAGATGATGTGGCTGTGGGCGATGCTTGCGGCGATGCTGCACGCGATCATCGGGGTGCAGACGAGCAGTCGCCGAATTGTGACGGTACGCACGCGCAGCCAAAGGTAGCCGCACTCATCCTGCCACGTAGCGAAGACCATGCCTATCAGGTCGGCGCCATTCTCGAGGCGGCCCAGTGCCTGCTGGCGGCCACAGTGCACCACGATGGTGAACAGCGCGATCACGCACAGGACGCCCAGGCTGAGGTCGGCCATGACCCATGAAAGGGTCACGATGAGCAGAATTCCGTACACCAGCGCCAGGCCGTAGACTGCGGCGATCGGCGTCGGCACGATGATGGTGCGCTTGAAGATCGGCCGGTGCGGCTGGCTGAAGCTGCTCGGGTCGAGATCTTCGTGGTGCGACATGAGCCCTTCTCCTTCGTTTGGGGTAGCCGGCCAGATGGTCGACAGTGCTTCTAAGACCGCCAAAAAGGCAATCCAGAATGGGTCATATTATAGCATAAAAGTCTCTTATAGTAAAGTTAGCGGCCAGGAACGCCTCGAGGAGTTGAGGAATGCCTCGTACGGGTGAGTTATTTTTGTGCTTTGCTGGCTATGGCTGCATCAATGAGGCTCGTGAAATCGCTCACGTTCGGGCCAGGCTGAATCTTTTTGCCGTCGAGGTAGAAGGTGGGCGTTTCGGTGACGTCGCCGGTTTTGGCAAACGCATTCATGTCGGCGTTGATGGCGTCATTCACTTTGCTGCTGGCAAAATCGCGGTCGAATTGGGTGATGTTGAGCCCAAGCTGCTTGGCGTAAGTGTCGAACATGCTGATGGGTGCGCTCGAGGAAACCCAGGCGGACTGTGTTTCGTACAGTAAATCGTGCATTTGCCAGAACTTGCCCTGAAGCGAGGCTGCTTCGGCGGCGCGGGCGGCCGCAAAAGCATTCGGGTGGACCTGGCTGAGCGGCAGGTTGCGGAATTGGAAGGTGATTTTGTCGTTGTACTGTGCGGCGACTTGCTTGACGATCGAGAAATAATTGCCGCAGTACGGGCACTCGTAGTCGCCGTATTCAAGCAGCGACACGCCGGTACTGGTACTGCCTTCGATGTGGCTCGTCGGCTGATTGCTAGCGCTCGGCGCGTTGGTTTTATTGTTTTTCATCACGGTGACGCCCACAAAAATCAGAATCAGGACGGCAATTAATGCCCACAAACGCTTGCTCATTATCGTGCTCCATTCATTTTTATAGTATATACCACAGTGGCCCCCAGGCGGAAGGGTGCTTTGCAAAACAGATCTTCCCGCAGTACTATGGGTACATGCTTATGTATCTTATTGGTTTTGTGCTGCTCGGATTTGGCCTTGGCGCGGTGGCGTTGCAGCGATTGTACAGCGCGGTGCCGCTGCGCGAACTCAAGCGGTTGGCGACCGAGGGCGATGGCTTGGCCAAGGCACTCTATGGTCCGGCGGCGTATGGCTCTGCGTTGCGGGCGTTGCTGTGGAGTGTGGCTTCGATTGGCCTGGCGATCGGGCTGCTTTTGCTTGGGCGAAATCTCCCGGCTTTGGCGGGCGTTGGGCTGATGGCGGTGGTGCTGCTTGCGGTGCTTGTATGGCTGCCGTCGCTGGAGTTGGGCTTAACTACAGCGCGCCTGGCGGTGCTCGCGGCCCGGCCGACGCGCTGGATGCTGAGCCACAGTTTTGTGTTTTGGGAGAAAGTAGCGCACCTGGCTAATCGCCGCCGGCAGCTTCGCCCGCACACACATATATATGACAAGCACGATTTGCGCGCGCTGCTCACACGCCAGCAATCGCAGCATGACAATCGCATTAGCAAGCAGGAGCTGGCGCACATGGACCGCGTGCTGGCCTTTCACGAAAAGAAAGCAGCCGACATCACCACGCCGCGCCAGGATATCCGTTTGCTGGCGAGCACTGAGCTGATTGGCCCGATTTTGCTGGGCGAACTCCACGCCAGCGGGCAGCAGCATTTTTTTGTGTACGAAGGTACGCCCGAAAATATCGTGGGAGTGGTACGGTTGCAAGACGCCGTGGCAGCCCGCGAGGGTGGAATGATCGGCGAGCTTGTTCGCCATGACCTCTGTTATGTGCATGAAGATTTTAGCCTGCACCGCGTGCTTGAGGCCTTGCGCGAAACGCAGCAATATCTGGCGGTCGTGGTCAATAGCTTCGAGGAGATTGTCGGCACGCTGCATTTCGATCGGCTCGTGAGCGAGCTTTTCGGCGAGCAGGCTGCCCCTGAGTCAGCGATGAACTATGAGAATCGAGCGCAGGTGAGTGCTTTTAGGGTGCAGCCAGTTGCCGCAGAAGTGGCGGAATCCGACGCTCAGATCTCAAACTCAAACGATGTAACAACAGCCGAACCGGCGACGCCGAAACGCCAGGCTCAAGCGGCCCCAGACGGGCAAAGAGCGAGCGATACATCGGCGGCAAACGCAAGTGACCAGCAGACGAAGGCTGAGTCCACCAACCTTTCGCGCGCCGAAACACAGCGACCCGCGGCTTCGCACACCTAGCACAGCGTTCACTTCCCTCGCGAGCCCAGGGGTGGTATACTCATGGCAATGACACACGCGAACTCCAATATGAATCCACGGGTCGGCCGCTGCCAGCAGGCGTAGGCAGCGCGCGTTCGGCCCTCGGCACGCCTAATCCAGATAAATCAAGGAGTTAGTATGCGTATTTTGAGTAAAGACATCGCCGCGCACATCGGCGAAACGATCACGGTTGAGGGCTGGCTGCATAAAAAGCGGCTGCTTGGCGGACTGACATTTATCAACCTGCGTGATCGCAGTGGCCTCGTGCAGATTGTCGTTAAAGAAAAAGATGAGGTCGAAAAGCTGCGCGGCCTGCAAATTGGCACGGTGGTGCGAGTGAACGGCACGGTGGTGGAAGAATCGCGCGCGCCAGGCGGCGCTGAGCTGCACGATGCCACGCTCGAGGTGCTCGTGCCGGTGAGCGAAGATTCGCCGGTCGAGATCGACAAACCGCTGAGCCACAAGCCCGACAATCTCGACACGCTGTTTGAGCACCGCGCGATCGGGCTGCGCAACTTGCGGGAATCGCAGATTTTTAAGCTTCGCTCGGAGCTGCTGCGCTACATTCGTGAGTTTTTGTACGAGCGCGATTTTGTGGAAATCAACACGCCGAAGATCGTGGCCGGCGATGCCGAAGGCGGTGCGGCGGTGTTCAAGGTGGATTATTTTGGCAAGGAAGCGACGCTCGCGCAAAGTCCGCAGTTGTACAAGCAGATTATGGTCGGCGCGCTGGAGCGAGTTTTTGAGATTGGGCCGGCGTTTCGGGCGGAACTTTCGGCTACGACGCGCCACGTGTCGGAAGTCACGATGCTCGATGTGGAATTCGGC
Source organism: uncultured Candidatus Saccharibacteria bacterium (assembly GCA_964484675.1). Classification (GTDB taxonomy): domain Bacteria; phylum Patescibacteriota; class Saccharimonadia; order Saccharimonadales; family UBA4665; genus CAZAFC01. The sequence continues at coordinate 18,519 of CAZAFC010000006.1, read as the reverse complement.
TTTATCGAGGGCCACGAAGACGTGCTCGGGCTATTGCAGGACTTGGTGTTTGGCGTGCTCACGCGGCTGTATGCCGAGCATGGCGCCGAACTCAAGCGTTTGAACGCACCTGAGCTGGTGATGAAATCAGAATTTCCGCGTTTTACCATGGCCGAAATTCACGACATGTACCAAAAAGCGACTGGCAAAGACATGAGCCAGGAGCTCGATCTGACGCCCGAAGAAGAAAAGTGGATTTGCGAATATGCCAAAAAGGAGCTTGGCTGCGAGGCGGTGTTTGCCACCGGCTTGCCCGAAAGCAAAATGAAGTTTTACCACATGAAGGGTGAAAACGGTACAGCGCGTTCGGCTGATTTGCTGTTCCGCGGCATCGAAATCTCGACCGTACCGCAGCGTGAACATCGTTACGAAAACCTCATCGCTCAGATGAAAGCGGCTGGCGTGGACGTCGATGCACCCGGCTTCGCCTCCTACATCGCCGCGTTCAAGCACGGCTTGCCGCCGCACGGTGGTTTCGGCTTCGGTATCGACCGCTTGGTCGAAAAAGCCGTGGGCCTCGGCAACGTCAAAGAAGCCATCCTCTTCCCGCGCGATATCAACCGCCTCGCCCCGTAAAAGTCGTAAGCTTTGCGATACGCTTTTTGGTCGAGGGCCATGCTCCCGCAATGTTGATTCATCTTCGGACTGCGTTAACGAGATCAACGAAGCAGAAGTAGTGTTTTGCTGAAAAGAAGTTGTATAATAAGAATATGCAACCCGACAATCCTGGCGCCACGTCACCTGGCCAGCGCCCGCAATTTCCCCACGATGTTCAGATCGACCAATTACAAGCATCGCACGGCAGTGAGGCCGACCGGCAGTCGCGGCTGGAGTATCTGCGCAGCATTGCGCCGGAGCGGCGTTCGCATGGCAGGATGAAGCGGCTCGGCATTGCACTGCTTGTGTTGATCGTGCTTGGTGGGGCGGCATTCGGTGCCTATCGCCTCGCCAATCACCCCAAGCCGAAGTCCACTACGCACAAAACGAGCGTAGTCACGACGCCGGCGGTCACCCCAACCAAGCAGTACACGTCCGAGACGCTTGGTTTGTCATTTACCTACCCGCAGGACTGGACGGTGACTGAACAAAATGGCGTGCTCACCGCCAAATCGCCGACCACACACCTTAACGCTGCTGACGGCAAGCAAACGAACGGGCAGGTGGTGCTGAGCATTGCGCCGATGGGGCAGAATTTGGACAATTTTGCGGCTGGCAATGCCACCGCGGTGCTCGCATCGCAGAAAATTAGCTACACGAGCCCCACGAGTTCGCAGCGTGCCCAGACTTACCTCAGTTATTTGCAGTACGCCAAGACCACGGCCAGCAACGCGCTCGACGCGATATACGTGACGGGGGATTTTGGATATCAGCAGGGCCAGGCAATCCCGCAGGTCGACGCCGCCAAGCTCAATCCGATAGTGCAAGTCGCGTTTGTGTCTTGCGGTTCGGCAGCGGCCGATTGCTCAAAGTCAGCACCGTTGAGCCTCGACGCCACCAAGTGGTCGGCCGCGTCGTGGAATAAAACCGTAACGACACTTATCGAATCGTTAACTTTCAACTAAGCGCAGTGTTTACATTTTTTATTTTTGTTGTATTCTATAGTTAGAGTTGTAGGCTTGAAACCCCCGCACGAACATGTGGAGAGGATGACAGATGAACGCGTTCCCGCAAGGAGAGACCACCGACATAGATCTCAACGAGATCGACCAGGCCCTTTATGCCACTCAGGGCGGCGGCCTGGCAACCTGGAGCGAGGACCTGCAGACGTACGTCTGGTATGAGCTGCCGCCGGAGTACAACGACCCGGAGTTCCGCGCCCGGTACCCCGAGATCACCGACCAGATCGGCGACGCCATTCCCTCGGAATGGAGTGTCGTTCCGGTGAACCAGGCTGCCCGTGACACGGAGTACGACGAGGATTTCGACCTTGTCATCTGACCACACGCTTGGCTTTGTTCGGCGGTGACGACGACTTCGTTGACGTGCAGATGGCGATGTGCTATGGCAGGTGCAAGGGTGATTTTTGCCCAAGCGAGAGGCGGCTCCTCGCAGGAAACTGCAGCCGCCTTTCGCTGGCAGGCATCACCTAACTACCTCCATTTCCACATCCTACAGCTCTCACTTTTTCTTTCGAGCAATTTTATTTCTAGATGTATGCGAAGTTCGTAACGAAGCTTCTCGGTGGCAAAATATTAAGGCATCGTTGGTGCGTTGTCGAGGCTGTGCCAGATGTACCAGCAGGCGATGGTTTCGTAGGGGTGCCAGCCATGCTCGGTGGCGAGTTCGGTGATTTCTTGCGGTGAAGGCAGATGATCGAGCTGGTAGAGCGCGCGGACGCCGTTTCGGATGCCCAAGTCGCCGGTCGCCAGCACGTCGGTCCGGCCGACGCAAAACATCAAAAACATGTGCGCGGTCCATTCGCCGATGCCTTTGACGGCGGTGAGCGTTTGCACAATTGCCTCGTTCGATTGCTGATCAAGCTTGTCAAAACTGAGGCTGCCATCGACAATGTGCTGCGCCAAATCTTGAATGTACGCTGCCTTGGATCGACTCAGTCCTGCGGCGCGCAGTTGCTCGAGCGGTATTTCAAGAATGCGCTCGGGCGTTGGAAATTCGCCGCCGAACAGTGCAACAAATCGCTGCTTGATAGTCGCGGCGGCTTTGACACTTAGCTGCTGGCCGATGATCGAGTTGGCCAAAGCCTGGTAATAATCGTGATGCGGCCGAATGGTGCACAGCCCGGCGCGAGCGATCACTGGCGCCAAGTGCTCGTCGCGCTCGCCCAAAACCCGCTCTGCACGTGCCAAAACTTCCTCAGAAATAATCTCCATGCACGAAGTATAGCCTAGCCTTTGCGCGCTCGCCACTGCCTGCTACACTAAAGGAAAATATGGACGACACACAAAAACCCGCTCAGCCCGCCAAGACCGGCCCGGAAGCTGATCCGAAAAAAAGCGCCTTAAACACCTCAGATGCGGCCGCTTCGGCGCCCGTGTTGCCGCCAAAACTCAAAAAGCAGCTGCGCGAGGCGTCGGCCAGCGCGCCTGATGTCGAAGTCAAGGCGTCGCCCGTTCAGCCACCTAAAAATGCTTCCACTGTTTCGGCTGAATCTAAAGTGATCCCGCCATCGCCCGCCAAAGCTGACTTGGCTGAAGAAAACAACGCCGCCAAAGACGATACAACCGAACATGAGACTGTGCCGCCGGAGTCGGCAGACGAGTCTGGCCAAAAAGCGGTGGAGGCGACGACCGCCAAGGCCATCGAAGATCCGCAAACTGACGAAGCAGTGGATGAGATCGTGGCCGCCGAGGCCGACACGGTGTTGGCGGCTGAGGACGAAGCTCGCGCCGAGGCAGCGTCTTTGCCGCGCTCCGGCTGGCGCAGGTTCACCGGGTTTTTTGCTCGCTGGTGGGCGAATAAGCTGGCGCGTTGGCTGACGATTTTCGTGCTGTTGGCAGCGGTTGCCGCAGTGGCGGCAGTGCCGAAAAGCCGCTATTTTTTGCTGAACACGGCCGGTGTGCGTAGCAGTCTCACGCTGACGGCATTAGACGAAACCACGCAGCTGCCGCTCAAAAACGTGACGGTGTCGCTCGGCTCGCATCAAGCCAAAACCGACAGCAAGGGCGTTGCGGCGCTGCACGGGCTCAAGCTCGGTAACTATCAGCTGACCGTACAGCGGCTGGCGTTTGCGCCGGTGCATCAGCGGGTGACGGTTGGCTGGGGCAGCAATCAGCTGGGTAATTTTTCGCTGCATGCAACGGGGATACAGTACGTTGTGATGGTCGCGGATTATGTGTCCGGCAAGGGTATTGCCGGTGCCCAGGCGTCTGATGGCGACGCGGCGGCGGTGTCGGATGCCTCCGGCAAAATCACGCTCACAGTGGACACTGTGCCGGCCGGCGGACTGTCGGTGACCGTCGGAGGGAACGGCTATCGCAACACACAGCTGACGATTCCAGCGGCCGCGACCACACCGGCGACTGTCACGCTGGTGCCGAGCGCACGCGAGGTCTACGTGTCCAAACAGAGCGGCGCGTATGGCGTCTATGCGATGGACATAGACGGCCAGAATAAGAAGTTGCTGCTGCCTGGCACCGGGCTGGAAACGGCCAATTTGCAGTTGGCGACGAGCCTTGATGGTCAGCGCGCGGCGCTCGTCTCGACCCGTGACAATACCCGCGACGCCGACGGCTATCTGCTGAGCACGCTCACGCTCGTGAATACGACCGACGGCTCGTCGACCACGCTCGAGCATGCCGAGCAGGTGCAGCTTATCGATTGGATCGGCAGCAAACTCATTTACGAAACGGTAGTGGCTGGCGCCAGCGCGGCCAATCCGCAGCGCCAGCGCATTTATTCCTATGACTACAAAACCAATACGCACGTTCAGCTGGCCGGGGCGAACCAGTTCAATCTCGCAACGACCGCTAGCGGCACGGTGTACTACGCGGTGTCAAGCACCGATCCGTCGGCCAGCGCCGGGTTGTACAAGGTCAACACCGACGGCACGGGCAGGCAGCAGCTGTTTTCCAAAGAAGTGTGGTCGGCGTTTCGCACCGATTACGGCATATTGGCGCTGCAATCGCCGAGCGGCTGGTTCTCGCTTACCTTGAGCAACCACGCTGCCACGGCCAGCTCGGCGCCGGCGCAATACAAGAGCCGTTTGTACGCCGAAAACGCCGAAACGACGCGCAGCCTGTGGGTCGATGACCGCGACGGCAAGGGCGTGCTGCTGGCGCATGATGACGTTTCGGGCAAAGACACCGAGCTTGTGAGCCAGGCCAATCTTGCCTATCCGGTGCGCTGGCTGGATGACGATCTCGTGGCGTTTCGCGTGGCGTCAGGCCAGGAAACGGCTGACTATGTGGTGCGGCCATCGGGCGGCCCGGCCAAGAAAGTGGCGGATGTGACCAATGCCTACAGTTTCTCGCAAGGCTACTAGTCCGGGCGGTTCGGACGCCGAATCGAGCTCGCACCCGAAGTCTGGCCTGCTAGCAAAAGCCAGCGCAAATTCGCGCTCGCGTGCAAGCTTTCAGCCCGGCTCAGGCGTGAGCTTGGCCAAGGATGAGCCGCGAGATTCTGCGCTGCCCAGCTCCGCTCAGATAGCTGATTTCCAGGAGATGATCTGGCGCTATTACGACGAGCATGGGCGCCACGATTTGCCGTGGCGTCAGCCGAGCCGCGCCCAAACAGCAAGCGAAAAGGCGCAATTTGACCCATACGCGATCATGGTGTCGGAGCTGATGCTCCAGCAAACTCAGGTGGCGCGCGTGGTGCCGAAATTTGAGGCGTTTATGGCGCGATTTCCCACGGTGGAGACACTGGCGACTGCGCCGCTCGGCGACGTGCTCGACGTGTGGAGCGGGCTTGGCTACAATCGGCGTGCCAAGTTTTTGTGGCAGGCGGCTCAGGGTGTGGTGCGCGATTTTGACGGCGAATTGCCAGCCAATCAGGCTGAGCTGACGCAGCTGCCCGGTATCGGCGCCAACACTGCTGGCGCGATCGTGGCGTATGCGTTCAATCAGCCCGTCTGGTTTATCGAGACGAATATCCGCAGCGTGTTTATTCATCACTTTTTCGCTGATTATGAGCGCGTGGCCGATGCCGACATCGCGCGGCTGGTGCAAGCAACGTTGCCGAGTGAGCAGGCTTACCGTGAATGGTACTGGGCGCTGATGGATTATGGTGCGCACCTCAAGCAAACGCTCGGCAATCACGCTCGGAGGAGCGCGTCGTACGCGAAGCAATCGAAGTTTGAGGGCTCGCGCCGGCAGATCCGCGGTGCGGTGCTGCGGTTGCTCCGCGCTGGCCCACGCACGCTAGCCGAGTTGCAGCGTTCGATCGATGATGGGCGGCTGCCATCGGTACTCCAGGACCTGCTCACCGAAGCGATGATCGAATCACAAAGTAAGCATTACCAATTGCCGAGCGCATGATACAATCTGAATAGTATGGATGAAAAACCTAAAACGCCGCCGCTCCAGCCGACAATGGATGTGATCGCGCGCAAGTCTGCGCCAGCGGCCGGAGCCATGCACGGCCATACTCAGCCGCCTGCGCCTGGACGACCGAAGCCAGCGCCGCCAGCCGTCTCGCCAAGTTCGGTTCCGCCGCCAAATAGCCCGCCCGGTGCTGCGCCTGCGCCAAAACCCCATGCCGAAACGGCTGGTGCTACGCCAAGCGCCGCTCCAGCGCCCCCTGCCAGTCCGGCCGCACCTCCAGCGCCAGCTTCGGCTCCGCAGGAACAAGGTCCGGCTCATCCGGCGCTCCAGGCGCCCCCGGCTGCTACTCCATCTGCTCATCCTGCACTTGAAGTTCGTCCCATGCCCGCCAGCGCTGAGCCGATGCATTCGCCCGCAGGCACTGATGGGAAATTGCCGAACAGCGTACCGTCGAACCCGAGCAATTCTGCCACTACAGATGAATCTGCGCCAAAACCCACCACCCAAAAGCCCAAAGATCAGCGTCAACTGCCCACAGGCGCAATCGTAGCCACACTGTTGGTCATGGCGGTGCTGATGGCCGTGGCGATCATGGCATATAAGCATCCTCATTGATCGGCAACCGCTTATGCGCACGTTTTCTTCATTGACTGATCCAGATTTGATTGCATTGTTGCGGGCAGGCGCTGTGGGTGTGATTCCAACCGACACGGTGTACGGCCTGGCGGCGTCGGCTCACAATGCCGCGGCCGTGTCGAGGATGTATCAGCTCAAACACCGCGAGCACAAACCCGGCACGACCGTCGCAGCCAGTGCGCTTCAGCTGCGTGAGCTCGGCGTTCCGGCCGAATTGCTCGCCCGAGCAGCGCACTGGTGGCCCAACTCGATCAGTATCGTGTTGCCAGTCGATCCGCAGTATGAGTATTTGCATCAGGGTTTGGGCGATTGCGCGTTTCGCGTTCCGGCCGCGCCCGCTGAGCTGCGCACGTTGCTCAAGCAAACTGGCCCGCTCAGTACCACGAGCGCCAATCAGCCCGGCCAGCCGCCTGCGACCAATCTGGCCGAGGCGAAACGCTATTTTGGCGAGCAGGTTGATTTTTACGTTGACGCTGGGCCGATCGAGCCGCGCCCGCCGAGCACGATTATCCGGCTACGGGGTGATGGCACGCCAGAGCTTATTCGTGCCGGAGCGGTTATAATAGATAGTGAAAAGAGGTAAATGATGATGACTTTTGACGAATATCAGGCGAAGGCGCCGGCGACGGCGCACTTTTCCAGCGACCCGCTCATGGAAAAGACAGTGTGCGTGCTTGGCATTGGCGGCGAAGCGGGCGAAGTGGTGGAAAAATGGAAGAAAATTGTCGCTTACAAAGACGGCGTGATCTCGGACGAAGACAAGCAGGAGCTCAGCAAAGAGCTGGGTGATGTGCTCTGGTACATGGCGATGTTCGCCGAAAGTCTGGGCCTGAAGCTGAGCGACATCGCCGAGCAAAACTTAGCCAAGCTCGCCAGCCGCCAACAGCGTAATGTCATCGAGGGCGCAGGAGACAATCGATGAGCGCGAAGGGAACGACGAATATCCCGGAAGTGAGCGTGCTCATTCGTTCTGATGATGGCAAGATTCTGTTTGTCTCGCGCCAAAATACGGGCTATGCCGACGGCAAGTTTGCCGTTCCTGGCGGGCATGTGGAGCCGGGCGAAAGTTTCGTGCAAGCGGCGGTACGCGAAGTGTATGAAGAGGTCGGGCTCAAGATTCGGCCGGAGCAATTACGGCATATGTTCACAACTCAGCGGTATGAGAGTGATAATGATATTCGGGTCGGCGTGATCTTTGAAGCGAGCGGCTGGACCGGCACGCCGCGAAACATGGAGCCAGAACGTCACGGCGACATCTTTTGGTTCCCCGAAATGCAGATTCCGCTCGAGAATATTATGCCGTTCCAAGCGGCAGCATTCGGCGCTCTGGCGAATGGCGAAACGTACTTGGAAATGGGCTGGAACGATGCGCGAGAGTAACGCAGACAACGTTGCTTGCGAATTATAGTATTTGATTGTATAATCACAGATAACCCGTTGGGTTAAGAGATGCTAGGACTCACTCCTAGAAGTGGTTAGTTGTACTGACTACCGCGAGTTTCCCTGAGGGGGAACCATGTTCAAGCGTGGCCTGATCACCCTGCTCCTGACGCCGTTCGTGGCCCTGGCTGGCCTGCTGATCGGCTGGAAGGTTGCCGTGGCGATCTTCGTCGCTGGTGTGCTGCTCGGCTTCGTCTTCCTGTACCTGGCGGCGCGCAACATCGGCAAGTCGACCGAGAAGGCGGCTGACAAGGTCGGGCACGGGCTCGAAGCCGGCCTCAAGTTCGCCGACAGGATCGCGGACACCGCCTTCGGCGACGACAAGCCCGGCAGCTCCAGGGTCGTCCGCGGCAAGACCGTCGACCCCTCGTCCGGCGACGGCGCGTCCGACTCCTCGGCGCAGCGGCACCACAACGAGAACTAGCACATGCGTGCCACTCTCCCCGGAGTGTAAAACTCCTGCTTCGGTAGGCGTGAACGTGTCATAACGATGGCGCAAGTAGCGAGGGGCGTGCGAGAAGCGAACATGATTCGCTTCAGGGCGCGAGAGGACATCCGTCTCTGTCGACAGAGATATGGGCCACCACGTAGGTGTTTAACTGTCAAGTGACAAACGAGGTTCTCCTCATCCACTTTACAAAAATAACACCTACTCGCCTTCCACGAATGCGTGTTCGTGCTGACGAGTCCAAAAGGACGAAAAGGCAACTGGGGGCGGCCTGGCTTTGCTGAACTGTAGCGGCAAGGTATAATACAAAGCATCCGATGGTGATGCATCATGGAAACGAGCCCTAGACCACACCAGTTTGAAAGTACGTCGGGCGGCGATAGCGGAGAAACGGACCGGAGCGAAAAGCCGGTGTTGCGCCGCATTGCCGTGCCGATTAGTCGTATGACCGAATTAAGCGCGCCGGCACCCCGCTCGCCAGTGCCACCCGAAATGCAGCACACGCGCTCCGCGCTCACCCCTCCGGCCGAGACATTTGCCGAAACGTCCGACGATAGCGAAGATGATAACGAACGGCGTGAGCAGCGCGCAAAACGGCGCATGCCTCAGCTGCCCATCGAATCTGCCCAGCATGCCCATGAATCCGTCCAGCCGATCTCCGATGAGGCTCTACTGGATGAGCTGCGCAGCGATTTGGTGCGCGCCGAGGCAATGCCGCCGGCGGATATTGCGAGCGAGATAGACGCCTCTGGCTCGGAATATTACGACGCACTTCGTGATCAGCCGCTGGCAGCGTCGAGCGAAACGGCTCCGCCGCCGGCCGATTCGACGATGCACATGGCCGAGAACGTTGCTGGTAGTGGTGCGGAGTTCAGCGCGCCGGAGCTCGAATTCTCGCCCGCAGCTCATACCGATCATGTCGAAGCTGTGTCGGCACCCCGTATTGCCCACGAGACGATTCCTAACGCGTATGATCGAGAAGTGTTGTTCTTGCCTTACGACGCCGCTGAAGCGCATCCGGCCGATGTGCGCGAAGCGCTGGTGCCACCAGCGTTTGAGCTGGCTGAGCAACCTTTGCTCACGTCGCCATCTGTTCAAGAAGCCGCCCGCCCAATGTACGCTGATGCCGGTGGCGGCATGCCTGCCAGCTTGGGCGAATCCATGCCGCTTGCCGCGGCGGAAACCGGCAGCAGTACAACGTCGCCATTGCCGTCGGAGCGTCCAGATGGCGCGCCATTTTCACCTGAACCTTCAAGAGAAATGCCTGACCCGAACTCGCAGCATGACGGTTTTGGCTCGGAGCAGCAGCGCTCACCGCAATCCGAGCAGCTGGCCGCACTGCACAAGCGTCTCGAGAGTCTTGCCGAGCGCAATAGCCGCCTGAATGCGCGTATGAACCGTGCGGTTGTGACAGGTTTGGGCTTGCTCGGCCTCGAGCGTCATTTCCGTCGAAAGGGCGATAAGGAGCTTGGGCGTCAGCTGGCGCAATCAGAGCACGCAGCAGCTGAATCTCAGCGGCAATCCGCGCAGGAGCAGCGGCGCCAAGCCGATGAGCAGTACGTCGCTCGCGTGCAGCAGGAGCGGGCGGCTGCCCGGCCGAAGCCGATGACTGCCGAGCAGCTGCAACGCGCCCAAAGCTTTGGTGCCGAGCGGCCGCCAACCCAGCAAGAGTCGTTTATGCGGATTCAGGATTTGCCCGAGCATGAAGCTGAGCAGCCTTACTTCAGTCTAGAAGATGGCCAGGAGGTGCGCAGTAGTGTCTGGCACAATGCGGTCGTCAAAAATGGGCAGGTTGTGGAGGGCGCGATTGCGTATGGCGAAGGTTTCCGGGGCGAGCAGCGCGAATTGCGCCACGACCCAATTGCCGACGATACGCCGCAAGCGCCCGTGCCGACCGGTGTTGGCGCCGCTTTTCCGTATTTGTCCAATGGGCTGGATCCGGCACACAGCTTGACCGCCGGCACCCACGAACCGGCTTTGCCACCCGCTCCAAATGCTGCTCGGCCGGACCTCGACCATCGCTTGTCGGCGCAGACCAAGCAGCCGATTGCATCGAACGTCACGTCGCCGTGGTTCTGGCTCATGCTTGCGATTGTTGTAATCGGATTTCTCACGGCTATCGCGATCTTGCATTAAACTAGGAACGTCTGGCTCCCGAACAGATCATCAATCAGCTGCGACCATATGGCTACTACGCTTCTCCGCAGGGCCAAAAATGTACCACGCCTCGAGGCTATTTGCTGGCTTGGCGCAGCCACATACCAGCAGTAAATCGCAGTACCGCCAGCACCAGCAAAACAAAGCTTGCCACGAGCGTCCAGCCGGCCAAATCGGGCGACCATGTCGGCGAAATAAAATTAAACTTGTACATGCTGTCTGGAATTTGCTTGATCTGCACCGTCGAGCCATGCATCGACACGTAATCCTCGATGCATGGTACGCGGTTGTGGCCGGAAAAATCCACCGAATCCTGCTGCTCGCAATATTTCTGCGCCTGAGTATAAATCGCCGAATCCGTGCCCAGGCTCGCGAGCTGCGCTGCTTGCAGCCGATCGTAGGTGTACTTGAGCTGAATCGGCGGATACACCGAGCTGTTACCACTGGTGAGATTGGTGTTCATATGGGCGTACACGTAGTTACGCAGGGCATTGAGCGCGCCGTTCACGTCGCCATTTTGCTGATCGGCCTGGTAGACGGCAGTGCGCAGGCGCACCATAGTGATGTTGTTCGATCGCAGCGCCCACACAGATACGCTCGCCATAACCAAAAACGCCCCAAGCAAATATATGGTTTTGATCGGACGCACCTTGGTCCACAGATGATGCAGCTGCTTTTTGTCGCGCATAGTTAAGAATAAGCGTTTGTCGCTTCGTTTAGTGTAGCATGATGCACCAAAAAACAGCCCTCGTTTGATGAGGGCTGTCTGGTCGAACGCGGAATCGCTCCGGTCGCTACTGCTTGCCGGTTGTCGAGCTTGTCGATGTGCTTGAGCCAGTGGTGCTGGAAGTGCCCGTGCTTTGCTGCGTCGTGCCGGTTGAGGTCGAGCAGGTCTGGCCGTTCGGGTTCTGCTGCAGCCACTTAGAAATTGCTTGCGCTACTTGGCCGCCTGATTTGAGGTTTTCCCAGAAGGTTACTTGGTCGCGATTGATCAGCATTTGGTCGGTCGGGCCATGCAGTTCACAGCCAAGCTTGATGAGCGAAAAGCTGTTGTTGCTGCTTGTAGAAGTGGCGTTTTGAGTGCCGTTACTATTGCTTGGACTATTGAGGTAGTAGATGTTTTGCAAGTCGATGAACTTGTTGTTCACGGTCTTGATTTTTCCAAAGTACACTTGATTGTTGGTTAAAAAGATGGCCTGATATTTGGAGCTGTCGACGTATTTAGCTTCGTTGGGCGTGCCGTAGTAGAATAGGAAGCTAATGCTAATCGCGAGAATGGTGATAGCAAACAGCAGCCCCACAGTTGCGATGCGCATCCATTTTGGATCGCCGCTCATGAACGACTTTTTGCCGCCGAATTTTGCATTGTGGTCGCCGGTGCTTGCGCTCACAGCCGTGTCGCCGGCCGATGTTGACGTGCTAGGGCGTGGTGTTTGTGTTTGCTGCCCGCCGCGATTTGTGAAATCCATAGTTCCCCCTGAAATTAGTCTCTAATTGTATAGGTCTCAGTGTAATACATAAGCGGCATCAAGTGCAAATACCCCAAGGAAAATGTTGACAAACGAAAATCGGCGAGAGTATGGTAGGGATACCATTACTAATTCACTAAAGAGAGGGAAAATCAGGAATGGCATACACACACACTAACTCGAAGGGCGTAACCTACTACCTGAACTCAAAAAAGGTTGTACTTCGCGGTGGTAAAGAGCAAACTATTTACTACTTCAGCAAGGACGAGCGACCTGAGTCCATCGATGCATTGCCAGCTGGCAAGGTCATCAAAGAAAACCCGCGCAACGGCTTCCTGACCGTGGCAAGCGCCGACAAAGCGTAAGTATTTCCAAAGCACCCTCGGCTTGTCTGTAGGGTGCTTTTATGTTGTTCCTCTCTTTGAATTCTCTATTTTCACAATGCACCATGCGTTTGCTATAGTGGTAGCCATGGATGTGATTCTATCAGTAAAAGACCTCAAGAAATTCTATGATGGCAAAGCGGTCGTCGATGGTATTAGCTTTGAAGTAAAAAAAGGTGAAGTGTTTGGGATTTTGGGACCCAATGGCGCCGGCAAAACCACGACGCTCGAAATGATTGAGGCATTGCGGCCGATCGACGGCGGCACAGCGACAATTGACGGCGTTGATGTGGCGCACAATCCGTACAAAATCCGCGGCATGATCGGCGTGCAACCGCAGTCGCCGGCGTTTCAGGATCGGACCAAGCTGAGCGAGCTCATCGAGCTGTTTGCGGCCGCATACGGCGAAAAAGTCGACGTCAAAAGCTTTCTGGCTGATGTTGATTTGCTCGAGAAGCGCAACAGCTACATCGAAAAATTGAGTGGCGGCCAGAAGCAGCGATTCAGCATCGCGGCGGCACTAGTCCACAATCCGAAGGTGTTTTTCATGGATGAACCGACGACCGGGCTTGACCCACAAGCGCGGCGCAATCTGTGGGATTTGGTGCGCAAAGTCCGCGACCGCGGCATTAGCGTGATTTTGACAACACATTACATGGATGAAGCCGAGCAGCTCTGCGACCGCGTAGCCATCATGGATTCGGGCAAGATCATCGCTCTCGACACGCCGCAAAAGCTGATCAAAAGCCTGCTGGGGCGCGGCTTTACCAAGCAGCAGCCGGTTGAGCAGGCTAATCTGGAAGATGTGTTTATCGATTTGACGGGCAAGGGATTGCGGGGCGAAGCATGAAACGAAAACTTTTTACTGTCTTGGTGTTTGCCAAGCTCAACACGCGGCGGTATTTCCGCGACAAAACGGCCATGTTTTTCACCATCCTTTTCCCGCTGATTTTCCTGTTTGTCTTCGGCGGCTTATTCGGTAACAGCGCGAGCGTTTCGTTCAATGTGGCAATCTTCAATCAGTCGCAGTCAAAAGTTGCCGATGATTTTGTCAGTAGTTTGAGCCACCAGGGCAAGCTGTTCAAGGTGAGTAGTGACGTGTCGACCATCGCGCAGGCTAACGATAAAATGAGCCACGGCCAGCTCGACGCTGCCATTGTGCTGCCCAAGAATTTTGGCGAGCAGCAGAGGGGCCAGGCCTTCCCATCTGGCCAGGCCACGGTGTATTACACACAAAACAATCAGCAGGCGGCACAAACGCTAACTTCGGTGCTGCAAAGCGAACTCCAAACGGTGAACCTGAAATTCGTGAAAAATCCGACGCCGTTTACGGTCACGTCGCAGCAAAACGGCCACCAAGGCTTGCGGCAATTCGACTACACGTTTGCCGGTTTGCTCGGGTTCGCCATTATGGGTCTGGGTATTTTCGGCCCGGTAAACGTGTTCCCGGAGCTCAAGAAACAGGGCATTTTGCGCCGATTCCACACCACGCCGCTGCGCGTCTGGCAGTACTTTTTGTCGACGATGGTCTCGCAGGCGATTATCGGCTTGCTGACGATCGCGATTTTGTTTAGCTTTGCGATCAAGCTGTTCCATCTCAAGGTCGTGGGCAATTACGCTGAGCTTGGGCTATTTTTGGTGCTCGGTATTGTGATGATTTTGGGTATCGGCCTGGCTATTGGCGGCTGGGCAAGCAACGAGCGCCAGGCGGCACCGCTCGGCAACATCGTGACGTTTCCAATGATGTTCCTCTCGGGCACATTTTTCCCACGCTATATCATGCCCGAATGGCTCCAGCACATCACAGGCTTTTTGCCGCTCACGCCGGTGATCGATGGCATACGACTAATCGCCACTGAGGGCAAAAGTCTGGCCGGCATTGCGCCGCAAATCGGCCTCGTCGGGCTGTGGACGGTCGTTGTATACGTGATCGCTTTTCGTGTATTTCGCTGGGAATAGCTCCAGCATCGAGCGCGCGATGGGACGCGACATTACTCCGCAGAGTTTTTGTCTGGCCCGCCATTTCGAAGTGGGTTGCACCCAGTAGGGGCACTATTTGCCTAGAACGTGTAATTAACAATCTGCCTTCTAGTGTCGGCTAGCAAATCCAAACCTTTTGCGGCGTAGGCATGCAGGCAGTGCGGGTGGCATGATTTGCGAGATGCGCACAAGCCTTATATAATATATTTTGAAAGAATCACGCGCCTGTCGATTTTGATATGAACTACACCACGAACACGTTGCAAACAAACTCATTTGCCAGTCTTCCACGCCCCTTTTTTGTGCTGGCGCCGATGGACGATGTGACGGACACGGTGTTTCGACAGATGATTGCCGACTGTGCTGCGCCGGATTTGTTTTTTACAGAATTTGTGAACGTCGATGGTTTGCAAAGTCCGGGTCGGCCGCGCCTTATCAAGAAATTGCAGCATACTGCCGCCGAGCAATCACTCGTGGCGCAGATCTGGGGCAAGAACCCGGACAATTATTTCAAGACGGCGCGGGAGCTAGTGGAGATGGGCTTTGCCGGCATTGATATCAACATGGGCTGTCCGGTCAAGGCAGTGGTAAAAAACGGCTGTTGCAGCGCCTTGATTGAAAATCGTCCGTTAGCGCTCGAAATTATCCAGGCCACACAGGAAGGCGCAGCCGGCCGAGTGCCGGTGAGTGTCAAAACCCGTCTTGGTTTTCGCGAAGTCGATCTGAGCTGGCACGAGCTGCTGCTCAAGCAGAAGCTTAGCATGGTAACGATTCACGGCCGAACGCAGCGCCAAATGAGCGCCGTCCCGGCGAACTGGGATCTGATCGGCGCGATACGTGAGCTGCGCGACAAGCTGGCCCCCGAAACATTGCTCGTCGGCAACGGTGATGTGCAGAGTCGCGCGCAGGGCTTGGCGCTGGCGGAGCAGTACAAGCTTGATGGAATTATGATTGGCCGCGGCATTTTTCACGATCCGTTTGTGTTTGCGAAGCAGAGTTCGTGGCTTGATTTTGCGCCCGCACAGCGGATCGCTCTCTTTGCTAAACACGTTAAGCTTTTTAGCGAGACATGGCGCGAAGGTGAGCGCCGCCCCGAGCTACTCAACAAATTTTGCAAAATTTACGTCAATCACTTCGACGACGCCAAAGAACTGCGCGAGCGACTAATGGCGGCGACGTCGGCGCAAGAGCTGTTGGCGCTGCTCGCCGAGGCTGAGCGAAATCTCGCGTAGCTACACGCGCAAACATGATTTGATTACTCGAGCCGTCTCACGCTATACTGTCGATATGATTAAGGCCGAACATCTCACCAAGCAATATAAGAAGAAACTCGCCGTCGATGATATTTCATTTGAGGTTGAGACAGGCAAAGTGACCGGCTTTTTGGGGCCGAATGGCGCTGGCAAATCTACGACGATGCGGCTCATGCTCGGCCTCGACAATGGTGGCGGCAAGACGACATTTGACGGCAAAAAGCTGCACGAGTATGCGCAGCCATCGCGCGAGATCGGCATTTTGCTTGAGGCGAAAGCTTTTCATCCGACGCGATCGGCGCGCAATCACTTGCGGGTGCTGGCAGCGGCTGGCGGTATTGCTGATGCGCGGGTTGATGAAACGCTCGACATGGTGGGCTTGCTCGATGTGGCGCGCAAGCGCCCGGGTAAATTCAGCCTCGGTATGTGCCAGCGCCTCGGCATCGCTGCGGCAATCTTGGGCGACCCCAAGTATCTCATGCTCGACGAGCCGGCCAACGGCCTCGACCCCGAAGGCATCGCCTGGCTGCGCCAATTCCTCAAAGATTACGCCGCCAAAGGCAACGCGGTCTTCGTGTCGAGCCACTTGCTCAGCGAAATGTCGCAAATGGCCGACAACATCGTGGTCATCGGCAAGGGCAAGCTCATCGCGAGCACCTCAATTGAAGAACTCATTGCCGGCAGCAGCAGCTCGGGCGTGCTCGTGCGCGCCAGCAATATGAGCCAGCTCAAGAAACTGCTCGATGGTGCCCACTACTCTTTCAGCGAGGTTGACGGCGGGCTGCAAATCAAGGGCGCAACCACCGACGCTATCGGCAAGTTGGCGTTCGGCGGCGGCATTACGATCTTGGAATTGACCAACAAAGCTGCCTCGCTTGAGGACGCATTTTTGGAATTGACCGAAGATGCACAGGAATATCGCACGCACAGCAAGGAGTCAAAATAATGTTCGCTTCACTCAAATCGGAATTTCGCAAGCTATTTACAGTGCGAACCACGTACTTTTTGTCGCTCGGCGTGCTGTTGCTTATGATTTTTTACGCTGGCTACGTGCAGGGCTACAAGATTGATGCGGCACATCTGCGGGACTCCGGATATTTAGCGAGCCAAGTTACTGGCGCTATTGGCGCGCTGGCGATTTTTGTGTCTTTGATCGCGGCACTGTTGATGACGCACGAATATAGCTACAGCACCATCATGTACACACTTACCAGTAGTAACAGTCGGGCGCGATCGCTCTTTGCCAAACTCGTGCTCATCTCTGGATTCTCGGTAGTGTTCACGTTGGTAGTCTGCTCGTTGTCGCCGGTCTTGACAGCAGTCGGCATACATTTGAAACACCTGCATGCGGTGCACCAAGTATTTCATTACCGCGATTTATTGTGGCGCAGCTTGCTGTTTGGCTGGGGATACGGCATGTTTGGGCTGATGTTTGGCGCGCTTTTGCGCAACCGAGTGGCCACTATTACGGCGCTGTTTCTGGTGCCCGGTACGGTAGAGTCGCTGCTGGGTTTGCTGCTCAAGAAGAACGTGCAATACCTGCCGTTCAATTCGCTGCTCACTATGCTGAACCAGCCGTCTGGTAGCATTACGCCACCTAAGGCGGCATTAGTGGCGCTGAGTTATATTGTCGGCGGATGGATTATCGCCTTTACGTTGTTTAGTAAGCGCGACGCTAATTAATCTCTGATTTTTCGGTTCAAAAGTTTGGATTCATCGGATTATTTGAAGAGTGCTTTATTCTCTAGTGACGGCTTCCAGACCTGCGGATATAAAAAAAGAAAATTGATCAGAGTGTTTGGGGCTTGAGCGCGGCGAGCGTTTGCCAAAAGGGCTCGCCGCGCTGCTGCTGAATAGCTAGTTGTCATCCGCTTTTGTTGTGCGGCTCGGTCGGGAGGCGCGCCACATGGGTACTGCCTTGCGCAGAACGACAACTGTCTTCACTACTGCTGCCACCAAGAGCACGAAGGCTCCCGGCAGTACCAGCCACCACGCGCAGTTAGCACCGGTGGCCGTGTAAGTGCTTCCAGTCCGCGACCACTCCAGGTCCCACGCAAATCCGATTGCTGCGATGCCCGCCAGCAGCACGATGCTGAAGCGCCAGAGGCGTTGCGGGCCAATGACGAACGCGCAGAGTATCATGGTGACGGCAACGCAACTCGCCAACAGCATGCCATCGAGACCGATGAAATGATCTGGTTTGAGCCCAGCGCCTGCTGCAATGCTTTGCTGGAGTGTGGACTTGTGCTTGAGCTCGAATGTGACGGGCATCATCTCGAAAACCGGCATGAGAATGAGCGCGTAAAGGCTGGCGCTGTAACGCTTTCTTGCGCGCAAGTTGCCGGACGGCTCTTTGCTTGCCCGGCAGGCAGTGATGAGGAGCGCCACAAGATCGCCCCAGACGGCAACCAGTCCCAGGCCGCTCGGGCTGTGAGATGCAAACAGATTAACCATAGTTCTCCTTGGCTCAAATCGCCAGGTCACCCAAACACTCTGAACAGGTGCTCCAGCTAGGGCTGGAAACGGAAATTATATCATATTGACATGGCGTGAATTCGATGCCGGTTTTCGAGATGATGCCCGCCACATGAGGCCAGGCCTTGTCAAAACACTGCGGTCAAGCCTGGCTCACCTCGGACATGAAAATTTCATCAGAAAAGTAACAAGCACATAAGGATAATCTAAAAATATCAAACTATGGTGAGGGCGGCTGGACTTGAACCAGCGACCAAGCGGTTATGAGCCGCCTGCTCTAACCACTGAGCTACGCCC
>CAZAFC010000005.1:0-89021 GCA_964484675.1 uncultured Candidatus Saccharibacteria bacterium | reverse complement strand
TCGTTAGGGGGGCGCGAGTTCCCGCGAGGGTTCGAATCCCTCTCTCTCCGCCAAGCAAAAGCCCAGCTGACATGCTGGGTTTTTGCTTGGCGCTGTGTTCATGATTGTGCTTTTTGGCTAACGCATTATGCTGCTGCCTAAGCGCGAACAGCAATGCTTCTCGCTAGGCAGCAATATGGCGCAGCCTAGCTCGCAATCCTGCTTTTTGATTTCCGCAAAGAGGTGTACAATAGCGCTTATATGGACGGGAATGACGCACAGCACCCAGGGGAGCCGAGCGGAAACTGGCAATTTAGGCCAGGCGATGTTGTTGAGGCTCGACCTCAAGCACCTGCTGCGCTACCGCCACCCGCAGCTGACACAGCACAGGCAGCGCAACAGATATCCTCGCAGCCTGTTGTGGCGTCGAATGTCAGCCCGAGCCTGGCCTCGCCTGCAGTGGCAGCGCCTCGCATGGCGCAGCCAGCCATGCAAGATGAAAGAGATGATGATATGGGTTCGATGTATCAGGCGGGCGAGAAACGTAGTGTGCCCGAAGTAACATGGACGGCCTCGGAATACATTGCCCATAGCAAGGGTTTGGAGTGGTATGGCCTGCTGGCGGCAAGTGCGTTCGCGCTGGCGGTCGTCATCTTCCTGATCACCAAAGATAAAGTTTCGTCCGGAGGCGTGGTGATCGCGGCGATTTTATTTGGCATCGTCGCGGCACGGAAGCCACGTGTGCTCACCTATCAGCTCGTGCCACAAGGCATCAGTATTGGTATGCGATTTTATCCATTTGACGACTTTAAGTCGTTCTCGCTCATCAAGGAAGGCCCGATCACGAGTATCACCCTTGCGCCGTTGCGCCGATTTATGCCGCCGCTCAGTGTGTATTTTGCGCCTGATGACGAGAAGCGTATTTTGGACGTAATTTCGCTCCAGCTGCCCTTTCTGCAGAACAATGGTGATTCGCTCGACCGGTTTTTGCGCCGCATCAGATTTTAGCAGTGCGCTTGGCGAGGCGATTGCCGGGGTAGTCTAAAATTTCGACGTGGAGCAAGCGCTTTCGGTTGATTTTACCTTCGGCAAAAGCTACGAATGACTTTGGCGGCGCCGAAGTGAGCAATTTTTGGTATTGGCTTTTCTGGTAGATTTTTTGGGATTTTTGACCGCAGAAAGCTGCTCAGGCGGCCCTGCCCGCCAATCAGCTTGAAATATAACAGACACACAAAAAAGCCCTCGTCATAAACGAGAGCCTTTTTGCTCTAAAGCGGGTACGCCTTAGTAGCGACTACCGCGGTCGTCGCGGTTGAAGCCACCGCCACCGAAGCCACGTGATTCACGTGGTTCTTGCGGCCGAGCCTCATTCACGATGATTGCGCGGCCGTTCAGTTCCTTTTGGTTGAGATCACGAATTGCGGCTTGCGCCTCATCGTCATTGCTCATCTCTACGAAGCCGAAGCCCTTTGAGCGGTTGGTTTCGCGGTCCATAATCACTTTTGCTGAAACCACGGTTCCTGCGCTTGCGAAAAAGTCTTGCAATTCGTCATCAGTAACAGAATATGCAAGCGACCCTACAAACAGCTTGGTTGCCATTCATTCTCCTCTAGTTGTAAGGGTAACTTGGCACGAAACCCAAGCTAGCCGCTCCCTAAACAGTCCTTTTAATGTAAATTCTAGATGATTCATACGAATCTTAGCAGCACTTCTAGAATTAACAGTGTATCATAACTTTTCAAAGCTCAAAGTGAATCTACTCACAGCGGTTTTTTTCTTTTATGGTCCGTTGGTTATATAAACGACATGCACAGTGACTGTCTCGCAATATCACAGGAGTATTTCATAGCGATACAGCGAGGAGACAAAAACGTGTGATGTTCCCCGGGCTCTATCGAGCGCTTGCGGCCACCGCAGGCGCTTCAGGGCGAAGTTTGACATAGATTTTCTCTGGAAGCTTCGTACGTGGATAGACTATATCATTGCCTACTCGATGATCGACTTCGATGGGTGCTCGGTTAAGTGGCGTTGCCAGCGGCCGATCCTCCGGAGTCTCACCTGGCAAAAGCACGCGCTGCTGCATATGCTCGAGCCAGGCATCGCGCGTTTCGGGCATACGTTGCGTGACGAAGTTTCCTAGCAGGCTGTATGCTGTTGTCTCGGCTGAGGTTTCTTGAGGACGCGTGGCGCCATACAGACTGGGCGAACCCACATGATAATAGTCGGGACCAACGCGCTTGCCATTGGCATCATAAGTCCATACACCATGCTTTTCTGCTTCATCGCGGTCCATGTGCTTTTGCGTCCCGCCGGGTAGCGTTACGGCATATGCCTCATCTGGTGGCCCATATGAAGCGACATCCGCATACTCAGATTGCCAATCGGGTACTTCTTTGAGCATGGCATCGACATCCCAGCCGACAGTTTTTGCGAATTTGAGTAATTGCTCTTGGGCCGGCGTGTCGAACCCATGAATGAGGTGCCCCGATTCATGTACCAGCGTCTTTAAAAAGGCGGCGGCTTTAATGTGGTGATGCGCGGACTGATTGTCTGGCTCCAGCAACGCTGCATTTATATACATAACCTGGCCATGCTTGCTGGTGACGCCATTCGTTCGGGGTTTATTTGCTGACTGAGTGAAGTCAGTGATCACAACGTCGGTGACAAAATCATAGGTTCGATCGCCAAAATATTGCGTGAGAATGTCCACGAACTTGCGGCAGTCAGCCAACCGCTCTTGGTCCATCGGCGCAGCGAAATTATAAAAACGCACGCCCCTTCCCTCTTGCCCAACGATGTACTGCTCAGTCGGCGACTGTTCGATAAATGGGATCCGCGGAAAATCTTCTTCAAGTGATTGCAGTTCAAACCACCATCCACGATTTGGCATTTGCTTCCAGTATTCATAAGCGATGTCGCTTCGCGCCCGGTCGATATCTCGCAAATTGGGACTCAGCCCATAATATTCCGAGGTGTGGTTGAGCAGCTCTTGGAGAGGGGCCTGTTCCTCAAATTCCATCCCATAGTCGCGATCCCACACTCTCACTGAGGTGTCGTATGCGCGCGGATCGTACCTAAAAGTGTACTCCTGTGCATGCGCCGCAGGTATGGGATTGTCTCCACCTGTCGCAGGGGCGGACTCATCCTCACCGTAAAAGGTCATCCGAGACAC
The DNA here is from genome assembly GCA_964484675.1 of uncultured Candidatus Saccharibacteria bacterium. Lineage (GTDB taxonomy): Bacteria > Patescibacteriota > Saccharimonadia > Saccharimonadales > UBA4665 > CAZAFC01. Next base: position 85,870 of record CAZAFC010000005.1, on the reverse strand, counting down.
AATATCCGGCGATAGTGAGCTTCCGGTTTCAAGCTTTGAACCAGCGGGCATTTCCCAATTGTATGGCTGGCGTGGTTGCTCAAGAGGTGGCAAAAGGAATGGTGCAGTTTCGTTCATGGTTTTTGTTTTACGTCGTAAAAAGTGCTTAATATAAACATTAGCATGTTAGTGCGACTTGGTCAAGTCAATGGCGTAGTTGTCTTGTCCGGCACTGTCATGCCGAACGGTATGGTAGTGCTGGAGGAGCATTGGTTTCGCGAAGGTGTTGAGAGCTAGAAACGTCAGCAACGCTTCACGAGTTGCTTTGCCTTCGACTTCGCGCACATGACTAACCTTTTCTACTCGCTGGCAACCATCCTGCCGCGCAGCACCCTGACCTGCCCAATCTGCCTATCAATCAAGCGCTAATTTACAAAATAAAATAGATGGCTTATGCAGCCATCTATGTGTCTATGGATTTCGTTTGGTACACCCGGCAGGATTTGAACCTACGACCTTTGGCTCCGCAAGCCAACGCTCTATCCAGCTGAGCTACGGGTGCGTATTGTGATCGACAGAGGCAATTTTATCATATCTTGGGCGGTGTTGCCAGTAGATTTCTGGCATTTCTCTGGTAATTGCCATGGCGAGCGCTCGATTATGCGCTTGCCAGACTAACAGGGGCCGTTTACAATGGGGGCAGCGCGCGGCAGCTCGCGCATAAAACTTTGGAGAGGTCGCATAGTTGGTCTAGTGCGCCGCACTCGAAATGCGGTATGGGGGCAACTCCATCGAGGGTTCGAATCCCTCCCTCTCCGCCAGAAGAACGCTTGGCTTTTACGCCGGGACGTTCTTATTTTTTTGATCTGAATCTGTGCTTGCCTCGAGAGTGCGGTGATCTTCAGGCGCTGGTGTGCTCGGGTGGCGCGGATGCAGCTTCCACAGGCACAGTGCAAGGCCGGCAGCTCCGGCCAGCACTACAATGCCGCTAACGACTGCTAGCTGGCCGAATGCATGCTCAGCGACATGTTCACCGACTTTGGCAATCAGCTGGTCAAACGGCTGATGATTGTGCGTTGCATCTTGCGTCGCTTTGGTAGTCGCGGTGTGTATTAGGCGGCTCAGTACCCAAGCGAGGAACAAGCAGATGGCGCCTGCGCTCAGGGTGATGCTTGCCGCGAGGCGCCCGCCTTGCCATCGGCCGCCTTGATGCAAGAGCACGACGCCACCGAGTGCCAGCAGAACAAGCGCTCCCAGTATGCCAATGCCGCGGCCAATATTGGCATAGGCCTGCGGCGGCCGCTTTTGCCTGGCGGATGTGAACACCGGCTGGTCATTTTTGTCCTTGATCGTGGTGCTGACCAGTATTGGATTCTTTAGAAAGCCGTTCCCACCAAGTAGCGATTGTTCGACGCGAGCAGCTACTTGGCCTGCGCTCAGATTGCTCATGCGACACGTCAGTCCGTAGGGGTCGTCGAGGTTCGCAGTGCCGAGCATGGCGACTTGGCTGGCCGAGCAAACCGGCAGCGCTGCGTACCGGTTGCTCACATACGCGACAATTCCCTGCACTACGCGGTCACGTTCGGGCGTGAGGTCGATGCGAAAATCCGGCTGCGCGGTTTTGCCTTGTAGCCAGGCATAGGTGCTATTGAGCGACGTTGTCACGGCCGCTTGCACGGTTTGCGCCGGAAATGCCTGCGCGATAATCGTCCGCACCTGCGCGTCGGCAAGCGGTACGCCTCCAACCTTGGTCGTGGGATGTTGCGCAAGAGCGTCGGGCACGAGCTGCGCGTAACTATTTGTGCTGGCCAATGCTGTTTCCAGCGTTTGGGGCGTGCGGAGTGTTAGCCAGCTGCTCAGCGCCAAGCAAAACAGCACGAGGCCAACGCCGGCAGAGAGCGCCGCGTCTCCCAGGAAAAATCGTCTCAGAATATGCATACTCTTATTGTAGGCGAAGTCGAGGCAAGCGCAAGGCCTTTGCTTTGGGTTCGCTACGTGTGTTCAGGCTGCAACTGGCCGGATCGAGCCAGTTCGCTTGGTAATTCTAGGATCGGCTGATATGATATGGCTATGGATGAAAAGGGGTTGGGGCAACGCCTGCAGCGCATGCGGTTGGAGGCCGGGCTGACACAGCAGATGTTGTGCCAAGAGGCTGGGCTGAGCTATTCGACGCTCACCAAAATCGAGCGCGGTGCGATCAAATCGCCGTCTATTTTTACGATTCAGAGTATTGCGAATGCGCTGCATATCAGCCTGGACGCATTGCTCGGCACCGATGCGCCGCATGACTTGGCGCCGGCTCGCCGCACTGCTCGCTCCAAAAGCGGCATTACCTTTGTGTATTTCGATATCAATGGCTGCTTGGTGCGGTTTTATCATCGTGCATTTACGAAGTTGGCCAGCGAAACCGGCGCGGCGGCCGACGCAATCGAGACGGCTTTTTGGCACTACAACGATCAGGCGTGTCGCGGCGAGATCAGTCTCGAGGAGTTCAATCGCCTGCTGGCTCGCCACATTGGCCTGCCGAAGCTCGACTGGCTGCAATATTACCTTGAGGCCATTGAGCCGATTCCCGAAATGCACAAGCTTGTGGCTTGGGCCGCGGCGCGCTATCGCGTCGGGCTGCTGAGCAACATTATGCCCGGATTTGTTGAGGCGCTGCGTGCGCATAAGCTGCTGCCGGCTATTGATTTTGATGTGATTGTTGACTCGTCGCAGGTCGGCGCAATTAAGCCTGAGGCGGCGATTTTTGAGCAAGCCACCAAGGCAGCCAATTGCCCGCCACACGAAATTTTATTTGTCGATGATTCGCGAACGAATCTTATGGCTGCCGAGAAGTTCGATTGGCGCGTGCTGTGGTTCGACGATATTGAGCCGGCGGTGTCGGCGCAGCATGTGCGCGAGGCACTGGCCGAATAATCCCCGCATCTACTGAGTTTGACTAGGCGGCCGCAGTGGGCGCGCGCGAGTGCAGGCTGCGCAGGTGCCTTGCACTTCAATTTGGTGTGTTTTGGGCACGAACTGATGCTGGCGCGCCAGGCGCTCGATGAATAGTTCGAGCTCAGCTTCGTTGATAGCCGTGGTGGCGCCGCACATCACGCATGTCAGATGGTGATGGTGCGCAGCGAAGGCGTCCGAAAGCTCCAGCCTGTACTTCCATCCCTGATGGATCCGCTGCAGAATGCCAAGCTCCTCAAATAGCGCCGCCGAGCGGTATACACTGGCGCGGTCCGTACGTTTGCAGCGTGCCACGAGCTCAGCCATGCTCATCGGCTCCTGCCCGACGAGCTGCTCAAAGACATGCAAGCGCGTTTTGGTAACGCTTTGGCCGTGGCTGCGGAGCATAGCGGCAAAACGATCGCTCAGGGAAGTCATGCCTACAGTATAGCAAATTGCGACTTATTCGCGAAAATGCCCGGCGCCTGCTTATGAAGCACTGGAAAATCGCTGCCGTTCGTGCTCCATTACCGCAAGCCGAGCCTGTGCTTCCGCAAGCTGCTGACGCGTTTGCGCAACAACGTGCTCGGGCGCATGGGCCACATAACGCTTGTCGTGCAAGCGCGCCTCAAGTCGCTCGATGCCAATCCGCTCGGCAAGTTGCTTCTCTTCCAACCGCGCGAGATATTTCTTGGCGGTTGCGGCATCAATGCCAATCCAAAGATCGTGCGAAGTCGCCGCCAGCTTGAGCCCTTGCGCGTTTGCCTCGGCTTCGCGGACGGCGCTGACGCCCGAGAGTTGCTTGATGAGCGCGGCATTATCGGCCACTTCAGCCACTCGTGCATGCAAGAGTTCGGCGCGGGCGCCGACATTTTTCAGAATTTCGCGCGCCTCAGTAGCGATGGCCTGCACATCTTCAAATGCGCGCGCCATTTTTTTGTCACCACGCTCGATTACGGGCCAACTGCTGGCCGCCAGAACCGTGTCGGGCGCCCAGGCAAGCGTTTGCCAGATAGTCTCCGTAAGAAATGGCGCAAACGGGTGCGCGATGGCCAAAATCGCCTCAAGACAGGCTGCCAGCACGGACGTGTTCGGCTTGGCCTTCGACGCCTCAATATACCAGTCGGCAAAGTCATCCCACACAAAGTGATACAGCCGGTCGTAGGCCTCTGAGAAGCGATATTTCTCGAGCTCGGCCGCAATCTCGGCAGCGCAGTCGTGCAGCCGGCTCATGATCCAGTGGTCGGCAATTGTTTTCAGCTCGGCCGCGCGCTGATGTTTTTGGTCGCCGAGCTTGTCTTCGATGTAGCGCGCGATGTTCCAAAGTTTGTTGCAGAAATTGCGCGCGCCGATAATCTTAGGCACGCCGAGTGGCTGATTGTTGCCGGCAGTTTGGCCAGTGATCAACCCCATGCGCACTGCATCCGAGCCGTACTCGTCGATCAAGTCGATCGGGTTGATTACATTGCCGCGGCTCTTGCTCATCTTTTGGCCGTGTTCGTCCAGCACTAGCCCGTGCAAGTACACCGTTTTGAAGGGAATCTCGCCGGTGTTGTACAGACCGAGCATCAACATTCGGCTCACCCAGGGGTAGAGAATGTCGGCGCCGGTTTCCATGAGGCCGAGCGGATAGAAGTCGCTGAAATCTTGGTCGTCCTCGGCGCCGAAGTTTAGTGTGGCGTACGGCCATGAGCCGCTTGAGAACCACGTGTCGAAGACGTCGGGATCGCGCCGGTACGTTTGGCCGCTCACCTCAATGATTTCCTGGTCAACGCGCTCGTCGAAAATCCAGTCGTCGGGGTTGTCGACATTTTGGAACGCCGGAATCGGGATACCCCAGGCGATTTGGCGAGAAATGTTCCAATCGCGCAGATTCTTGAGGTAGTTCACGAGTTGATCGCGCTTGGCCAGCGGATAAAACGCAATCTTCCCTGCCTCAAGCGCCTTGATGGCCGGCTGCGCTAGCGGCTGCATGTCCACGAACCATTGCTCCCGCAGTAGCGGCTGAATCACTGTCCCGCACTTATAGCAATGGCCGACGTTGTGCGTGTACTGCTCGGTCTTGGCCAGTGCGTCCAGGTTCTCGAGTGCTTGCACCACGGCTTTGCGCGCGGCCGAAACTTCCATGCCGCGAAATGGCTCCGGCACATCGGTTGTCAGCGTGCCTTCAAAAGTGATAACGCTCGGCATGGGCAAATCGTGCCGCTTGCCGACCTCAAAGTCGTTCGGATCATGAGCCGGTGTAATTTTAACAGCGCCCGTACCGAAGGCAATCTCCACAAATTCATCGGCAATCACCGGAATTTCGCGATGAGTCAGCGGCAATTTCACCGTTTTGCCGATAAACTTTGCGTGCCGCTTGTCGTCGGGGTGAACGGCTACGGCCGTATCGCCAAATAGCGTCTCCGGCCGAGTGGTAGCCACGGTCAGCTCGCCACTGCCGTCGGTCAGCGGATAGCGAATGTGCCACAAACTCCCCTGCTCTTCTTTGTATTCTACCTCGATATCAGCAAATGCTGTGCCGTGAAATGTGCAGTAGTTGACCAGTCGCTCGCCTCTGTAAACGAGCCCGTCGTCCCATAGTTTTTTGAACGTGGCGTAGGCGCGCTTGACGATTTTCTGATCAAGCGTAAATGTATAGCGAGACCAATCGGCGCTGGTGCCGACGCGGCGAATTTGTGTCTCGAATATCTCGCGGTTTTGGGCCACAAAATCCCAGATATTGGCATATAACTCTTCTCGGGAAAAATCGAACCGGCTCTTCCCCTCTTTGGCGAGTTGCCGCTCGTACACAACCTGCGTCTCAAAGCCAGCGTGATCCGCGCCGGGCAGGAGCAGCACGCGTTCGCCCTTCAGCCGGTGATACCGAGCCGCGATGTCTTCGAGTGCCAGCGTAAACGCCGTGCCGACGTGAATGTTGCCATTGGCATTTGGCGGCGGAATGACGATGCTATAGCCCGCCCCTGTTCCGCGCGGCACAAATGCCTGCGATTTTTCCCACAGCGCGTAAATGTCCGCTTCATACTGATTCGGTTCATACATTTTTGGCAATTTCATAGACGTTCCTTCAGTGGCGAGTTGCCGCCGCATGCAATAATAGCTTTATCATACCACCGGTGCGCCGGTTTGGCTACTCGAGGTAATGACACGCCCACGCCGCCTGGCTCTCGGTGAGCCGTGGCAGCGCGGTGTCACCCTCGCGGCGGTCGGCAAGGCCAAAATGTCACGCCCCATGAGCCATGGGACTCTTTTTGCTACTACTTTGCCACTACCACATGCTATTAAACTAAAGTCCCAGCTTCCAATGGCTTGACCCTTCGCGCTCCTGGTAATCATCTATCTGCATTCTGTACTATTCACGTGAAAATGACTCCAATGCAAACAGGCCTTTCGCGTGAAAAGCATACTCTGACACCTCGCAAAATAAACAATATTTGTCTCTGACGACTGCGCGGGCTAGTCTAGTCTTTTTGTCGTGTTTGTTTTTGCCAGCGCAAGCATACGCTAGGCTCGTCCAAATGCCAAGGATTTTTTACAGATTCTGACAGAGGTGGTCTAGAAATTCAGCACAAAATGTGTAACGGTCGTCGGCCGATAGATGTTTTTGTGCGCGGGTGAGCGGCGAGCTACATCGAGAGATTCGGTGCAATCTCAAGCGTATATGGGTCGGCAGGGGAAGCGCCGAGCTGGAGCTTGAAGCAGCCAAGCGCGGCAATCATGGCGCCGTTATCGGTACAAAGCTTGGGGTCGGCGTAGGCAATCGGGCGGGGAAGTCGCCGAGCCAGCTCGGCGCGAAGCGCGGGGCTGGCCGCCACACCACCGGCAATAACAACGCTGGCAGGCGAGAATTCCTCGTAGGCCTTGAGCGTTTTGTCGACGACGGTTTCAATGGCTACCCGCTGGAAGCTCGCCGCAATGTCGGCCTTTTGCTGCTCGCTCAACAATCCAGGCAACTCACCCGAAGGCAGCGAGAAATCTCGTCCAACTTCCGCCTGGGCAACGCGCAGTACGGCAGTCTTGAGGCCGGAAAAGCTAAAGTCATATGGATGCGCCAGCCGCGCCTTAGGCAGGCTAAACTTTTGGGCGTCACCCTCGAGAGCCTTGCGCGATACGCTTGGGCCGCCAGGGTAGGGCAGGCCGACGATCTTTGCGACTTTGTCGAACGCTTCGCCGATGGCGTCGTCCTGAGTTTGACCGAGCAGCGTGTAGTCAAAATGATCGCGGAACAGCACGAGCTGGCTGTGGCCGCCACTTACAATGAGTGCCAGCATGGGGAATGCAGGCGCTGCGGCCGGCATGGCATAGCCGGGAAGGGCAGTGCTTGTGAGGAAATTGGCGTACACGTGGCCTTCGACATGATTGATACCAAACAGAGGCTTGCGCTTGACGATCGCCAGGGTCCGGGCAGCAAGCGTGCCCACAAGCAGACTACCGCTGAGGCCGGCGCCGTAGGTGACTGCGATGGCGTCGATATCGTCCCAGTCACAATCGGCATCGCTCAGCGCTTGCTGGATGACGGGCATAATTGCCTCGATATGGCTTCGTGCCGCGATTTCGGGCACCACGCCGCCGTATTGCGCGTGCAAATCCATGCTGCTCGCGACGACATTGCTCAGCAGTCGCGAGCCGTCCTCAACCACCGCGGCTGCGGTTTCGTCGCAGCTCGACTCAATGCCCAAAACTTTCATAATTTCTAGCATAGCATATCCGGCGGCGGGTAAGACGGCTGCATATAAACATGAGCGATTAGCAAATAGCGCAAATATGTTAGATAATCATTGACAAAGTAACGGGTTTATGCTTGAATGTAATTAGCAAAACCAAAATAAAAAACACGAATTGTAAGGAGTAAATGCCATGGAAACACCGAAGCCCACCGGAAGTACTGAAGTCAACGTTTCTGGGATCCCTACAGGAGTCCAGCCTGAGAGCTCGATGCCGGCCGCTGCTGGCGTGACTGAGCAAGTCGCCTCACCCTTTACGCCCGCAGTTGTACCCGAGGCTGCTCCGGCTCCGACGAAGAAGTCGAACGCGCTTGCACACGAAGTGCGTAGCCTGGCTAAAGGTTTTGAGGACAGTCACGCGGTACCAACGCTTGATGAGTACGACAGGCTTCAAGCGGCCGCCCAGAACATCGTGGTGCGCGATAACGGCGCTGTTGATAGAAAGAATCGCTTCTTGCCGCGCGAAGCTGGAAAAGTTGCTGAGCTCGCTGGCCGTGAATGGCGATTGAGTGATGCCGACCGCGAGCAGGCGGTTGCGCTTTCCGAAGCCCAGTCTGTACATGACCTGCCTGAAGGGGTGCGCCCAGACCTGCGTCCGAATTTTCGCGAGAGCAGCGCCGAGAAAAGAAAAGCCTTTTTGGCAGCCCAAGATGAAGCCAAAGCTCGCCTGGCCCTTAGCGACGAATTGACCGCCCGCGACGCCGCTCAAGCCGCCGAGCGTGAACGTCAAGCGCAAGAGCGCACTGCCCAAGCTCGGGCTGCTGCCGAAGCTGCCCGCCAGCAACACAAGGATGCTGCGGCTTCGGCTCGCGACCAGCGCCTGGCAAAACTTGCCCAGAATCACATTGATAAGGAAGTTGGACAGGCAGCAACAGCCGCTCGAGAACAGGCCTATGGCAAAGAATTTGACCCCATGGATATCTACGCCACGGGACACGCGCAGGCTGCCGCCGAAAAAGCTGCCGAAGACGCAGCTGCCAAGCGCCGCGCTGAGCTGGCTCGATTGAACCCCCAGGATTTACTGCCCGGCAATACTCGTCAAGACGTACCCAAAGACATTCTCGATCGCCAGCGCCAAGCTGAGGCTGACGCCGCCGAAGCTGCCCGCCTGCGCGCCGAAGAGCTCCAGAACCTTGTTCGGGACCCAGCAATCAGTCGCGAAGATTGGTACTATAAATACAAAACTCCTGAAGCAAAGTTAGCTGCCAATCAGGCCATGGAAGCCAAGTATGCCGATGAACGTGCCGCCGCTGCTGCCGAAGCTGCCCGCAGCGAGGCTGCGCAGCAATCCGGTAAGGCCGAGGCTGAGCGCCGCTACGGCAACCCTGATTGGTTCGCAGATTTCCAGACCGAAGGCATCGTGCCAAAGCAGGCCGTGACCGAAGTGCCCCGTATAGCCGAGCCGGCCGACAAAAGTTTCGTTGTGCCTCAGGCTGCAGAACTAGCGCCATATCAGTTCCTGACGGCACCTGAGCGTGCGCCCGCCAAAGAAAACCCGGCGCACGATGTGTATGAAATTACCAACCTCGGCACGCCAGACACAGGAAGTACTGAAGCCGACACCAGTCGGGTTCACTTCAACCCCGGCCCCGACACTCATGTTGCGCCCGCTCCCGCTGATAAACTCGGCTTCGATGATGAGCTCACCCGTATCAATCAGGATCCTGGCGATATCGATGTTCCTGATTGGCTGAAAGCAGCCCAAACGACAACCACTCCGGCAAACCCCAATACTGCTCCCGCCGCGGCCAATACCGCTCCGCTTCCGCAAGCAAACGAAAAAGAGCCACGCGAGGTAAGTCTCGACAGGATCAATGCGACCTACCAAAGAGCTATGCGTCCTTTGGCTGACGCCCGAAAAGCCTTGGCCGAAGCCACTGTGCAGGAAGACCGCAGCTTCTTTGGTAAAATGCTTCGCGGCTTGGCACGCCGTTCGCCAGCCGTTGAAACCGAGCGACAACAGCTTGAAGCAAACTACAATACTGCGCTCAACAACGCCGTAGAAGCCGGGCGTAATCGTGACCGCGCGTTGTACAACTTGGGTGTCTACCCAGAAATGCCACCCATGGAAGGGGTTGGGCGCGTCGTCGATACGGCGATAAGAAAAACCGCTGAGCTTGAGAACATGTTGAACGCAATTACTGCCGCTCGCATCGCGGAAGTCGAAAATCCGATCGGAATCAACGCTACCAAAACTGGCGAACGCCCCCAGCTTAGCCGTCGCGCTCGATTGGCCGAGCGACTGAGCGGATTGCTTGACCACGACTTCTCGATCCTTGACCCTGCTGCGCAAGAGCAGGCCAAACAACGGAACGCAGAAATAGCATTTAATATGGGCAGAGGCCTGATCCAGCAAGTTTCGGCGCTCCCAGGAGACACCAACCAGAGAGAACTAAATGCCCTTGAGAGAAACATCAGCATCCCTGACGCGTTACGAATTGTGGAGGGATCTGAGCAAGCAGCAGCCAATCAAGAAGCCGCGACTCGGTCAAGGCTCGGCAATCTTGCCAACCGCGCTGCCGTCTATCTTGGTCTGAGCGACCCCAATCAGCCGCCCACGCCGCAAAACGGCACTCGCCCCCGAACGAATTAGTCAAAATCACCTATAAAAACAAAAAGGAACCCTCATGAACAACAACGAACTTCGCCAAAAACTTGTCAGCACTCTCGGCCTGGCCGACGCCAGCGCTGAAGATCAAAATGCCGTGATCTACCGAGTCGAATCGCTTGCGCAAAAACAATTCTTGATGGACTTGCCGGACGCGCTGAGCGACGAACAAGTCGAGGAACTCGAGCAAAAGCCCTCCAATGAAGTCATGGCGTGGGCGGCCCAAAACGTACCCAACTACCAAGAGATCATGCAAGATCTGCTGCTCGACATCGCACAAACGGTCGCTGGCACCTAAGCTTTGCGAACGCTGCCTAAAATCCTCGCCCGTAGCGGCGAGGATTTTAGTATTCATCGAATCCACCGCAAACATAATCATATAGACATAATAACAAGAATAGTGTATAGTGAGCGCTGAAACCAAAAGACAAAAATAATTTAGAATCTAAGAAAGCACGCGCATGGCACACCGAGAAGCAGCTCCCAATCAGAATCCTGGTGCCGATCCCGGTCTCGACATTATTCTCGACCAACTCTATCCCGTGTCTGATGATTTTGCGCAGGCCAATCCTGACGATATTCGTACCGCTCAAGTGCACGTCATTGACTACAATAAACCGACTGGCAGTCCTGCTTCTCGGGTTCGCACAAACCTTGAAACCTCACGCGCACATGCAACACCAGCCGCACCGAATGAAGTTGCCGTCGGGGCGAATGTAGTTGGCTGGGAGCCCATTAAGAAGGATCCAGAAGCTGAGGCGGTGCGTGCCAAAATGCATAAGGAATTGACTGAGATAGCGCGTGTGATCGCCACGGTGCCAAAATTGCCCGAGCAGCGACCGGCGACGTCTATGGAGCCTTTTTCGTTCCAGCGACCGACGGAGCGTAAGCAGGTAAGCTATCCTAACGATCGTCCTTTGCGCCAACGCTTCTTGCAGCGAGGCTCGGCAGAAAGTGGCAATCAAGCCCTGGCACGTTCATCTGAAATCGGAGGTGCCGACGAGCCAAAAGTGACGCTTGCCGTCGGCGCACTTCAGCAGCTTGGCTACAGCGAAGGTACTGGCTACACGAAAAACGAGGATCGTATCGAGGTGGGCAGAAGCACCTTTGTGGTATGTGATGGCATGGGTGGGGAAACCACTCGCAAGTCTGATAAAAAGCCGGGAGACACGATTGAGGCACCACATGGACCGGCTATTGCTGCACAAGTGGGTGCGGAAACGATTCTGCGCGGTCTCGAGGGGCGAGGCGTTCATTACAAGATCGATGACGATGCCCTCAACCATGTGAAGGATGTGTTTGCGCGAGCGAGCTGGGCCATCGAAGAGCACGGAGGCACAGGCACGACAGCTTCGGTGATAAAAGTGCTGTATGTCGATGGCAAGCCCAAACTGGCGCTTGGCGCTGCTGGCGATAGCCGTATTTTTGTGGATCCAATGCCTGAAGAAGCAAACCGAGGTACGCGCCGCTACATCGACGAACAAGTGTATAGGATGAGATCTTACTCTAATCGCGATTTCATGCAGAAGGCCGACCAAGAGCGCGCTGAGCGGCTGGCATTTGATGGCGGCTTGCCGTATGAATGGACGGTCGATGAGCTTGGACATGGCACAAGCACGTACATTGGTGCCGCGGGTCCTGATTGCGAGAACGCTGCGACCAAGGATGGCGACATCACAATGCGCCTAGGGTTGCTCGATCTCGAGCCCGGTCGTACGCGCGTTATGATCTGTAGCGATGGCATCACAGGCGATGGGGCTCGACAACTTATCAGTGCGGACGCATTTAAGCACGCCTTCGATCAGCGTAACCCTCTGGACGCTGCGGATGCCTTCATGAAAGCAAGCAAGAAGGGGGATGACAAATCGATAATCGTTGTTGACATCTACGTTGATGAAGCGGGTGTGGCGCACATTGAGCCTGCCGCCGAGCCCGAGGCGAGTGACGCTGCGCGCGTGGCTCAATGGGATGCGGACATTGTGGGCGCTAGCGCCGAATCGTTAGAACCTTCGGAATCAGCTGAGCCTGCCGTGCTCGAAATGCCAGAAATTGCCTCGGCACCTCACTCACCCGACACGAAATCAGACGCAGTAGCTGACAATCCTCTCGCACCGCAAGTCGAGCCAGCTCCGCTCGACCCAATAGTCGCACAACCCGAGCCGTCGCTGTCGGCCGCCACGGAAGCGCCTGCGCCACTCAAAGGTGAATTGCCGTCGGCGGACGCTGGCCGGACTGCGCCAGATGCACAGGCCGCTCCTGAGTTACCGGCTGGTATGCCGCTCATGAGCCGTTTCGATGCGCTCACTTACGACCAGTGGAAGGACCGCTTGCCGCTCGGCGACAACGGTGAACCGCTGAGCTACCGTGATTGGATCAGTATGGGTATCGGCCAGCGTCAGGCATACCTTGAGAGGCAAGGTCTCTGGGATAAAGACACGCTGCAAAAAATGACTGCCGAGCGCGCGGGCATTGATTATACTTTGGCGCCGTATTCGTCGCGGTCGTCGCGGTCGCTTCCACTTCGGACTCCGGCTGAGCCCGAGCCGCTCCAAATCCCAGCTGATGCGGAAATGTTGTTCGATCCTCCGCGAACCGCAATAACCCCGCGAACTCAGACGTCTGGTGCTGGTTTGCCTCCTGTGCCGCCCGAAGCACCACAGCCGCCGGCTGATGCCAACGACATCTTTGATGATGGATGGGACTTTGATTATTCTGGAGTTTTACCCTCGGACGCGCCAAAAGGCACCGCTGGCAATGAGGCGCCAACTTCGGCCCAACCTATTGCGCGGAATGCCAACCCTAATAACGGCGATGGGTCGCTGGTTCCCCCATTCAATCCCGGATCGCCTAATGTGCCTTCGAGCCAGCCGCCATCAAACCCGTCGCAACCGCCAGTAGCGCCACCGAATATTCCGTCTAACCCGAATCGCAATACTGCCCCGAACACTAATCGCCGTACGCGGAAGCTTGGAGCTGCAGCGGCCCTCGCAACGGTTGCCGCGCTTGGCACATATGAGCTTGCCCAGACGCACGATTCGACAGCAGAACGGCCTGGCCGAACCGAGTCATCCATTCCTTCTGGCGGCCCGGCCGAGTCTGGTTCCACTGCGCCTGCCACCCAGCACCAAGGCAATATTGACTTCCAAATAACAGATACCAACGGCCGGGTTTCGCGCGTGACCACGGAACTCCATGATCATGGTGCCGGCCAGCACGGCGCACCTTGGGACGCTGCTCGCACCGCGCTTGAGTCGATCGGCATCGCTCGCCCGTCGGAAGCGCAGATTGCTGATTTGACCAATAGCACGCTGGCAAAACTCAATATTAGCCCAGCCGCTGCTCGCCGACTGCCTGATGGTTACAAGCTGACATACGATGTGGTCGATGGCAAGCTCGTGCCGCGCGCTCGATCGTAGCCGCACCGCTTGGCGTTTCGGCCCGAGTAGCCGTATACTTTGAGTAATGCGCAGCTTACTCAAAAAACTCATCCCTCGTTCTCTGTTTCAAAAGATTGCGCCAGCCGGCCACTTGATAGAGGCAATTCTATATAACATTCGCTACGGCTTTCCGTCGCGCGGGATCAAAGTGATTGGCATCACCGGCACGAACGGCAAGACCACGACGAGCTTTTTGGTGCATCGCATGTTGCACGAATCGGGCCTGAAGGTTGGGCTGATGACCACAGTTGCCTATGGCTTCGGCGATGACATCACGCCGCAAGTCGAGCATATGACAACCGCTTCGGTGCCGGTGCTTTTGCGCCGCATCAAGGCCATGAAAAGGCAGGGCATGGAATATCTCGTTCTCGAGACGACCAGTCATGCCTTGGCACAGCACCGCGTGTGGAGCATGCCATACATCATTTCGGTGCTCACCAATCTCACGCATGAGCACCTCGATTATCACGGGACATTTGAGCGATATCGAACGGCCAAGCGGATGATGTTCAAACAAACGAATCGCAATCGGCGAGGCCTAAGGATCGGCATTGTGAACGCGGATGATCCGTCGGTTGAGGTGTTTGCTTCGGCGGTGGCGCACCCGATACGCTACGGCATTGAGCACGGCGATGTGCGCGCCACGGACATCAAGCTGAGTTCAGAGGGCGTACAGTACGCGGCTGAGCTTGACGGCAAAACGTACCACATCCAGGCGCATCTGCCGGGCAGCTTCAATGTGTACAACTCGCTGGCGGCGGTGTGCGTTGGGCACGCGCTGGGCTTGAGCGAGCAGCAAATTGAGCAGGGGATTGCCGCGCTCAAAGGTGTCGAGGGCCGGATGACGCGTATTGACGAAGGCCAGCCGTTCAGCGTGATTGTTGACTACGCGCACACGCCAGACAGCTTTGAGCAGATTTTTAAAGACCTGCGGCCCAACGTGAAGGGCAAGCTTCTCGTGCTATTTGGCTCGGCTGGGCGCCGCGATGAAGCCAAACGTGCGGTGCAGGGCAAGCTCGCCGGAAAATATACCGACGAAGTGATCATCACCGAAGAAGACGACCGCGACATGGACGGCCAAGCGATCATGCAAGAGATCGCGGCGGGCGCTGTCGAGGCTGGCAAGACACTCGAAAAAAATGTGTTCATGGTGCACGATCGAGCTGAGGCGATTCAGTTTGCCGTTAATCGCGCGCGTGCTGGCGACACGCTGCTGCTGCTCGGCAAGGGCCACGAGAAAGACATTTTGCGCAATGGTCCGCGTGCAGCTGAACTGCGCCATGTGCAGCAGGACGATCGCAATCCCGACCGCGTGATCAAGATTCACTGGGATGAGGCCGCTGCTGCGCGCAAGGCGCTCAAAAATCGCTCGGCAAAGTAGCTGCAACGTAAAAAAGGCAACGGCGGCACGCTCTCTCTTTGGGATTCACACATGAAGAATGTGGATCGATTTCGGTGGCGCACTGTAATCAAATCCAAACGCGTGAGGTCACCGTCCAGACGATTTAACTGGGGTTGCGGGCGAGATATTCGGTGTACCAGCTATACTCGTGGCCGAGGAAGTTGGCGATCAGCTCGATAGCCAGGCTGGCGGTTTTGCGCTCGATATCGGTGAGCGGGTTGTACTCGACCACGTCGACGCCGACCACCTTGCAGTGCATGCCAATGTAGGTGGCGAGTGATTTGATTTCGCGGTAGAGCAGACCGCGTGCGTTGGGCATGCCGGCGGCGGGAGCGTATTGCGCGTCGATACTGTCGAGATCGAGGCTCACCCACACGGCGTCAACTTTTGCACTCAGATCGTCGATCATCTGGAAAACCGGCGCGAGCCCGCTGCGCAGCATGTCATCCAGCGTGAAAGCGTGCAGCGATTCGCGCTTGATGAGCTCAAGCTCGGCCGGATCGAAATCACTGCCGCCAATGTGCAGCAGATGCTCGCGCGCAATCTTGGGCGCCGCGCCATGCACGTGCGCCAGCTCGGGCGCGCCAAATCCAAGCAGTGAAGCCAGCTGCATGCCGTGAATATTGCCCGTCTTGGTGGTGAGATCGGTGCAAAGGTCGCCATGCGCGTCAAAATAAATCAGCCCAAGCGTGCCCTCAAAGCCGGCCGCCGCGCCCGAAACCGCCCCGAGGCACGTGGTGTGGTCGCCGCCGAGCACGATGGCTTTGCGCTTGCCGCGCACGGCTTGCTCGGTGAGTGCGGCGGTGTCTTCGCTGATGCGCAGGATTTCGTCGAGATAATGCAGCTTGGGATTGCCGCCGGGCGACACATCCCAACGCTCATGGCACAGCACGTTGCCGGCGTCTTGCACGTCGAGGCCGGCACGCCCGAGCTTGGCGACGCAGCCATGCCAGCGATAGGCGTTTGGGCCCATTTCGATGCCGAGATTATTGGCGCCAAGATTAAGCGGCACGCCAATAAGCGTTGCGGCCGTCGAGAAAGTTTTCATAAAAAAAGTATACCACAATTGAGGTAGGCAGCCATGACGCTTGGGGGGCGGGGGATGGTCATGGCTGCCAGGCGAACGCGCGATAGTGAATCTCACTGCTTCTCGCTGTTCTGTCGTCTCGTAATCTCGAATTGGTGTTCCCGCCGAAGTTCTCGCTACGCGAGTCCGTAAATACTGGGCTCCCAATCTCGTCTGTCGTTCGGGGCGACAATCTGGTCGTTCAAGAATGCTCGCAGCACTGCCGTCAGAAGCGCATGCAGCTCTGTCTTGCGCGTTTCGACCGAACTGCTCGCGCAGGTCTTGGCAGTGTCTTCTTCGGAGGCTTCGCCAAACGGGTCAGACTCATCTGCGTACCAGCAAGCGAACGAAGAAGGCTCGCTGTAGCGGACCTTGAAGATTCCGGGGATTTGCTCCAGCACCTGGACGAGGGCCTGAGCGTCATCGGCGGAAACCTTGTCCGCGAAGCTGATAGCAAACACGATGTCGGCAGCGTAGCTGGTGCTGCTCGTGGACTGCATCTCGTGGTGCCTGGTCGTCAAATCGACGTCCCGCTCCCTCCGCGCTGCAAACATCGCATCGATGGCATCTCTGCGGCCGTGCCGTCGTCGCAGCGTCCACGTTCCACCATGGCCGATGATGCGTGATCGACTACTGGATGTTCTGGGCATAATGTACACCTTCTTCCAATGAGTAGAGAACGGTGTTCATACTATAGCATATTTGCATGATTTTAGAAGCTTTTTTGGGCATGATCGTCCCTTCAAACGAGCATACGCATGTCAAGCACTTGACGCTAGGCAGGAAGCTTGATTATTATGGAAAGGTTGGTTGGCACTTGCCTGGGCCGAGTGCCAAAACTAAATAGATAAGAGGAGTTGAAGTATGGATGTTCATTTGCAGCCACTTGGGTCATACGTGGTAGCCGTTACCGAGAAAGCCAAAACCAGAACCGCCAGCGGCTTGTATCTGCCGGAAAAAGCTGCCGAGAAGCCGAAGGTCGCCAAAGTTGTTGCGGTCGGCAAGGACGTAGCAACGGTGAAGGTCGGCGACCGGATTATCTACAAGAGTTACGCGCAGACCGATGTGAAAGTCGAAACGACAGAATATTTGCTCGTCAAAGAAGAAGACGTGCTGGCGACAGTTAAATAGGAGAAGCAACGATGGCAAAAAAAGTATTCTACGATGATGATGCTCGCAAGCGCGTGCTGGCGGGTGCCGAAATTTTGTACAACGCCGTGAAAACGACGATGGGTCCGAAAGGCCGCAACGTGGTGATTAGCAAAAGCTACGGCGCACCGACCGTGACGCATGATGGCGTTACCGTGGCCAAAGGCGTTGAACTCGGCGATGCCGATGACGAAACGCTCGGCTACAAAGTGGGCGCGGAGCTCATTAAGCAAGCCGCGACCAAGATGAACGACGTTGCCGGCGACGGCACGACTACGGTTACGGTACTCACATATCACATTTTGAACGAAGCCAACAAGCTGATCGCTGCTGGCCACAACCCGATGTTGTTGCGCAAAGGCCTCGAGGCTGCCGCGCACGATGTGCTGGCGCAACTCGACGGCATGCGCGAAGACATTGAGGGCAAAAAGGGTCGTATCGCCGAGGTGGCGACTATTTCGGCTGGCGACAAAGAAATTGGCGATCTCATTGCCGAAGTTATGGACGAAGTTGGCCGCGACGGTGTCGTGACGGTCGAAGAAGGCCAGGGCTTGGCGCTTGAATCAGAAGTAGTTAATGGTTTTACCTTCGACAAAGGCTTCGTGAGTCCGTACATGGTCACCGACACGGCGCGCATGGAAGCCGTGTACGACAAGCCGGCCGTGCTCGTGACCGACAAAAAAATTAGTTCAATCCAGGAATTCCTGCCAATGCTCGAGCAGCTTGCGCAGTCCGGCAAGAAAGACCTTGTGATCGTGGCCGAAGATGTCGATGGCGAAGCGCTCGGCACGCTCATCTTGAATCGCTTGAAAGGTGTGTTCAACACCGTGGCGATCAAGGCGCCAGCCTTTGGCGACCGCCGCAAAGACATGCTTGAGGACATCGCGATTCTGACCGGTGCGCAGGTGATTAGCGACGAGCTCGGCGTGACGTTTGAGAATGCCACGCTTGAGATGATTGGCTCAGCCCGCAAAGTCATTGTCGGCAAAGACGAAACCACGATCATCGAAGGCGCTGGCTCGGCACAAGCCGTGCAGGCACGCATCAAGCAGCTCGACGCCCAAAGCAAAGCTGCTACCAGCGATTACGACCGCGATAACTACGACAAGCGCCGCGCGGCATTGAGCGGCAAAGTCGCTGTGATCAAGGTCGGCGGTGCCACCGAAACCGAAATCGAAGAGAAGAAATTCCGCGTAGATGACGCCGTGGCTGCCGTGAAAGCAGCACTGGCTGAGGGCGTGGTGCCTGGTGGTGGCGTGACGCTCATCAATCTTGCCGAGCTGCTGCGCATCGAGCTGACTGGCAAGGGCCGCATCGCCAAACTGCTCGGCGACGACCCGTCGACGCAAGCCGGCGCGACGCTTCTCTACAAAGCGATGGAGCAGCCGTTCCGTATCTTGCTCACCAACGCTGGGCTGAACGCGGATGAATGGCTGCCGCAAGTGCGCGCCGCCAAGCCGGGATTTGGTGTGAATGTGAACAACCCAAGCACGCTTGTCGACCTCAAGGCTAGCGGCGTGGTCGACCCAGCTCGCGTCACCAAAGAAGCTTTGCAGAATGCCGTCTCGATCGCCGGCACTAGCATGACGATGGGTGCGCTCGTGGTGGAAATTCCCGAGAAAACAGCGCCAGCTACCGCTCCGGATATGAGCGGTATGGGCATGATGTAGCATTTCCGGTCCGTCCGCGACCCGGCATATAAAAAAGTAAAACCCCGGTTTGTAAGCCGGGGTTTTACTTTGACCGCTGACTCCGAGGCAAAGAGGCAGCGGAGATATGACAAGCAGTCAAGGATGGAAGCGGTCTGCGTGCCATATCTGCCGGGCTGTCAAACGTAGTTGCGCACCCGCACGGGCGGTTCCGCGATGGTGTGCAGTACGAAATCGACGCCAGCGGAACGCCAGCGCTTGCGGCGCTTTGGCGGCGCGAGGATGATCAGTCCGTTGGTCCGCGGCGCCAGATCGTAGTATGTCAGCACCGCGATATTGAACAGTTCATTGGCGCTGATACCGAGCTCCAGCGCGCTCCGCACAGATTGCAGATCGTGCGGCGACAGCATGGCCGCATCGTACGCAGGCGCAGCCGAACTGTACGCTTCGTGGTGTGGGCGGCGAAAGAAATACTCGCGGATGATCTGCCGGCCGTGACACACGTGCACCATGGTTGTGTTCGCGGTGTGTTCGATGATCCGGCTGAACGTCACGAGGCAACTGGCGAGCGCTTCTTCTGTCGTAGTGAAGTTGTCGCGCGCCACAATGCTGTCCAGCGCACGGTGGGCGGTGTGGGTGAGCTGCTGCCCGGCGATCGCAAGGACGGGCTCGTGCCTCCCGGCAGTCGGCCGATCAAGCGCTTGAATCATACCTGTGGCTTCTTCCCTTGAAAGAACTGCTTGTCTCCTGAGTGAGCTCAGGCGTTCACTATAGAATACCTTGCATGCACAAAGCAGTGACAGAGTTCACATTCTGGGCACATGCAGTCAGCACCATATTGCTATTCCAAAAAAAAATCACTGAATGGGGTGTGCGGACAGAAAGCGGCTATTTAAGCGGCCGCGCCGCTGGTGCCGTTTTGTGTGAAGTAGTTGATCTCGTTCACGACGTCGAGCAGTGCCTGCGCGCGCTCTTTTTCGTCGGTAATTTGCTGGGCGGCGTCGTATGCAGTCTTGATGAGCGCTTGATTGTCCGAAGCTTGAATCATCATCATCGTGGTGCGGAACTTTTCGCTCGGCTTTTGGTCGAGATGACCAATGAGCGGCGTGAGCTGTTGGAGCGCTTGCTGCTTGATGTCGAGCAGACCGTCGGCGTTGTCAGCTGCGGCTGGCTGAGCCGGCGCGCTTGCTGGCGCCACTGGCGGAAAGGTGTTGGCGCCCAAACTCGGCGCGCTGTCGATGTATTCGCCGGCGGTATCGTCAACCGGCGTGTGCGCCTGAGCGGCATCTTGCGTCAAAGCAGCATCCGGCGCTGGTGTTTGATCATTCTGTGCGTTTGTATCGTCGTGCCCGAACATGTCGTCCCCCACTTATTCCATGTATTCGTTTATACTATAAAGCGTAAGCGCAAAAAGCACAAGGAGCATGCGATGCTTGACGACCTCAAATTTATCCACGAAAAAGACGCCGACGATGCGCTGGGCATTGCCGAAAAAGAGTATCAGCAGCTGGAATATCAGTTTTCGGTGCCAGCGTATGAGAATTTTCAGCCTGAAAATATTGTCTACGCCGCGATGGGCGGCTCGGCGCTCGCAGCGCTGATCAGCACGACGTGGCCCGGCTACACCGTGCCGTTCGAGCTGGTGCGCCAGTACGATGTGCCGCAGTATGTGTCGGCAAAAACCTTGTTCATTGCCTCGAGCTACTCCGGCAATACCGAAGAAACGCTGAGTGCGCTGGAGCAGGCGAGCAAAAAAGGCGCAAAAATCGTAGTCATCGCTGGCGGTGGCAAGCTGCAAGAACTTGCTGAAGAGAAGGGCTATCCGCTGGCGCTCCTGCCGCAAGCCGAGCAGCCGCGCTATGCGGTGTTGTATAATTTGCGCGCGCTGCTCGTCATTCTTGACGCCTACAAGGTGGTTGCCAGCGACGACCACCAGGCGGTGCTCGATCGTGCCGCTGACCATCTCAAGATGTCCGTTGCCCACTGGCGCCCCGATGTGCCCACCTCGCAAAACCCCGCCAAGCAAATCGCCCAAGAGCTCATTGGTAAATCAGTGGTGCTCTATGCCGGCCCGGAGCTGTTCCCGGCCGCCTACCGCTGGAAAATCGACATCAACGAAAACGCCAAGCACATTGCCTGGTGCGATCAGCTGCCGGAGTTCAACCACAACGAGTTCATCGGCTGGAGCAAGCAGCCGGTCGACAAGCCGTACGCCGTGATCGACTTGCGCAGCACGTTTGAGCATCCGCGCGTGCAAAAGCGTTTTGGCATCACAGCGCGTTTGCTTTCGGGCCTGAGGCCGGAGCCGATCGTCGTGCAGGCGAAGGGTGAGCATTTGCTTGAGCAACTTCTGTGGGTCATTAACTTTGGCGACTTTGTGAGCATTTATCTGGCGTTGCTGAACGGACTCAATCCGGCGCCCGTCGATCTGGTCGAAAAGTTCAAAAAAGCCATGGCCGACTAGCTGCGCGCAAGGCGTCTAGGCCATGACGCCGTAGCCGATGTGTCTGTCGCTGATGCCGAACAGGGAAAGCCCGCCTCGCTGGCGACCCTGCTGACCCCGGCCGCCATAAATAACGTCGTCATATATGACGCCATTCGGTGGCTTTGGCTCGGCTTGCCTGAAGTGTGCTCGCGTCGCAAACGTTCCGACACACCGCGCCATGGTTTGCTCGGCAGGCTCAATAATCCAGTCGGACTGCCAGTAGTGCAGCTCCTTTGTATCGTCTGAGAGCATGCGCGTATAGCCGGTGTGGAGGTCAAGCGCAAGCTGTGGTTTGTCGCCGCCTCTAATGAGCTCGATACCATTGCCGCCGAAATGCACGCCAGGAATGACTAATTTTTTGGTGAGCACGGTGGCGCCGTCAAAGAGCGTTTCTTCGTTGAGTTTGGTGAGATCTCCCTCGAGCCGTTTATACGTGACGTGGGGATGGGGCCGGCCAATGGTGTGAACCTCGAAACTTTCAGGGTCGACGGGCTCCACGCCTGCGTTTTTGTGATTCCGGACTACGGCGACAGGCTCGAGTCGACCAAAGTTTTCGCCCCACCAAAACACGTGTTCGATGTCGGCGCCGCCGAATGCTCCGCCAGGTCGACGGGTTGCCACGACCGTGCTCACGCAGACGCCGCGGTGAATTTTGCCGAGCAAGCCTTTGAGCGCGATATTTGGCATCATGCGCGGATCTTCGCCGGGCACCTCGATGGCATCGTGAAAGTCAGCCTCAGCCAGCTTGAATCCGCCGGTTCCATCTGGGCGCACGAAGTACGGCCGCGCGCAGGTCTTGCCGAGATGATCGTCAACTGGTTCGTCGCGGAAGTAAGCGAGATTTTCCACATGTTCACCAAGAAACACGCGCGCGGCTTTGCTCGGATTGGTCAGCACATGGCCGCGCCCGGTAACTTCTTGCGGTGTCTGCATAATCCCGGTCCGACCCATTGGCCGCACGAGACGCTGGTATGCGAGTTTTTCGGCCGGCAGGAAGCTGTGGTAGCCGCCGATCATTTCACTCAGTTCCATGATCGGCTCGTGCGTGAGCGCAAGATTAGTAAGATAAGGCGTGGGGGCTTCTCTGGTGGCGGATGACACGGGTAGTCCTCGTTTAATGGCAATTGGTGCAATCAAACGTACCATATGCGCACCCAAATGCAAAAGTATAAAATGCACATTTAATTGCGTACTGGCGCTGGACATTCTTCAGCTATTGCGCAGCCGGATGGCGTATGATAAAAGCATGAGATTATTGGTTGTTGAAGATGAGATCAAGATTGCGGCCAGCCTCGAGAAGGGCTTGAAGGCCGAGGGCTACGTGGTGGATGTAGCCAGCGACGGCGATGTGGCGGCCACGCTGGCGGCAGCGAACGCATATGATTTGGTGCTGCTCGACTGGATGATTCCGGGCGAGCTTGATGGGCCGGGCTTGGTGCACACCTGGCGCGCGGCCGAGCAGCAGATGCCGATTCTCATGCTAACGGCGCGCGGCACCATCGGCGACCGCGTGGAGGGCCTCGATGCCGGCGCGGATGACTATCTGGCTAAGCCGTTTTCCTTTGATGAGTTGCTGGCCCGTGTTCGAGCATTGCTGCGCCGGCCGAAAAGTCACGTCGGCAATGTGTTCGAGGTGGGCGACGTGTCGCTCGACGTGGTGACGCGGTCGGTTGGGCGCGCTGGCGCGCCGGTGCATTTGACGGCCAAGGAGTTTCAGCTCATGGAATATTTGCTACGCCGCCGTGGTGAGGTGGTGAGCAAAGATCAGTTGCTTGATCACGTCTGGGCCGACGAGACCCGGGTGCAGCACAATACCGTCGAAACATTTGTGGCCAACGTGCGCAAAAAGCTCGGCGACGATGCCATCCAAACCGTGCGCGGCTACGGTTACAAGGTGGTATAGCGGTGCGCCGGCGGAGTATTTTTCAATCGGCGCGCCTGAAATTGACGCTGTTTTATCTGGCGGGATTGCTGATATTGAGTTTGGGCGCGACCATGACGATTCGCTACGTGGCCGAGCGCGAATATCTGCGCAGCAATCACGCGCAGCTTGGCGAAGTGCAGCACATCACCCGCTCATATATGTATTATTTGCGCCGGCCGGATCAGTCTTTTGCCGATTTGCAGCAGAATCAAGCGTCTCTTTTGCGAGCGCATCTCAACGAAGATCTGGTGCTGTTCAATTTGGCCGTACTGATGGCGGGCGGCGCGGTGAGCTACTGGTTTGCTGGCCGGACGCTGCGGCCGATCGAGGAAGCGCACGAGGCGCAAGCGCGATTCACGGCCGATGCCAGCCACGAGTTGCGCACGCCGCTCACAAATATGAAGCTGGAGAATGAGCTTTTTCTGCGCCAAAAACAGTTCACCGACCAAGAGGCGCGTGATCAAATTAAGAGCAATCTCGAAGAAGTCGAGCGACTTGAGCGCTTGTCGCAAAACTTGCTCGACCTCAATCATTTCGAGCAAATGCCACTGCGCCGCGCAGCCACGGCGGTGGAGGATGTCGTAGCGAGCGCATTGCAACAGGCCGAGCGCACGGCGCACGCCAAGCACGTTCGGCTGGTGGCTGATGCTGTGGCGCCGGCTGAGATTCTCGCGAATGCCGACAGCATGGTGCAGCTGCTCGGCATTTTGCTTGACAATGCCATCAAGTATGGCCCAGAGCGCGGCATGGTGACGATCACGGGCGAGCGCTTTGGTTCGACGTATGTGCTGGCGGTGAGCGACGAAGGCAAGGGCATTGCCGAGGACGACGCGCCGCACATCTTTGATCGGCTTTACAGGGGCGATAAGGCACGCTCGCAAACGGTCGGGTATGGCTTAGGATTGAGCGTGGCCCGTGAGATTGCCCGCGCCAACAACGCGGCAATTGCCGTCAAGAACGGTCCGCAAGGCGGCGCGATCTTTGGTATTCGCGCGGAAGTGGTGCAGAGCTAAACGGCTCGCGGACATGCGCAGGCTCTCAAGAATGGCGCTAAAAGATGCTATAATGAGCCCATTATGGGCCTTTATCTAACTGCCCGCGCTCGGCTGCTGCTTGCCCTGGCCGGCTCAAGTCTGGTGAGTGTATGCTTATTTTTGGCGGGCGCGCTGAGCAACCACAGCCGCGAATTCGGCTATATGATCTGGAATTTGTTCCTGGCGTGGGTGCCGCTCGGCATTACGATGCTGCTTATCCGCACGCTGCGGCACAAATTGTGGTCGAGCTGGACGGCGCTGCTGCTGACGATGGTGTGGATCGGGTTTTTGCCAAACACCTTTTATATGATTAGTGATTTTATCCACGTGCAGGACGTGCGGCGCGTGGACTTGCTGTACGATGTCGTGATGTTCGCGTCGTTCATTTTTAACGGCGTGATTATTGGATTTTTGAGTTTGTTTTTGGTGCACAAAGAACTTGAGAAACGCGTTTGGCCGCGCGCCGCATTCGAGCTGATCGGGCTTGTGCTGCTGCTGTGCAGCTTTGCGATTTATCTGGGGCGGGATTTGCGCTGGAATAGCTGGGATGTGCTGCTCAATCCGGGCGGGATTTTGGTGGATGTGAGCGACCGCGTGCTTCATCCGCTGGCGCATCCGCAAATGTTCACCACCACGGGTAGCTTTTTTGTGCTGCTGAGCAGTCTGTATGGCGTCGGCTGGATCATGGCGCGCGTCGCTCGCCAGCAGCGCGGCTGATCTGTTATACTGCCTACATGAAACAAGTTACTCAGGCCATTGGCGCCATCATCCAGGAATTGTTCAAGCTCGAAATAGGGCTCGAGCTGACGCGTCCGGATGAACAATTTGGCGATTACAGCACCAATGTTGCCTTGCAGCTGGCGGCGCGTGTGCAGCAATCGCCGCGCGCGGTGGCTGAGCAGATTGCTGAGCGGTTGCGCGCGCAGCTTGCCAACATCGTGCAGTCGGTGGAGGTGGCGGGGCCGGGCTTTATCAATCTCAAGCTGACGGATGCAGCGCTGTTGCAGTCCGCCACAACAGCGCTCGAGCAGCGCCCGCAACACTACGCCGGCCAGACGGTGCTAGTGGAATATTCCGACCCGAATCCGTTCAAGCCGCTGCATGCCGGGCATCTGTATACAACACTGGTGGGCGATCAGCTCGCTCGGCTGATTGAGTTGGCCGGGGCGCACGTGGTGCGGCTGAATTACGGTGGCGATGTGGGCTTGCATGTGGCCAAGAGCATGTGGGCGATCGTGTGTTTCTTGGGCGGTGAGCTGCCTCAGAAGCTGGCAGATGTGCCCGAGGCTGAGCGCTCGCGGTGGCTTGGCGCGCGGTATGTTGAGGGCAACACGGCGTATGAAGCTGGTGAAACTGCCAAGGCAGAAATCATCGATTTGAACAAAAAAATCTACGAATTGCACAAAATTGCTGATCACGATTCGCCGTTCGCACAAATATATTGGACCTGTCGCCAATGGAGTTACGACTATTTTGCCGTGCTGTACCGCGAGCTGCAAGTGCATCCGTTCGACCGAATCATTCCTGAAAGCGAAGTCACGCCACTTGGTCTGCAAACGGTGCGCGAGCAGCTTGCCAAGGGCGTGTACAAAGAGAGCAATGGCGCCGTGGTGTTCGAGGGCGAGCCATACGGCTTGCATACGCGCGTGTTCATAAATTCCGAAGGTATCCCAACGTACGAGGCGAAGGACGTGGGGTTGATGCTGACGAAGTGGCAGGATTATCACTACGACCGCTCATATTACATTACGGCCAACGAGCAAGCGCAGTATTTTCAGGTGATGTTTAAGAGTGTCGAACAGTTCTTGCCCGAGGCGGCCACACGCGCCGTGAGTTTGACGCACGGCATGGTGCGGCTGCAAGGTGGCGTGAAAATTAGCTCGCGCAAAGGCAACGGGCCGTCGGCGCTGGATATTTTGGCGGCAGCGCGTGAGGCGGGGCAGGAAACCGGTACGAATCCGAGTGAGGAGACGATTCTCGCAGCAGTGAAGTATGCGTTTGCCAAAAATCGCATTGGCGGCGACATCATCTACAGCCCAAAGGAGTCGATCGCGCTTGAGGGCAACAGCGGGCCATACCTGCAATACGCGTACGCCCGAGCGCGGAGCATTTTGGCCAAAGCGCCGACTAACATTGACGCCAGCGTGGCGGATCTTGATGCGCCCGAGCGCAGCCTGGCGCGCAAAATTGCTGAATATCCAGAGGTGGTGTCATTGGCTGCGGCCGAACTCATGCCGCACCACATTTGTGGCTACCTCTACGAGTTGGCGCAAGTATTCAACCGATTTTACGAGCAAAGCCGCGTGATCGGCGACCCGCGCGAGGGCGTGCGGCTTCAGCTTGTGTCGCTGTACGCTGATGTTTTGCGAGCGGGTTTGGGCTTGCTTGGCATCGTTGCACCCGAACGATTGTAGTGGGCGGTTTGGTTGCTGCAGCAGCTTTTTGAGAGGTCTCTTACTCAGTCTGAGGCAGTTCCGCCTTCGGACTTGGGGCTTAAGGCACCAGGTCAGTCTATCGTCGAGGCTGAGCCAACGATAGCATTTGCATTCGATCAGTTTCAGTGCCGTGATATACTATGAAAGTTATGAGTGAATCGAAACAACCTTTGAAAAAGAATTTACAAAACGCGCGCGCGGCGGCCAAGCGGGCGCAGCGCGAGCAAGCTTCGGCGCTCGATGCGTTGGCCGACGTCGAGGAAAATATTCAAGCCGTGTCGAAAAAAGCCGTCCGCCGCGTGGCTGCGGTGGTGGACCCGACTACGCAAATGAGCGGGCTGATCGCGTTCATCCGCGAACGGGCGATCGTGGGATTGGCAGTCGGTTTCGTCATTGGTACGCAGGTGCAGTCGGTGGTCAAGCAGCTGTCGAGCAGCTTCATCGACCCGCTATTTCAGCTACTTTTCGGCAAAGCGCTGAGCGAGCGCACGTTCACGCTGCATTTTCATCACCGGGCAGCTGCGTTTGGCTGGGGCGCGATGGCGTATGCTTTGCTCGATCTGTTTTTCGTGGTGGCAGTGATTTATCTGATCGTTCGCTTGTTTAGCCTCGACAAACTCGACAAACCACAAAATAAATAACCAAGGAGGGCGGGATGGCCAAGATTGCGCGCACGGACGATGAGTGGAAAAAGCTGCTGACACCGGAGCAATACCGCGTATTGCGCGAAGAGGGCACCGAGGCGCCATATTCGGGCGCGCTTGAGGCGAATTTCGACGACGGCACGTATGCTTGCGCCGCTTGCGGCACGGTGTTGTTCGATTCGAGTACAAAGTTTGACGCACATTGCGGCTGGCCGAGCTTCTACGATGCCAAGCCGGGCACGGTGGAATTTCACGAAGATACCTCGCATGGCATGCGGCGCACCGCAGTTACGTGCAGCACGTGCGGCAGCCATCTGGGGCATATTTTTCCTGATGCACCCGAGCAGCCAACCGGCCAACGCTACTGCATCAACTCTGTTGCCCTTCAGTTTACGCCAAAATCTTCACGCTGATTTTGCTTTGGCCAGATGCTTAAGGGCCGGGCGTGTACTGATGTACTGTGATGTTCGAATAATGCACGGGGGCGAACGAATCGACCACGCGATCCCAAGTGGCTTGTGAGTATTGCGGTGCTGGGCTGCCCTCGAATAACACGGAAATGTTCGTATTGCCGCGTGTAAACGTCACCGATTGCTCAAAAACTTCGCCGGCCGGTCGGGGCTCGTTGTAGTACGTGGCGAGGATACTATATTTTTGATGATGCGGTGTTTCGGCAATCTGGCACGTTTGGTTAATGGCTATGCCATTGTCGCAAGTGTAGCTAAAATCGGTGGCTTTTTGCTCGGAAATATGTGAGTGCGAATCGCCGCTAAGGTTGATCGTGAGAATTTTGTGATGGGTGAATAGCCCGTTATTATCGCGCCACACGTCGACTGAATGGTCGAGCATGTGCACGCCAGGCGGCAACACGCGCGGTTCATATTCAGTAAAATTAACCGAGCTAGTATGGGCTGTATAAAAATTGTAACCCACGAAGCCGGTCGGCACGAGGATAATGGCGCAGCCGAGTATAAATATGGCGCGCCCGAGCCAGCGACGGTGCGCTGCAGGTTGTTGGGTGTTTTGGAGTATGCCGGTGGGCGTGCTTGCGCCTGAGCCAGGGGAAGCCATTGCGCTACTCCTGTGCCACCAGCTCGTACGAATGGCGGATGAGGCCCTGAACCTCGTCCCATGGCAGCTGGCCGCTCAGCACGATAGTGTTCCAATGCTTTTTATTGAGGTGGTAGCCGGGCATGACAGTTTCGTACTTTTCGCGCAGCAGTCGCGCAAGCTGAGGGTCGCACTTGAGACTGAGCCGGAGCGGTTTGCTGTCTTCGCTGATGAGCGCAAACATGTGCTCGCCGATTTTATACACTGCCACGTCTTTGCCAAACGGATAATCGAGCCGAGCATTCGGCATGCTGAGCAGATATTCTTCGACCGTTTTGTGGTCCATTTCCATTAGGCGGCGGCTCCAATAAGCGCGGGTATGTGCAGCAAGCTCGGGAGGTCGTCAAGAATGGCGTCTGGCTGTTCGGCTGCCAGCGCGGCGCGCGTGCTGAGCCCGTGTGTCATACCCACTGACAGCCCGAGCTGCGCGCGCTTGGCCATGTGGATTTCGGCGGGCGCGTCGCCGATCATCGCGGTCTCGCTGGCCTTGACGCCCAAGCGGTCCAGGATAAGCTGCACACCTTCCGGGTCGGGCTTGTGCTTGGTAACATCTTCGGCTGTCACGACTTGTTCGAAAAATGCGCGCATGTTTTGCTCTTCGAGTACCTCAAGGGCTCGCTTGTCAGAGCCGGTGTAGGCAGCCAGCCGAAAGCCACGACCCTGGAGCGCCTGGAGCGTGTCATGTACGCCGTCGTACAGCTTGAACAGATGCTCGACCTGCGTGCGAATTTCCTGGAACGAGCTCATGGCTTCGGCGATTAGCTCGGGGTCTTCGGTGTTCAGAATCCGCGCGATAATTTCGTGGAATGGCCCATACACTTTGGCGAGCACTTCTTTGCGCGTGTGTGGCGCGCCGCCGTGTTTCTCGAGAACGGCGGCCCACTGCGCGTAAATCATGTCGCGCGTGTCGAACAGTGTGCCGTCCAGGTCAAAAATAAGAACGCGTAGCGGCATCAGCGTTTGCCTCCGTGTTTTTGCAGCCACTCGAGGTAGTAGTGCCATTCGGCGATCGACGCCTGAATGTCGTCGAAAGCGCGGTGGATTTCTTTTTTCTCAAATTCCACGCCGTATTTGCCTTGCATGAACACCTTGAGCGCGCTGACATCGAGCATGCGATAGTGCAGTTTGAGATCGAGCGCCGGCCACCAAAATTTAATGAAATTGCGATCGTTGTGAATGGAATTGCCCGCCAAAATCGCCGGCTCATCGCCAAATTGTGCCGACACCAGCGCCACCAAATCCTGCTCAACCTCGGCAAGCGGCTTGGCGGTGCTCAGCTTGTCGAGAAACTCGTCGCGATTGGCGGGGAAGTCCTTCCACCAAATATTTTTCTGCATGCGATCCACCACGACGCTACGTTTTTGCTGGATGCGCGCTTCGTAGCTGGCGAGCGTCTTGAAATTGAAGTCGGTAATTTCGGCCGCCACCTCGAGAAGAACATCTTTTTGCGGGTCGAGGCCGG
This sequence comes from uncultured Candidatus Saccharibacteria bacterium, assembly GCA_964484675.1. Lineage (GTDB taxonomy): Bacteria > Patescibacteriota > Saccharimonadia > Saccharimonadales > UBA4665 > CAZAFC01. The sequence goes on along the minus strand of CAZAFC010000005.1, from coordinate 55,825 downwards.
TCATTTCCAGGTCAACCCATAACAGCTTTGTGGGAATTGCATGCTTGTCAATCATGCTGTTCATTATAACTTGCCTGAGGCCGAAAGAGAACGGGCTAATTGCTGGTGTTCAGATTGGCTTGCGTGGGAACTTCGCTCAGCAGCAGCTGCGTTTGCGTGTAAAACGTGCTCAGCAGCACTCGCTCGGAAGTGGCCGAGGTGGCGGTGTACGTTTGCTTGATGGTGTTTGCGTATGATTGCAGCCCCGTTTGCATGAGCTGCGCGAAGACCTGGTCGTACGTGCTCTGCGCTTTGGCGTTGGTGAGCTGGAGGTCGGTGTTGGTGTTCAATTTGAGGGCGAGCTCTTTGCTATTCACAGTGCGCCCGTGCGCGCTCAGATATTTGAGCAATTGTTGCTGTTGGGTTGTGACATCGAGCTGGACATTGATGGCGAGATTTTTGGTGCTTTGCTGAGTGGCGCTGCTCGTTGCGCCCGTGGCGACACGCACCAGCTCGGCCTGCGTTTGTGTCATGCCCACCAGCGGCACGGTGTTGAGGCCGCCTCTGCTCAGCAAACTTACAACGATAGCCACCACGATCATGAGCGCCACAGCCCCGCCGACGAGCACCACAATGCGCATCACAAACGGATTATTGCTGGGCACAATCGTTCCCAGCGGCTTCTTTTTGGGCGCATTGCCTGCGTTCATAATAAAGTCGTAGGGGTTGCCGCCACCGTTCGCATTGTCCGGATACATGCTGCTATTTAAGCACACTGTGCTTATGTTTGAAATGCCCAAAAAAGGAGCGTGTTTGCGCCAGCTTTTTTGCGGTCGCCTGGCTAGGCGCCAGCGCTTTGGCCTCTGGGGCTCCTTCAGGCGGTTTAATCGTTGCGGTTTCTGCGCGCTTCGTTCATTGCTGAGGTCACGATACCGGCGACATACACGAGCACGTTGGTGCAAATCGCCGCCATCGCCGGCAAATCTTTGTGCGGACTCCAGAGGTAGTAGTAAATCAAAAAGCCGATAGCGAACAGGCAGAAAAACGGCAGCAAGCGAATTGCTAGTCCAATGAAATCAAACATTGGGTCGGCAACTTTTTTGTTATTGCGATAGTTGTCGAGCGCGCGGTTTTTCTTGAGATCGCCGGCATTAAACACCGGCACGTCGTCATGCGGATTGTTTGCGTGGTGGAACGGACGCATCATGGGCTGCTCTTAGTCGTTTTTCTTGGATGACCCGCGCCCGAATTTCGGCAGCTTTGGGCGACACTTCGAAGAAGTTGGCCACCTCCTGGATCGTTCCTTTTTGGTCCCACACCCGTACGAATTCTGCTTCTGGCATCAACAGTTCGGCCGCAAATTGATCGGCCTTGAGCTCGCGCGCGTCGTGGTCGCTTTTGGTGCGCTGCAATGAAGGAATCGAGAACGTTTTGCCCGCAAAATCTTCGATTTCTTGTTCGGCATCAAGAAAATCGCGGTCGAACGTGTAGTGCGCCAGCTCGTGCGCCAGCGTAAAACGATTGCGTGTGTAGGGGTGATTGGCGTTCAGATAAATCGCGTACGTGCCATTTTCTTTGACAATCTCGCCCGACTTTGAATCTTTGAACCGCTTCGTGAGAAATAGTTTTATCCCAAGATCTCGCACAATGTCAACCAGCGGCACCGGCACCACTCCTTTATAATTGTCGAGAATGTTATCTAGATTGGGGTCTTCCATACGATTATTGTATCATATACCATAGACTCGTTTTTGTGACAAGGATCAATGTCTTATTCGGACTCCCTCTGCGGCGTAAAAGTTTTGCCGAGAATAATCCGCGCCCGCTACTACTACCGAACAGAGGCGAAACAGCGTATACTCATATAATAATGGACGCTGTTGAGGAAATTAAGAGCCGGCTGAACATCGAGGATGTGATTGCCGAGTACGTGCAGCTGAAGCGTTCGGGCCGCAACTGGAAAGGCCTGAGCCCGTTCAGCAATGAGAAATCGCCGAGCTTCATGGTGAGCCCGGAGAAGCAGATTTGGCATGACTTCAGCAGTGGCAAGGGCGGCAACATGTTCAGCTTCGTGATGGAAATGGAGGGGCTGGATTTCAAGGAAGCTTTGCAGTTGCTGGCACGCAAGGCTGGCGTGGACCTCGAGCAATTTCGGCCGAAAGGCGGCACGGGTGCGAGCGGTTCGACAGCGCGCGGCCAGAGTAAGGAGCGGCTGTATGCGGCGCTGGATTTGGCGACGAAATTTTACCAGGCGCATTTTGCACGCAATCGAACCGCGCTTGAGTACGTGCTCAAAAAGCGCCAATTCAGCAAGCAAACGGCGCTCGAGTGGCGGCTGGGCTACAGCCCCAACACCGGCAGCGCGCTCACGACGTTTCTCAAAAATAAGGGCTTCACCGAGGCGGAACTCAAACTTGCCGGGCTAACCACGCAACGCTACCGAGGCACGGGTGACATGTTCCGCGGGCGGCTGATGATTCCGCTGTGTGATGCACAGGGGCGGGTGATCGGTTTCACGGCGCGATTGCTGGCCGACGACCCTAACGCGCCCAAGTACATCAACACGCCGCAAACGCCGTTGTACGACAAATCGCGGCATGTGTTCGGGCTGCACTTTGCCAAAGAAGCGATCCGCAAAACAAAGTTCGTGGTGATCGCCGAGGGTAATCTCGATGTCATTGCCAGCCACCAAGCCGGCGTGCGCCAGGTGGTCGCCACGGCTGGCACCGCACTCACCGAGTTTCAGCTCAAAGCGCTGGGGCGATTCACCGGCGACATTCGACTGAGCTTCGACGCTGACAAAGCCGGCATGAACGCCACCGAGCGGGCAATTCCAATCGCCAGCCGCGTGAAAGTTTCTCTGAGCATCATCACGATTCCGAGCGGCAAAGACCCGGACGAACTCATCAAGCAAGACCCGGCGCTGTGGCAAGCGGCCATCGCTGAGCCCAAGTACGCGCTCGATTGGCTGATGACGCGCTACGCTGGACTGCTTGACCTCAAGAGCGCGCAGGGCAAGCGCGAGTTTAGCGACGTGATTTTGCAAGTGGTGCGCGGCCTGCAAGATCAGGTCGAGCAGGAGCATTATTTGAGTGAAGTAGGCAAGCTGATCGGCGTGAGCCGCGAGGCGTTGCTCTCCAAGCTCAAAGGCCAGGCTGCCGCTGAGCCAAAAACCCGTCCGCTCAAAAAGCCGGCGCACCCGCCGCAGCCGACGCCCAAAGCTGACGCCGAATATGCACGCACGCAGAATCACTTGCTGGCGCTTGCGCTGCTCCAGCCGCCCCTGCGCCCAAGCATGGCGGCGATCATACCGGACATGCTGCGCGGCAATGATTCGCAGACACTGCTCAGCTTTTTGCAGGTGCACCCGGACTTTGCCGGTCAGCCAGCGCAGGCTGACGAATTGCGGCCGATCGCGGATTATGTTAAAATTCTGTCATTACTGTATGAAGAACTCTATCAGGGTCTCGAGATTACCGAACTTCAGTACGAAGCGGCTCGATTGCAGGCTCACTTGATAGATCAATATGTCAAAACGCAAAAACAACAGATCGCACACGAGCTGGCGACCGCCGACGATTCCCAGATGAGACACTTACTGACGAAGGCCGCCGAGCTCGACGCATTACTCAAATCGCATAAAGGAGGAGCCTAACATTATGCCACAGTCAAAGAAGAAAACCGCCGCGCCAGTTGCCGTAGACGCGAGCGCCGCGCCAGAGCAGGCCGCCGCGCCCGAGCAAGTTCGTAATCAACTTTTCGCGCAAGCCAAAAAAGACGGCAAGATCGACCAAAAAGACATTACGGCTGCGATTCCGGATACTTCCGAAAACGCCGATGAGCTCGACAAGCTCTACACGCAGCTGGCCGACGCTGGCTTGCAAGTGGTGGCTGCGAGCGCCGACGAGCCTGAATTTAGCGACGAGTGGGTGGGCGAAGACGGCGAAGAAATTATCCCCGAAGATCAGAATTATCTCGATGACATCGCCGACGACTCGGTGCGTTTGTACTTGCGCGAAATCGGCAAAATCCCGCTGCTCAATGCCGAAGAGGAGCTGAAACTGGCCAAAGAAATCGTCGCCAATCAAGCGCCGCTCGACGAAATAAATGTCAAAATCAAAGAAATCCAGAACGGCGAAACGCCGCTGAGCGAGCTGCCAGCCAAAGACAAGCAGGAGTATCACCGGCTTGAGGCCAAGGCCAAAACGCTCAGCATTCCGAAGGACAAAATGGCCGAGGCGAACATGCGCCTGGTGGTGTCGATCGCCAAGCGGTACGTGGGCCGTGGGCTTGATTTGCTCGACCTGATCCAGGAAGGCAACACCGGGCTTTTGCGGGCGGTCGAGAAATTTGACCCCGAGAAAGGCTTTAAATTCAGCACCTACGCGACGTGGTGGATTCGCCAGGCAATCACGCGCGCCATCGCCGACCAGGCCCGCACCATTCGCATCCCGGTGCACATGGTCGAGACGATCAACAAGCTGCTGCGCACACAGCGCCGCCTGACACAGGAACTCAACCGCGAGCCGACCAACGAAGAAATCGCCCAAGCGATGGACCTCGAGGTGGACAAAGTTGAGCACATCATGAAGATCAAGCAGGACATTTCGTCGCTCGACGCCTCGATCCGCGACGACGAAGAAGAGTCGGTGCTGGCGGACTTTATTGAGGACGAAGACACCGCTCGCCCTGAGGAGCTGGCGACCAACCAGCTGCTCAAGGAGCAAGTGCAGGGTATGCTTGGCGCGCTGACCGAGCGTGAGCAGAAGATTCTGAAGCTGCGATTTGGCCTCGAGGACGGCAAACAGCATACGCTCGAAGAAGTTGGTCAGGAATTCAGCGTCACGCGCGAACGCATCCGCCAGATCGAAGCCAAAGCGCTCGCCAAACTCCGCAAACACAAAGACGCCAAAAAGCTCCACGACTACCTCAAATAGACCGCGTTAGGCATCCCGAAAAGTGCTGGCGTGGCATCAGCCGTCAGGTAGTTCGTAGCATATGCTTCGTATATTCGCGGTATTCTTCGTCTGTCAGCTCTTTTTGATCGGCGGCGACAGCCGGTCCTCGGCCGAGCGGCCATTCTTCCGTACCGATCGAGAGGCAGTGCGGCTTGCTGAGGCCTTCAAGGCCATACTCCAGTCGCAAAGTATTCACGTGTGTGAAATCCTCAACAGGAATCAAAAACCACCTACCGTCTTTGTCGATACTCCAATTGGTGCCGAACTTTTGTATGCGCTGCTCGGCGATCAGGATGCGATCAACAAGCGGCGGAATAGCTTGCTTGTAGATGCTGTTCGGGTTCTCTGCAAACTGCGCCTCGTACAGCGCTAGCACATGTTTCATTTCGTCAAGATACGAATGAAGCGCAAACAGCGACACGACTTCGGCGGCTGCAGGGCCGAGTTTGGCAATGGTGGGGGCGCCAATGCGATCAAGGATAGCCATCATGCGGCTTGCCCGGGCATGACAATGTTCGGCAATTTCTTGTCGCAACTGTCGGCGCTCTCGCTCGGTAGGCAAGGCGGCAAGGTTTCCCTGCATGGCGCGGAGTTCGGCCTGATCTTCTTTTGCTATCAGAAGCAGCTCGCGGCTGAGAGCGGGATATTGCATATGTTCAGTATAAAAGGACGTCTGATAACCGGCAAGTGCACTAGAATGTGCACTGTTTTTGCGGTATACTGCATCTCAATGAATGTGCGAATTATTGGTGTGGCCGGGACAAACGGTGCTGGCAAAGATGCTGTTGGGTTGTTTTTGGCCCGCAAGCATAATTATTTGTTCATTTCGGTGAGTGATTTGATACGCGCTGAGCTCAGAGCGCGCGGGCTGGGAGTTGAGCGCGAAAATACACGGATGCTGAGCGCCGAGTGGCGGCGCGAGTTTGGCTTGAGCGTGCTTGTGGACCGGGCCATGGCCGAATTTGCCAAAGTGCAAGATCAGTACGCCGGCGTGGTGATGGCCAGCTTGCGCAATCCGGCCGAGCCCGAGCGCATCCACGAGCTTGGCGGCGTCATGGTGTGGGTGGATGCTGATCCCAAGGTGCGCTACGCTCGGGTCACAAAGAATGCCCGCCCCGGTCGCGGTGCCGACGACAATAAGACGTTTGAGCAGTTCCTGGCCGAAGAGAAAATTGAAATGCAAGGCTCGGGCGACGCCGCGGCACTCAACATGAACGCCGTGCGCGACCAAGCCGACATTGTGCTTGTGAATAATGGCGCTGATTTGGCTGAGTTTGAGCGCCACGCCGAAGCTGCGCTCGGCCTGTAGCGCCCAAATGCCTGCGTTCGAAGGGAAACCACAAAATGTATGCACTGCTTGAAAGACCACGATGAGCGGCCTAACGCTTGACGCACTGCGCACAATGGTGCACGCGGACATTGTGAGTTACGCGGCTGCCACGCGTGCATCGGCGGCACAGTTCGCCAGGCCAGCCGAGACAAATTTTTTTCTTGATCAATTGCTAGCTGACCAGTACTGCGTGCAAGGACTGCTGGTGCTGATCGGCTATTTGCTGTGCGCACGGCCTGGCCTGGCAGCGGATGAGCAGCCGGCAGCAATTCCGCTGCCAATCATCGTTGCCGCGCGTGCGGTGCAGATGACACACATGTATGCCGAGCAGGTTTTCGGCGCGAGTACGCTGGCGGCAAAACCTGCCAGCCAGCAACCCGCCGCGCATACTCAAACGCTCGAGCAATCTCGATCGCTGAGCTTGCACGCCGGCTTGCACGCGGCTGAAATCTTGCTCGCCAACCTTGACGTGCCGGCTGAGCTTCGCCTCAAGGCGGTTAGTATTACTAATCGTGCGCTGCTGGTGCGAACGCACGGCCAGGCCGCACAGTATGCCAGACATGAGCTCGCTGAAGCCGAGCAAAACATGCTCGCCACCGAGCTGGCGCTGAATCCGCTGCATGTCGGCATGGTGCTGGCCGATGCTGATTGCGCGGCCACCGATGCCATCACGCCATTCGCGCTCGAGCTGGGCCGAGCAATGTTGGCGCCGGAAATTGCGCCGAAAATCTCCACCCATTGGCTCGATGAGGCGCGAAAGTCGTCAGCCTGGAACCGTCACGCGCTCAACGTGCTCGAACAGCTGGCAAAAAGTGTCGAGTCAGGCCAAATGCCCGCTAGCGCAAAATAGCAAAAATAATAGAGGTAGCTTTTCGTCCTTTTGGACTCATCAGCACGAATACACATTCGTGGAAGCTGCCGGGCGGAGAGTGAACGCTGGATTGCGTCCCATCTCCGCGCCGGAGCCCTCTTGCGGCGTCACATACGCCGGTTGGTCGCGGGCCGCGAGACGAGGCGGAAGACCACTGCGGTGACCCGTCCGGGGACGAGCTTCCTGCCGTTGCTGGGCATGAACACGACCCGGTCGCCTCGCTCGGGGAAGTACCTCTCGCTAGAGAATGAGCTTCCCCTCTGCTCGACGTACGTGTGGTCGCCGAGCCTGACGCAGAGCTGCCTGCGGCCCTTGTGCATCTCCTCGATGAGTGTGCCGACGACGTAGCCCTGGAGCTCCAGCTGCTTGACCAGAGTTCGGTCGACGTGGTCGGCGAAGCGCCTGAGGGTGTCGCTCTGCTTGCGCAGGACCTCGAGCTGCGGCTGCAGCTTACAGAACTGACCGCTTAGGGCAGTTGACGCCTCGTCGCAGACCTTGGGGGCCTGGCCCTTGAAGAAGGTGAAGTGATCCGGCAGGCGCGTCGCCGTGTGCACCAGGAGCTCGATGCCGCAGCCGGGGAGCTCCTCGATGAGCATCCGCTGCTGCTGGAGCGCCAGCCGCGAGAACACCCCGACGGAGATGCCGGCCAGCGACGTGAGCTTGTCCGCGGCCTCCGCGAGGAGGGTCTGGAGCTGCTCGGCCGACAGCCGGATGGCGAGGCTCTCGGCGAACGTCAGGGTCGAGTTGACCGGCCGCGGGCCGAAGAACGTCTCGGGCGTCTTGTCGATGCACAAGCGCATCGCCGCGATGAGCTGGTTGTCGCTCAGGACCGACCACGGCGTGTTCTGCTCGAGGAACTCCCACCCCGATCTGTCTGAGGTGGGGCCCACCATGCCGCCGCCGTTTTCCAGGAAGTCGTTCACCAGGAAGCTGCGCCTACCCTGATCGGGTTTCGTGGAGCGGCGGAGCAAGCCCAGAATCGCTTCCGCAATCTCGTCCTGCGTGATGCCGGCCTTGATGCAGGCGTTCACCCAGCACGAATTGTACGGCTCCTGGTGTGCGAGCACGTCGTGCATGAATGCGGCACGGTCGGGTTCGTCGACGAGCTCGAGCAGCTCCGTTATGGAGAGCACGACGGCGATGTGGTGGTTGTGGAGGCAGGCGCGGAAGACGCTTGCCATGTCGAGCACGCGGGTGCGGAGGGTCTTGACGGCGATGACGTCCGGGTTGTCCTGGACGTTCTCCCGGTTCATTCTCCGCGCTCGCTCGGCCCGCTGGAACAGGGTGTGCAGCCAGCTGAGGCCGATCGATCCCTGGATGGACTCGAAGCTGTTGCCGTTGTGGTTGATCGCTGCGATGAGCTGCTGGTCGGTCAGGGTTCCGGCCTTGAGCGCCTCGCTGAGGTCGCTTTGGGTCGGGATGGCGTTGCAGGCCTGGCGCGTGGTCGTGTCGGACATGAGTGCCTCCGGTTTTCTACCCATCTGGGTAATCGGGCGGACATGCGAACGAGTGGTGCGAGAGTTTGGGAGCTTATCTGTCGACTGCGAAAGTCAACAGACTTCCCAAAAACGCGTGACAGTACTACAAAAGGGCAGATCCAAAGAGGCCAAAGCCAGCTAGGATTATATATAATATAATAAAAGATAATGAATTTCAACCACTCGCACAATGGCTAACCTCTTGTGTTGGTACGCTAAAAACCTGCGCGTCGGTCCGCAAACGCTGCTATACTGAAGAGCATGAGTGAGCGACTGGTGATCATTGACGGCAAATCGGTGTTTTACCGCGGCTATTACGCCATGCCGAGCTTGAGCACGCAAGACGGCGTGCCGACCGGCGGCGTGTACGGCTTTGCCGTCATGGCGCTCGAGATTATCAAGCGCCTGAAGCCTGATTACGTCTGCGTGGCTTGGGACAAAAAAGGCACGAACATTCGCCTGCGCCGCGAACTCTATCCGGCGTACAAGGGCAATCGCAAGGCTGCGCCGCCCGATTTTTACGAGCAGATTCCGCTCTTACACGGGCTGCTCGAGAGTCTGGGTTGGCCGCTGTACGAGATTGACGATTACGAGGCTGACGACATCATGGCAGCGTTTGCCAAGCAAGCTGGCGCTAAGAGTATCGAGAGTTTTTTGGTGACGTCCGATCTCGACGTACTCCAGCTCGTGAACGAGCACACGCATATTTTTACGCTCAAGAAGGGATTGACGCACATCGAGCTGTTCGATGTGGCGCATTTTGAGGAAAAATACGGTGTTGGCGCGCATCAGTGGATAGACGTCAAGGCGCTGAAGGGTGATGCGAGCGACAACATTCCGGGCGTGGCTGGCGTGGGCGAAAAAACCGCGCTCCAGCTGATTGGGCAATACCATACGCTCGAGAATATTTATGAACATCTTGACGAGCTCAAGCCGACGCTGCGCGCCAAGCTCGAGGCTGGCCGCGAGATGGCATTTCTGAGCAAGCAGCTCGTGACGTTGTACCGCGATATTCCGGGGCTGGAGCTTGATCTGGCACATGCAAAATTGCGCAATGGGGTGCGGCCGGAATTTGTGGCTGAACTGCGCAAGCTTGAGTTTCGTAATCTGTTACGCCAGGCTGAAGCCGAACTGCGCCACGCGAGTAGTGCGCCGGCCAACAGACCGGCCGGCAAGAAGGGCCTGGTCAGCGGCCCTGCCAGCTCGACAACCGATCGGCCGGCGGCCGGGACGAGTGGAGCAAGCGATGCGGGCGCAGCCGAAACCGCTCAATCAGCCATGAGCTTCGACCAGCCACTCTTGCCACCCGCGCAGCTTGTGCCATTTCAGCCCGAGGTGTTTGTGGCGAACATGCCTCGCGTGCTGGCGCTCAACACCGACGGCACGGCACTGTGGTTGAGCACGCATGCGAGCAAGTACATGCTGGTGTCACTCGGGGATCTGGCCAACGAGCCCATAACGCTTGAGGCCATTGCCAACGGCCCGATTATCGGCCACGACCTCAAATCCGTGCTGCGCGCGCTGCTGGCCGCCGGCATCGACTGGCCGGGCGACATCGCGCATGACACGCGCATCGGCGCATTTTTGCTCAATTCGCTTATTCGCTCGCACGAGCTCGAGGACATCTTGGGTATGCCGATCGACGCGAGCAATCCCGAGCAGGTCATCCCGGCAATCTGGCAAGCGCACGACGAACAACGCGCCAAGCTAGCCACGATGCCAGAGGTGGAGCAGCTGGCGCGCGATATTGAATTTCCCACGATTAGCCTGCTTGCGCACATGGAGCACCGCGGCGTGGCGCTCGATTCTGGCTATCTTGGCCGCATGGGCGCTGAATTTGCCGAGACGATAGGGCAGCTCGAACAAGAGATTTATACGCACGCCGGGCAGGAATTCACCATCGGTTCGCCGCAGCAGTTAGCGACGATTTTGTTCGAGAAATTGCAGCTGCCGACCGCTGGCATCAAGAAGGGCAAAACTGGCTATTCGACCGGCGCGAGCGAGCTCGATAAGCTGCGCGCGCTGCACCCGATGGTTGATCTCGTGACGCGCTGGCGCGAGTACACCAAGCTCAAGAGCACCTACATCGACGCGCTGCCGCGGCTTGTCGACGCGCAAGGCAAGCTCCATACCACCTACGCGCTCGACGTTGCGGCCACTGGTCGGCTGAGCTCGCACGACCCGAATTTACAGAATATTCCCACGCGCACCGAGCTCGGCAACGCCATTCGCACGGCGTTTGTGCCGGCCGCGGGCAATGTGTTTGTCAGCGCCGATTACTCGCAATTCGAACTGCGGCTGGTGGCTGTGATGGCCGACGACAAAGAGCTCATTGAGGATTTTAACAGAGGTATTGATATTCATGTGGCGACGGCCGCGGCGGTGTATGGCGTGCCGCTCGAAGGTGTCACGAAGGACATGCGCCGCCACGCCAAAACGGTGAATTTCGGCGTGCTCTACGGCATGAGCTCGCACGGCTTGAGTGTGGCGACCGGCATGCTCCGCGCCGAAGCGCAGGAGTTTATCGACAAATATTTCGCGCTGCATGCGCCAATTCGGGCGTATATGGACCGCACGGTTGCGCACGGCCTGAGCGACGGTTTTGTGGCGACGATGTTCGGCCGCAGACGCCCGACGCCCGATCTCAAATCGAGCAACTTTGTGGTGCGCGAAGCCGCGAAACGCGCCGCGATCAACATGCCGATCCAAGGCACCGAGGCCGACCTCATGAAAATCGCCATGCTCAAGGTGGAAAAACAGCTCCAGGCCGAGAATTTGGGTGAACAAATTTTGCAGGTACACGACTCGATCATCGTCGAATGCTTGGCCGCCAACGCCGAAAAAGTCAGCCAGCTGCTCAAGGCGGCCATGGAATCAGTGCATCAGCTGCCGGTCAAACTCCAAGTGGATGTGTCTGTCGGCAAGACATGGGGTGAATTGTAGCTCGCGCGGTGGCATATTTGAGTGCCGATTAAAGTGTAAAAGAGGTCTGACTGTGGACAAGAAATTGAGCGAAACCATCTATGCCAGTGGAAAATTGTTTGAGCTGGTGCATGTGGCGCAGCCGGAAGGGCGGGTGTTTGAGTTGGCGCGGCGTGCGCCGGGTGTGCGGGTGTTGATCGCGGATCGCACAGCCAAGAAACTCTTGCTGACCCGCGAATTTCGCCAAGAGCTGGATGGCTACGATTATCGCTTGCCGGGCGGAAAAGTTTTTGACTCACTTGCGGAGTACGAGGAATTTCGACGTAGCGGGGAAGACATGCTGGCTGCGGCGCAGCGCAAGGCGCAGGCTGAGGCCGCCGAAGAAGCTGGCATTGGCGTCGAGGCAACGCAATTCTTCAAAAAATCAACGCTCGGTGCCACGGTGGAGTGGGATTTGTATGTTTTTGAGGCCACAAAATGGCATGAGCTGGCGGACGGCCAGTCGCTCGAACCAGGCGAGCAGATCGACGAGGTGGGCTGGTACGACTTTGCTGAGGTGCAGCGAATGGCGCTGAGCGGCGAGATGCAGGAGGAGCGAATCGCGCTCATCGTGTTGCAATGGCTGGCGCAAGCGGCGAGACAGAACGCACTGCTGAGTGGCGCGCAATGAGTGCCGCAGGATCCGAATCGCTTCCACAGGTGATGCAAGTCGCTGCCAAGGCGGTGCTCATAAACGATGAGGGCAGGCTGCTCATCTTGCGCGAGGCCAAAACGTATCCGGACGATCCGCATTTTGGGCGATTTCACCTGCCGGGCGGACGGATTCGTGCGGGAGAAACGTACGAAGAAGCGCTGCGCCGCGAAGTTGCCGAAGAAACAGGCGTGAGCGATATGCTGGTGGGTCAGCCGATTTTTGTGGGTGACTGGCGGCCGGTGTTCAAAGGCGTGCCGACGCAGATTTTCGGCATCTTTAGCTTGTGCCGAACGCCCGGCTCTGAGGTGCGGCTCAGTTCGGAGCACGATGCGTTCCAGTGGATCGATCCACGCGAGCATGCGAACTACGATCTCATGGACCCCGAACACGAGGTCGTCGAGGCATATCTCCGGCTTGCGCAAGCCGAAGCGTAACTCCAAAGCACAAGCATTGCAATTATGGCAGCAATATGCTATTATAGAGCCGTTACATTGAGGTGGCACAGATATTATGAAATATTTCTTAGGTTTTTTGGCAAGTATCGGCCTGATTGTGGTGGTGTTTATTTTGGTGCTGCACGGATTTAGCGGCGGCAAGACCACGACCGGTCCGCAGCTGAGCAGCTATGCGAATACCGATACGCTGGTGCAATTCACGCTCGACGGTCCGATTAACGCCGAACAGCAGCACGTTGGCTACCGGATTACGGTGAGCGCGACTGAGGCGGATATTGCAATCTTCAGCGGCTACCAGAGTAATATCACGCAGAGCAAAACCTACGTGAGCAACTCGGCCGCATACACGTCTTTCTTGAATGCGCTCCAGCTCGCCGGTTTTACCAAGGGCGACTCGAGCCCGAAGGCGCAAACCAACGAAAGCGGCTACTGTCCACAGGGTTCGCGCTACACGTATTCGATCATCAACCCTGACACGAGCCAGACCAAGCAGCGTTTTTGGTCGACGACGTGCGGGGGCCAGGGGACATTCAAGGGTAATGTCGCGCTGGTGCATAGCTTGTTTGAGGATCAGATTCCTGATTTTACGTCTATGACGAGCCAGCTGGTACTAAATCAGTAATTTCTCTCGCCAAACTGTTACAATGAGTGCGTGATAGGCGCACTCATTTTTGATTATTTTGGCGTGGTGCGGCGTGACGGCGGGCTGCGCGGCGCATACCGAGCGCTTGGCGGTGATCCGGACGTTGCCGACAAGCAGTTCGTGGACGATACGATTGCGGCCGCGAACTACGGACTCGTCGATAGCGGCGAAGTTTTTGCGCAGCAGCTGGGCGTATCACTGGCTGAGTGGAAACGCGCGGTGGGCGCGAGCGACCGCAACGATCCGGAGCTGCTGGCTTGGGTAGAACAGCTTCGCCCGCGCTACAAAACGGCGCTTTTGAGTAACGCTGGGCACCACGCGTTGCAGACATTTTTTACGCCGACTGAGCTTGAGCGGTACTTTGATGTGGCGATTTCATCCGGTGATTTGGGATTTGCCAAGCCAGCACCGGAGATTTTCTCGCTGATGGCCGAGCGACTTGGCCTGGCGCCCGAGGCGTGCATTATGATTGACGACCAGCCACTGAACTGCGAAGGTGCGCAACTTGCCGGCATGCAAGCGGTGCAGTTCATACATTTTGCTCAAGTGCGGCATGACGTGGCGCAGCTGCTCAGTTCCGCATAAAAAATCTTTGCTCACCAGAGATGCGAGAAGCGCGTGTTTAGCGCTGCCTAGTGCAACGCTTGCTGGATTAGTGTCTGGGCAGGATTTTTCCGGTCTTTTTGAAGGGCATTCGCTAAGTCTACTTGGTCGGCCTTTGGACTAGCCGCCAATGCGAAATATCAGGCGCTTTTCGGTTTTACTGATCGCTTGCAGGGCGCGGGTGCGCATGCGCAATGTGGCGGCCAGCGCGGCACTCGGCACGGTGATGGTGATGCTGTCGTCGCGCACGGCAATGCTTGCTGGGGTGCCGAATTGTTCATTGATGTAGCGCTTGATCAGCGCGATTTCCGGCGGCTCCTGTGCCTGAAATTTCCCCAATAAATCGCCCAAACTATCCATGGCCTAACCCTAGCAGACTTTCGTTCCGCGAGGCAACTTTTTTGTGCAAAAAGTGAGCCTAAAGCGTGTAACGTTCGGTGCGGTTCACTTTGAGCTTAGATAGCACCGGATTCGCGACCGCTTGTGCGATTATGCGAACCTGCACGTTGGGCACGACGGACGTGAGATATTCGGTGACAATCTCGGCATCATGCGCCGCAAGCACGGCAAATCTAACACAATTCTCGGTATCGCTGGCGTTCTCGCACAGCACATTGAAACCGCGCTCCAGGCCGAGCTTGCGAATCCGCCCGCGCAGCATAACACCGTGCAGCGCAGTGCCCTCGGCAGTGATTTCATGTATATCCCAGTGAAGTAGATCGTGATTCATAGGGGTAGTATATCCTCAATCTCATTTGTCGGACAGGGGCAGCTTGTTATAATAAGTAGTTCTGTGGAGACAGAGATGGTGGCTTAACATCTGTGGAGGTGTTTGCGCAAAAAGAGCGATGCAGGTGCAGCACAAATCCCAAAAAATCCAGAAGCAGAGAGGACGTACGTTGACTCAAGAGAAGTGGCGCTCGGAGGATTGCGGGCCGGAGACGGTCGAAGGCATTTTGGACATGGCCGCGAGTGCGCCGCAATCGCCGGCCGTTGGATCCAAGCTGCAGATTCTCGCCACGCTGCAGCAAAATGGCGTGCGCGTGCCGCGCGGCGTTGCGCTGCCGTTCGACATGTACTCGGCCTACGCAGCCGAGCTGCTGCCAGCAATGTCGGAGGCGTGCAAGGAGTTCGCCTCTGACTACGCGGCGCTGGCACGCAGGCTTCGCGAAATCATCCTCGCGGCGCCATTCGGGGCGACTGACAAGATACGGGCGGCGCTCGAGAAATGGCTGCCGCACGTTAGCTACTTCGCCGTTCGATCGTCGGCCATGCCTTTCTCGAATGGCAGCAATATCGCCGAATATTCGCCCCAAGCGACGCAGTGGTTCGGCTGGTACGATTCATTCCTGATGGTTCCCGGCGACATAGTGCCGAGGGCGGTCCAGGGGTGCTACGCGTCGCTGTTCAGCCGGGAGTCTCTCGAGCGATTCCAGGTATTGACCGGCGGCAGCGACTATCTCCGAAGCCGCATGAGCGTGCTCGTGCAGGAAATGCACATTGCCGATCTCAGCGTCTGGGTCTCCACCCGGGAGCTTGGCACTGAGTATATGGGGGTTGAGGTCGCCTATGGCGCATGTGAGGGGCTGATGTCCGGCGAGGCGGAGAGCGATTCGTATTGGCTGAACCGTTCGACGGGCGGTCTGGCACGATCGGAGCTGCTCACCAAGAAGGCGCGCGTTTCGTACGACCCGCTCATGGAGCTGGAGACGTCGAATCAGCGCAAGCTGGCTGTTCCCGCGGAGCTGACCAAGCCGGGCGCTGCGTCGGAAGAGCTCCTGGGGTGGATCTATCGGCTCGGAATGCGCATCGAGAACCTGCTCGGTGCTCCGCAGATCATTCAAATGATCTTGTCGAAGGGCGAGCTCATCGTCACGCTGTGCCGGCCGCTCGGAAATCGCGCTGCTTGAGCAATGAGATATTTTGGGTGACATCAAAGCCCTCGAGCTCGTGACGGCCACTGAGCTGTAATTTCCACCGTTCCATTAACCCCCTCTGTCTGGCAAAGACAACCACCAGGCAGAGGGGCAAACTACAAGTTATTGCTCTTTTGTTCGCGTTTTTTGCGAACAGGAGAGCGATCGCTTATCTGTTATAATGCGGGCATGCCTGAATTGCCTGAAGTCGAAACGGTGCGGATTGGACTGCATCGGCTGCTGCCGGGCCGCGTGGTGCGCGCGGTGGATTTTGATTCGCCCAAAAGTTTTCCGAACGCGAGCTCTGATGTACAAAAATTTCTCATTGGCGCCAAAATTACTGAGGTCACGCGGCGAGCAAAAGTTTTGCTCATAAGCCTGAACAACGACCATTCGTTGATTATACATCTCAAAATGACCGGCCAGCTGGTGTTCAAGAGCGACGCCGAGCGGTTTGGTGCGGGCCACCCGAACGATAGCCTGGTGCACGCGCTGCCGGACAAAACAACGCACGTGACGCTGACGTTTAGCGACGGTTCGCAGCTATTTTTTAATGATCAACGGAAGTTCGGCTGGATGCGGCTGCTGCCGACTGTCGAGATTCCGCAGCTCGATTTTTTTCAGAAGGTTGGGCCGGAACCGCTGGGCGCGGACTTCACGGCTCAGGATTTTGGGGCTCGGATACGTCGCCGACCAAAAAGCATGATCAAGGCCGTGCTACTCGATCAGACGGTGGTGGCTGGCGTGGGGAATATTTATGCTGACGAGAGTTTGTGGGGCGCGAAAATTCATCCCGAGACGCGCGTGCAGCAGCTGAGCGATGCACAACTCGACGCGCTTTTCAAAGAGCTCCAGCACGTACTGCGCTTGGCGATCGAAAAGGGCGGCTCGACCAACCACACGTATGTGAACGCCGAAGGCAAGCGGGGCAGTTACATGAACTTTGCGCGTGTATTTCGGCGTGAAGGCCAGCCGTGCCCGCGCTGCGGCACAACGATTATCAAGATTCGAGTGGCCGGCCGCGGCACGCATCTATGCCCGCATTGCCAGCGAGTGCGGGCGAGCTGAGCCCTTGTTGGTTCCACTCGATCGGTTATCTGCCAGCCCGGAAGCGCTCATGTCGTGCCGAGCGCGCAATGCAACTCAATTCGCACGAGAAGTATGCTACCAAGAACTCTGGCGCATGACTTTTTGAGGACGTAACACCTTCATGTAGATTCTCAGCCGATGCTTGCCATGTTCGCTACTGCTGGCCGTCGCCGGACCACTAAACTTGGATTTATCTTGGTTCACAAGCGCCGATTCTCTACAATATCCATATGATCACGACACTGACTGGGGCAAATGACTTTGCGCGCACTGCTGAGCTGGAGGCTCGCACGACGGCTTTTGCGCAGGAGCACGGCGAGTTTGCGGTGGAGCGGCTTGACGGCGAGGCTGCGAGTGCCGAACAGATGCGCGCGGCTGTCGAGAGTATGCCGTTTTTGAGCGAGCGCAAGCTGGTGGTGTTGCGTCAGCCGAGTGCCCAAAAAGATTTTGCCGAAAGCATTGACGCTTTTTTGGGCGCCATACCAGACGCGACAGATGTGATTATCCACGAGCCGAAACTCGATAAGCGACTCAATTATTATAAAACGCTCAAGAAGCGAACCGATTACCAGGAATTTGCTGAGCTGGATGCCACGGGTTTGAGTCGCTGGGCGGTGGCGTATGCTGCCGAGCATGCCGGGAATTTGCATGCGGCGGACGCGCGAATGTTGATTGATCGGCTCGGTGCCAGCCAGCAGCTCCTGCGCAGCGAGCTCGACAAATTGTTGGCCTACGAGCCGCACATCACGCGTCAGACGATCGAAGCTCTCACTGAGCGTACACCGCAAAGCACGGTGTTTGAGTTGCTCGACGCTGCGTTTGCGGGCAATGCCACGCGAGCGATGGCGTTGTACAAAGAGCAACGTGCGCTCAAGGTCGAGCCGCAAGCAATCATCGCACTTTTGGCCTGGCAATTGCACATTTTGGCGCTGGTGTGTGCCGGTGCGCCGCGCCCAGCAGATGAGATTGCGCGCGTCGCCAAGCTGAGCCCATTTGTTGTTCGCAAAAGCCAGCGATTGGCCGAAGAATTATCACTGGCGCGTATCAAAACGCAAGTCGCACAGCTGCTCGAGCTCGACAAGCGGCTCAAAACCCAAAGTATGGACGCCGACGAAGCTGTACAGCTGTATCTGTTGCGGCTCGCTTCGTAGGTTTGCAACTCATCTTCGCTGGAGCGAACGGTTCGCTTTTTTGCGATTCCTAAATTGTGACCAGCTGACTCCAAGCATGCACAAAGCGAAACCGCCTCATTCGTAAGAGGCGGTTTCGCTTGGGTGGCTGCTTTAATATGCTATTTCTTAGCAGCTGATTTTTTGGCTGGAGCCTTTTTGGCTGCGGGCTTCGCGGTAGCTTTCGGGGCAGCTTTTTTCGCAGCAGGTGCTTTGGCGGGGGTGGCCTTCGCAGCAGCTGCTGGCTTGGCGACCTTCTTGGCTGGAGCTTTGGCGCTCTTGGTGCCGGCCGGCTTGGTGACGCCGGCGGCCTGCTTGGCGGCGCGAGCGAGCTGGCGCTTTTTGCGCGCAACTTTGTTCTTGTGCATCACGTTCTTTTTGCCGGCGCGGTCGAGAGCGCTCTGGGCTTTGCTGTGGGCTTCGGCGGTTGCTTTGTCGCTACCGGCGCCGAGCGCTTTTTGGAAAACTTTGATTGCGCCTTTGAGTGAGCGCTTGGTTTTGCTGTTGCGGATCGCGGCCTTCTCGGCTATGCGGACACGCTTTTTGGCAGATTTGATAATGGGCATAGGGATGTTTGTACCTTATCTTTACTTACTTCGACGTAAACTATACATCACTACCTCTGTATTGTAAAGTCGAAAGCGCGGCAGTGCCACTGGGGTGTGCGCGTGAGTATGGCGTGGCCAGCGCAAGGTATAAAGTTTTTGAGAAGGAGTGGTAAAGCGGGTGGCGGCTGCCGATCGGGAATCCCGAAGAGCAGCCGCCACGTGGGTCAGTTCGTTGCCAGCCAGGCCAGAGTCATAGCCAGGCCGAGCACCCATAGCCCCAGGCCGATGTCGATCAGCCACGTCCACGACGGACGCGCCTTGTCGAAGTAGCGGAACGCACCGGTGCCGGCAGCGAGGGCGCCGAGGCAGGCGATGGTACCGAGGGGCCAGGGCTCGTGGCTGAGCATGTGGCCGCCGGGGATCCCGAGCCCGAAGCCGGTGAGCATGGCGACGATGGTCGACGCCAGCTCCGGCTTGAAGATGGGCCATTGCAACCCGGAAAAGGCCAGCTCGAGAGCTTCCTTCAATTCGGCGACCGTGTTGCGCCAGACGCGCTTGAGCGTGCCGCCTCGCTTGCGATATACGGCGATCATGTGATCTCCTCTTGGAAGCGGTGCGATCAGCCGACCCGCGGGATGAACCAGCCGGCGATGGCGAGCGCGCTGAACGCCAGGACGCAGATACTCAGAAGGTAGCGCCGCGAGCGCGACTTCACCCCCTTGGTGCGCCAGACGCCGATCGCGCCGCCGCCGGTGGTCAGGCCGAACAGGATCAGGCCCAGCAGGTTGCGGTGCAGCCAGCCGCCGCCGACGATGAGGCCGACGATGCAGGCCAGGCAACCGGCCATGACCCTGTACTCCTCCATGAACTCCACGACGGTGTTGAGAGCCAGCCGCTCGAAGATGCCGCGGAGCGAGCTCCACAGGCCGGTCTTCGCCGGACTGGCGTCCTCGGTGGTGATGGGCTCCGTAGCGACGCTGGGCTCGGTGTTGGACATGCGTGTCTCCTTGCTCGGGTGGTGCGGGCACGTGCAGGCGCGAGCGGATTGCTCACTCCTTCTCAAAATGTTCAGTCACCGAAGTAACCAGGCGTATTATAAAATATTTAGATATTATCCGCAAAGGTATTTGTCGGTGTCAAAATCGCCCTCTCCTCAGAACACTGAAGCCGTCGAAGATTCTGTGCAGCCTGTGCCCGGAAAGCAGTACCTCTTTGTATAAAGATCTATCTGTTTCTGAATGAAATATGACTCGAAAAAGGCGACTCCTGCGGCTCGGAAACGAAGCTCTCTTGATAAGCATAAAAGTATTCGACAAGCTGACAGCTTTGTGCTACGCTGATCGCAAAAGGTAACAAAAACATGCAAAATCCAAAACAAGACGTCGTCGATCGCATCAAACAAGCCAACAACATTTTGGTCACGGTGAGTTCGAATCCGTCAGTCGATCAGCTGGCGGCGTGTATCGGTCTCACGGTGGCGCTCAACAAGCTTGGCAAGCACGCCACCGCGGTGTTCAGCGGCAACGTGCCGTCGACCATCGAGTTTTTGCAGCCCGAAAAAACGCTCGAGAAGACCACCGATAGCCTGCGCGATTTTATTATCGCGCTCGACAAATCCAAGGCCGACAAGCTGCGCTACAAGGTCGAGGACAAAGTGGTGAAGATTTTTATCACGCCGTACCGCACCTCTATTTCCGAGAAGGATCTCGACTTTAGCCAGGGCGATTTCAATGTCGATGTCATCGTGTGCCTCGGCGTGCACGACCAAGCCGACCTTGACGAGGCGATTACGTCGCATGGGCGGATTCTGCATGATGCCAGTATTTTGGGCGTCAATGTACAGCCTGGCAGCGAACTTGGCGAGATGAATTGGGTTGACCCGGGTGCCAGTAGTTTGAGTGAGCTCGCCGTGCAGCTCGTGGACGGCATCGATCGCTCGCTGCTCGATGGCCAGATTGCGACGGCATTTCTGACGGGTATCGTGGCCGAAACGGATCGCTTCAGCAACAGTAAGACCGCGCCGCAAACGATGAGCATTAGCGCTGAGCTGATGTCGGCGGGCGCCAATCAGCAGCTTGTCGCGAGCAAACTGCAGGCACCTGCGCCGTCAGCACGTGCCGATCGGCCCCGGGGAAATGCTCAGCAAGCCGCCGCCGAACCTACCGCCAGTGCTCCGAAGCGCGATGATGGCACGCTCGAGATTGCCCACGAACAGGCTGAGCCTGACATACTGGCCCAAGCTCAGCCAAAGCAAAAAGCCGCCTCGGGTCCGCTGCCCACGCCGAAGCCAGCCGCTGAACCCGCGCCGCAGATTCATATTGATGACCAAGGCGATTTGCAGCTGCCCACCACTGAACTGCCCGAGATCAAGACCGACCACCGGAAGCCGCTGCTTGTGCCGCCGGCCGACGAAGAGACTGAGGACGACGAGTCGCCGCATATGGTGCTCCAACCGCCGTCGATGGGCAGTGCGCTTTCTGATTCGACCACGCCGGGGAGCTTCAGTGCCGCGATTCCCAGCACGCCGCAAGACGGTTCGGCCGCACAAGATCACGGTCTTGAGCCCGAGCAAACGCTGCCATCGGCACAGTCGCACTTGGGCCAAGAGCACAGGGACAAAGCATCGTCCGCGGCGAAGGCAATTTCTTTGCCGGCAGTTGAGCCGGCCACTCCGTCACCAGTCGTGCCGGTCAATCAGCCAGCCGCTGAGCCAGCCGTTACCTTTTCGCCTGCGTTGCCTGAGGAGCAAGCTGTTCCAAACCAACCCTCTGACGCTCCTCAGGCGGGCGAGACGCTCGATCAGCTCGAGCACGATGTCCACAGTCCACATATTGCTTTGCCGGCCGAAGACGGCCAGCCCGGCGTAGCTGGCCAAGCCGCGCCCGCCGCCGATGCGGCTGCGCCGCCTCTGGATGATGCCCGCGACGCGGTGCAAAAAGCCATCGACAGCAGCCCGCTCGGCACACTTGAGCCAATCAAGGCGCTCAACGCTCAACCAATTGATTTGCCCGGCTTACATGGCGCCGAATTGACTGAGCCCGCCGCCGATGCGCCCAGCCAGCCAGCTTCTGCGCCGGACCCGAACGCGCCGCCCTCTGTGCCACCGCCAATGCTGCCGCCGTTGCAATAAATCTCCGCGCATGTGCCGGCCAGCCTGTGCTAAGCTCATACCATGCAAGGCATATTACTTGTCGACAAACCCAAGGGCTGGACGTCGTTTGACGTGGTGAACAAAATTCGCCGCACCATCCAAACATCCGACCTCAACACCACGCACAAAAAGCGCTTCCCAGTCGGCCACACCGGCACGCTCGATCCGCTGGCGACTGGCTTGCTCGTACTGCTTCTCGGCGCATACACCAAGCGCGCGCCGGCGCTCACCAAGCTCGACAAAACGTACGAAGTGACGATGTGGCTCGGCCAAACGAGTACCACGGGCGACGATGAAGGTGAGAAAACAGCGGTCTCTAACGCGCGGCCGTCTGTGGCCGAACTTGCGGCGGTTCTCGAGACATTCTTGGGCGATAGCCTGCAAACGCCGCCCGCTTTTTCAGCGGTGAAGATCAATGGCCAGCGCGCATACAAGCTGGCCCGCGAAGGCAAGGCGCCCGAGCTTGCGCCGCGCCCGGTGCGCATTACTCGCCTGGAGCTGCAATCATATGAATATCCGCTCGTGCGGTTTACGGCCGACGTTTCAAGCGGCACGTACATTCGCTCACTGGTCGAGGATATGGGCGCGCGGCTTGGCACTGGTGCGTACATGAGCGACTTGCGGCGCACGGCTGTCGGGCCTTTTTCACTTCAAGATGCTATGACGATGGGCGATTTGTCGCCCGAGCAAATTGCTGCTCATGCTTTCGAGCAGCCAGCACCGAGTGGGTCGTAAACTGTCGTCTTGCAAACGCTTCGCTCATCTGATACAATGGCCTGAGTATGATTACAACTGAGAAAAAACAGGCAGCTATCAAAGAGCTGCAAGCCCACAAAACCGACACTGGGAGCGCCGCCGTGCAGGTTGGGATCGAGACTGAGCGCATCAAAGAACTTACTGAGCACCTCAAGGTCAATAAAAAAGACTTTGCTGCCCGCCGCGGGTTGCTGCAATTGGTTGGCCGCCGCAAGCGCCACTTGCAATACATCGCCGCCAAAGATGGCCAAGCGTACCTCGACCTCATTCAGAAGCTCGGCATTCGCCGCTAGTGCATGGACTTAGTGGTCTCGAATCTCGAGGCCGCCAGCTTGTGCACATTAAAATGTTTGAGTAATGCAAAATTCCAAGAAGCTTGCAGTTTTAAAGATTGTCATGTTTGGCCAGTGTCTCGCTTAGAGCAGCTTGTTGCTAGGGTCGCAACGCGTGAGGCACGGCGATTCCAAGATGATACGGCCATTCCGAAGTAGTGCCGCATCGCAAACCTCCAAGTTGGCAATTGCATTTTGTCATCGAGAAAGCTTGCGCAAAGAACAAGCATGACTCCAAAAGGAGACATGAGCAGTTCCGAGCGCTTTCGAGGGACACAATGCAATTGCCAAGTCCGGTTACGGCGTGCTGCGCAAAAAGCTTGAAGCAGCATCGCACAATTGGGAGCATCGCTGGAATTTTGCAAAAAGTCGGCAGAGACCAGATATTCGTCGCCATGAAATGCACAAGGGCCACGCAATATTTGCACTTTGCCTGCTTTTCGCTCAAACAACCAAGAAAGGTGACAATGAGTCAGACTATCAATCCTTCGGGAAAACAGATTATCAGTGTCGAGACCGATTTTTGCGGCCGAAAACTGAGCCTTGAGATTAACCGCGTCGGGTTTCGCACCTCGGCCAGCGTGATCGTGCGCTACGGCGACACGGTGGTGCTTGGCACGGCCATGGTGAGCCCCAAGCCGATCGCCGGCTTTGATTATTTTCCGCTGAGTATCGATTACGAGGAGAAATTTTACGCCGCCGGCAAGATTAGCGGCAGCCGGTTTATTAAGCGCGAAGGTCGGCCGAGCGACGAAGCAATCCTGATCGGCCGCTTGATCGACCGCCCGATTCGCCCCTTGTGGCCCAAGGGCTATCGCCACGAAGTGCAGGGTGTGGCCACCGTGCTCAGTACCGATCCGGCGTTTCGCCCGGACATGATCGCGATGATTGCCATGAGCACGGCGTTCATGCTCACTGGCGCGCCGTTTGACGGCCCGGTGGCGGGCCTGCGCATTGGCCTGAAAGATGGCAAGCCGCAGGCGTTCATGCCGCTCGAAGAGATGCAGACGAACGATCTCGACCTCGTGGTGGCTGGCACGCATGACGCGATTATGATGGTCGAAGCTGGCGCCAACGAAGTCAGCGAAGAGACGGTGGCCGACGCGCTCGTGTGGGCGCACCAAACAATGCAGCCAGCAATTGAGCTGCAAAATGAGCTCGTCAAGAAGGCCAAGATTGCCAAGCTCGAATATGAGCCCAGCCTGCCGAGCGAAGACATTCAAAAAGAAGTCGATGCGTTTTTGGACGGCAAGATGGGTGCCAAATTGCGCGCGCCGATGGCCGAGCGCCACGAACGCATGCATGTGTTGCGCGAAGCTTTGCTCCAGCACTTTGCCGAAAAGCTCGGCGACGACTGGGAAGCTTTGAAGCGCGAATACGAAGACGCCTTTGCTTCGGCCGCTAACAAAGACGTGCGAAAAGGGATTCTCGAGGACGGCGTTCGCCCGGACGGCCGTAACTTTACCGAAGTTCGCCCCTTGAGCAGCGAAGTCGGATTTTTGCCGCGCGCTCACGGCTCGAGCTTGTTCACGCGCGGCCTCACACAAGGCATGAACATCGTCACGCTCGCGCCGCTCACCTACGCACAGCTCGTCGACACCATGGAGCGCAATGAAGAAAAGCGCTACATGCACCACTACAATGCGCCCGGCTACACCGTGGGCGAGATCAAGCGTCTGGGCAGCCCGGGCCGCCGCGAAATCGGCCACTCGGCGCTCGCCGAACGTGCGCTGACCGCTGTTTTGCCAGATGAGAACACCTTCCCGTACGCCATCCGCTCAGTTACCGAAATCATGAGTCAGAACGGCTCGACGAGTATGGCCGCAACCTGCTCGAGCTGTTTGGCGCTCATGGATGCCGGCGTGCCGCTGAAAGCACCGGTGAGCGGCATTGCCATGGGGCTCATGATCGAGGGCGACAAAGCAGTCATTTTGAGTGACATCGCCGACGCCGAGGATTTTGCCGGCGATATGGACTTCAAAACGGCTGGCACGAGCAAGGGCATCACCGCTTTGCAAATGGATATGAAGGTTCACGGCTTGCCGGTCGAGACGCTCAAGCAAGCTCTCATTCAGGGCCGCGAAGGCCGCGCGTTCATTCTCGAGCACATGCTCACCACGCTCGCCGAGCCGCGCAAAGAGCTTAGCCCGTACGCGCCGCGTGTGGAGACGATCCAGATTAACCCCGACAAGATCCGCGAAGTGATCGGCAAGGGCGGCGAGACCATCCAGAAGATTACGAGCGAAACCGGCGCTGAAATTGAGATCAAGGACGACGGTACAGTGATGATTGCGAGCCCCGACGGCGAATCGATTGCCAAGGCGATTCAGTGGATCCAGGACATCGTGGCCGAGCCGGAGATCGGACACATTTATATGAACGCGCCAGTGGTGAGCGTGCTCGACTTCGGTGTGTTCGTGCAGATTTTGCCCGGCAAAGACGGCCTCGTGCACGTGTCGGAAATCGCCGAAGAACGCATCGACAAGCCAAGTGACGTGCTCAAAGAAGGCGATCGCGTGAATGTAAAGCTGGTGGCGATCGACGACCGCGGCCGTTTACAGCTCAGCATGAAAGCCGCCGCCCGCGAACTCGCCGAAACGAAGAAGAAATAACACCCCAAGCAGATGCAGCCAGCCGCCAACTCCACCAACCCCAACGATCAGCCGAGCGACAAACAGTCCAAGCTTGACCAGCTGAGGCAGAAGATTCTTGCCGATAAGGTGTGTCCGGAGTTGGCGGCAGGCGCTACGCAGCTCGTGTTTGGAGATGGCGATCCGGCTGCCAAGATCGTGTTTATCGGCGAGGCGCCAGGCAAGCATGAGGACGAGCAGGGTATCCCGTTTGTCGGCGCGGCCGGCAAGTTCCTGAACGAAATGCTTGCTGGCATCGACCTCAAGCGCGAAAACATTTACATTACCAACATCGTCAAGTATCGGCCGCCGAACAATCGCGACCCGCTGCCCGACGAAAAAGCTGCGTTCTTGCCATATTTGCAAGCCCAGCTAGAGATTATTCAGCCCGCCGTGGTCGTCACGCTCGGCAGGCACAGCATGAATTGTTTCTTGCCGGATTTACAAATCAGTAAAATCCACGGCCAGCCGAAGCGCATTCGCGTCCAATTTGGGACCGCAGGCGTGACGACGCTGGTGATTATGCCGCTGTTCCATCCGGCCGCCGCGCTGTACAACGGTGCGATGCGCCAAACTTTGATCGACGATTTTGCCAAATTACCGATCGTCGTCAAAAAGATTCAGGAACAATCGGCTCACGAAACTGACTCCAAATAAGAAAGGATTAACATGGAAAACGAACAACAGGGTGGTTCGGAAGCGAATAGTCGCCCGCGGCGAGGCTCGCGGGCGAACGGCGATGCCGGCCAAAACAGCGCGCGCCGCAATTTTAATGACCGCGGCAACGGCAGCGGCAGCGGTGGCGAGGCTCGTGCTTCGCGTGGCAACGGCAACAACAGGGGCGACAACAACAATGCTCGCTCCGTCGCCGGCCTGACGCTTGCCAAGCCGACCCAGTCGCGCGGCGCCGCTGTGCGCGCGCAAAAACGCAGCCAAGCCGACGCCCAGCGGGTGGCCAATCTCTACGCTTCGGCCCAGCCCGAGGCCCGCTCGCGCCGCGCCAACTTCATCGACGATTCGCCGCGCCTGAAGGTCATCGGCCTTGGCGGCATGAACGGCGGTGGCTCCAAGAACATGATTCTCGTCGAATACATGAACGATGCCGTGGTGATCGACGCCGGCAACGACCTCGGCGTGGATTTGCCGGGCATCAACTACGGCATCGCCGACACGAGTTACCTCGAGAGCATCCGCGGCAAATTGCGCGGCTACATTATCACGCATGGCCACCTTGACCACATCGGCGGCTTGCCGCACATCGTGCCGCTATTCCCGGCGCCGATTTACGGCTCCAAATTCACCATCGGCCGCGTCGAAGAAATCTTCGAAAACTTCGGCTTGCCGATGCCTGAAGGCTTCGAGCTCCAGACGGTTACCATGAACGAGGACACGCATGAGCGGCTCAAAGTCGGCGAGTTCTTCGTGGAGCTGGTGCGCATCACGCACTCGATTCCGGGCTCGACCTGTGTGGTGCTCGACACGCCGGTTGGTCGGATTATTAACACCGGCGATTTTCGTCTCGACCCGAACCCGCTTGACCACGAGCGCAGCGATGTCGAGCGCCTCCAGGAGCTTGGCAACGAAGGTGTGCTGGCGCTGCTCAGCGAATGCACCACGCCGGAGCGCTTGGGCCGTACGCCATCCGAGAGCACCATTGAACAGAGCTTTGTGGACATTATGGAGCGCGCGCCGGGCCGCATTTTCATCGCGATTTTCTCGACGAACGTCAACCGTATTCAGATGATTATCAACGCTGCTGTGCATCACGGCAAGAAGATCGCGCTCGATGGTCGCAGCATGATGAGCACGCTTGAAATGGCCGTCCGCCACGGATTTGTGAAAGTGCCAAAGGGTACGTTTGTACCGATCGCCACCGTGCCGAACCTCAAGGATAACGATGTAGTTGTGGTGTGTACCGGTGGGCAAGGCGAGCCGAGCTCAGCCCTGCAACGTATGGCCAGCGGCGAGCACCGCCACGTCAAGATGAAAGAGCAGGACACTGTGGTGCTCTCGAGCACGCCGATTCCAGAGACTGGCAACGACGCGCTCATTGGCCAGATGATCGACGACCTCATGCGCAAAGGCGTGCACGTGTTCACGCACGTCAATCACGAGCTCGAAGGCGTCGGCCCGCTGCACGTCTCCGGCCACGCATCGCGCGACGAATATGCCGACATGATCAACTTCACGAAGCCGAAATTCTTCATCCCGATTTACGGCGCGTACCGGTCCAAGCAGAGTCACATCGAGCTGGCTGTGGAGCTCGGCGTGCCGCGCGCTAACACCGTGAATGCCGAAAACGGCGACGTGATCGCCATGACACCCGACAAAATCGAGCTTGCCGGCAGCGTGCCGAGCGGGACAATTTTGGTCGACCAATCCGGCACGATCGTGAACAACATCGTGGTGAAAGACCGCGTGCTTTTGAGCGAAGAAGGCCTGGTGGCAGTCGTGCTTACCGTCGACAAAAAGACAGGCAGCTTGCTCACCAGTCCTGATATCATCAGCCGCGGCTTCATTTACATGCGCGACAACGAAGACCTCATGAACGGCTTGCGCCACGAGCTTCGCCGCGCCGTTCAGCAGCGCTACAAGCGCGTCGATCTCGACCGCTTCAAGACCGAGCTCAAGGATCACATCACACACTATCTGTTCGACCAGACGCAGCGCAGCCCGATTGTCATCCCGGTGATCAACATTATCGGTGGCAAGCCCGAGCAAAACAAGCAAAACAACGGCGGCAGCGCTGGCGGGAACAGTGCTGCGCAAGCGCCTCGCCCCAAGACCAATGAAGAGCTGGCACAAGAGCAGCAGAAGCGGTTCCAAGAGATGCGCGAACGACTGCTTGCGCAAGACGCCCGCATCGACTAAAATTTGAGAGCGTAAGCGCGTTGACGGAAGTTGTAAAAATTGCTATAATATAGCCATAACGCGCTGGCCGAGCCAACGAAAAGCGGAACCATCACATGACCAAAAAGAAAAAATCAACTCGAGGGAAGAAAGCAGTCGAACCAATTGAGCGCTCGCCGTTCTGGGATTTGTCGGCGGGCATCCTGCTGTGTGTCGTGGCGCTGTTCGCGCTGCTCGGCGGCTTCGGCACAGGCGGGCCGCTGCCTAAAGATTTGTTCAAAGGCGTGTATGCGGCGTTCGGCTGGGCTGGCTATCTGGTGCCGTTTGCTTTGGCCTACTGGGGGATTTTCAAGTTTACCAGCGAAGATCGCAAGATGCCGCTTGGGAAATTACTCGGCTTGCTGGCTGGCCTGGCCTTCGGCGCTGGCTTGCTTATGAGCATGTTCGCAACGCATAATGCCGATGGCAGCTTCAGCGGTGGCCACGGCGGCGCGATCGGCAAAGGCATCGGTGGCGCGGCGCTGCATTTGCTCGACGCTTTTCCGGCTAGCGTGATGTTCTTGGTGCTGCTCGTGCTGGCAGTGTTCTTCGCATTTGGCATTTCGCCCACAGTGCTGCTCGGTCTCGCAAAATTGTTCAAGCGTGACAAAACGGAGGTAGATTTGGCTGCGCTCAAGGCTCGTGGCGAGCCAAGTGGCTTTACGCTGAACGAAGGTGTGCCGGTGGAGCACCTTGATTCGAAGCGTGACCACGACAAAATCCCGCGGCTCAACTCTCTCAAAAACACTGCACAAAAGCTCGCGCCCGTGGAAACGCACGAAGCGCTCACGGCGGCGAGCGACCCGAATTGGCAATTCCCAAGTACTGATTTGCTCAATCAAAAGCAAGACAAAGCCGATGCTGGCGACGTAAACGGCAACGCGCAGATTATTCACGACACATTTGCGAACTTCAATATTGACGTCGAAATGGAAGGCGCTAACATCGGTCCGCGCGTGACGCAGTACACCATGAAGCCGCCGACCGGCGTGAAACTTACCAAGATCACGGCGCTTGAAAACAACCTCGCACTCGACCTCGCGGCCCACGCAATTCGCATGGAAGCGCCGATTCCGGGCAAGCGCGCCGTTGGTATTGAGGTACCGAACATCAAAGCCGCGACGGTTCGGGTGAGCTCGATGCTGCAGTCGCGCGAGTGGACCGACGTGAAGGGCCCGCTCGGGTTCGTCATCGGTAAGGACATTGCTGGCAAGCCGGTGGTGGCCGATCTCGGCAAAATGCCGCACTTGCTCGTGGCCGGGCAGACTGGTTCGGGTAAATCGGTGATGATCAACACGTTCCTGACGAGCCTGTTGTATCGCAATTCGCCGTCCGATCTCAAGCTGATTTTGGTCGACCCCAAGCAGGTTGAAATGGCGCCGTACAACGACATTCCCCACCTTCTGACCCCAGTTATCAACGAACCCGAAAAGTGTATTAGCGCGCTCAAATGGGCGGTGGCCGAAATGGAGCGCCGCCTGCGCACCATGGCCGAAGTGGGCAAGCGCAATATTGAGGAGTACAACAACCTCAAGAAGCAGGAAGGCATGCCGTACATCGTGATCGTGATCGACGAGCTCGCCGACCTGATGATGATGGCTGCGCGCGATGTCGAGGCATTGATCGTCCGCTTGGCGCAAAAAGCCCGCGCTGCTGGCATCCACCTGGTGCTCGCCACCCAGCGCCCGTCGGTGGACGTCATTACCGGACTTATCAAGGCCAATGTGCCGGCGCGCATTGCGTTCACGGTGGCCAGCCAAGTTGACTCGCGCACGATTATCGACCAAATGGGTGCCGAAAAACTCCTCGGCCGCGGTGACATGCTGTTGCTCACCAGTGATATGCCCAAGCCGAAGCGCGTGCAGGCCGCGCTGATCGAGGATGATGAGACGCAAAAAGTTACTGACTTCATTCGCATGCAGCGGCCGCCGCAGTATGACGATGAGATTATCAGCCAGCCTGTGCAGATCGGTAAAGGCAGTAATGTGATGTCGATGGACGGCGGCAACGACGCCGACGACGACATGTGGCGCGACGCAGTGCAAGTGGTGATCGAAGGTCGCAAGGCGAGCACGAGCTTGCTCCAGCGCCGCTTACGAATTGGCTACGGCCGCGCCGCCCGCCTGATTGAAACGATGGAAGAACAGGGAATTGTCGGTGCAGCCGACGGCGCTCGCCCGCGCGAAGTGCTTGTGAGCTCCATGGACGAAGTCTTCGGCAATCCAGCTATGCCAGCCGACGCCGAACCTGAGAGCTAGCTACTCAATTTTTCGCGAAAAGGTGATAGAATCGTGGGATGGGATTTTTCATCGGTTGTGGTGCGATTCTAAAGCAAGGCGACGGCTACGTCTTAGTGCAAGAAGTTCGGGCCGCCAAAAAGCATTTATATAATTTGCCGGCGGGCACGCTTGAGCCGCACGAAGATTTGCAGGAGTGTTTACTGCGCGAAATCTATGAGGAAACCGGTGTCTCGGCCCAGCTCGAACATTTTGTGGGCATGTATCAAACGGTTCTCGCCGACGGCAATAATATCTTGTTCTTTGTTTTTGCGGGCAGCGCACCAGAAGATGTGCAGCTTGCATCCAGTGAGCACAAAAATATCGCCACGTACAGTTTCGAACAAATTCAGGCGCTCGATGCAGCGGGCAAACTCCGGGCGCCAAGCGTGCTCAAAAGTATTAGCGATTACCGCGCTGGCCAGGCGTACTCGTTGGCGGCCATCCAGGCAGTTCGGTACGACAAGCTCGCATCAATCACCGTTGTCTAGCTGAACCGTGTTGCCAAGCGCATCGAGACGTTGATTGTATCTTCGGATTTGCGGATACGCAAATGTTGCTGTATAATTACCCCTGTTACTAACTCATTCAGCTCGGCGCACCTTTGGCGGCCGGGCAGAGACCAACGGAAGGAGTATTGATGAATCAATACGAAGTGGCGGTGCTGTACCATCCAGATCTGGAAATTGATCTGGAAAAGGCAACAGCTCGCGTAGAAAAGATCTTTACCGACAACGACGGGAAGATCGTCAACACCGACAACTGGGGCAAGCGCAAGCTCGCGTACCCAATTGCCAAGAACGAGTCGGCTGTGTACGTGTTCTACACCGTAGAATTTCCAGCCCAGGCGTTGCGCAAAGTCGAGAGCGTACTGAACATCACCGACGAAGTAATTCGGTTCATGATCACCAAGCTTGACCTCAAGGCAATCGCCAAAGCCGAAGCCGCCAAGGCCGAAAAAGCCAAGAAGGCAGCCGAGCGCGGCGAAGCGGCCGAGAGCGACGACAAAGACAAATCAGCCGAAAAATAGGCTATACTGAGAGAGTAAACAGGGATGCATGAACTGCATCTCGGAGGGAGTGAACGATGGCACGAAGTGTCAACCAAGTGATCTTGATGGGAAATCTAACTCGTGACCCAGAAGTACGGCAGACGCCGAGCGGCCAGAGCGTGTGCAGCTTTAGCCTGGCGCTGAACCGCGCCTACAAAGACCAAGCTGGCGAATGGCAGGAAGCAACCGATTACATCGACGTTGTTGCCTGGGGTCCACTCGGTGAGCGCGTGGCACAATATCTCACACGCGGTCGCCGAGCGCTCGTGCAAGGTCGACTCCAGAGCCGATCGTGGGAGCAGGACGGCCAAAAGCGTAGCAAAGTGGAAGTGCTCGCCAACGACGTGACCTTTCTCGATGGTCGCGGCGACGGCGACGGCGCCTCGCAAGGTGGTGCGTCATACGGTGGCGGTTCACAGACGCAGGGCGCCGGCTCCTCGAGCGCACCAGCTCGCAGTAGCTCCAGCGGCTCGGGCTCGGGCAAAAAACAAGATGACATGGTGGTTATCGAAGACATCGGCGACGAACCGATCAATCTCGACGACATTCCGTTCTAGTCACTCCTGAACTAATGTAAGGACAAGATATATGGCAAAGATTTTTAAGCACAAAACAGATGTAGCTTTTTTTGACTACAAAGATTTTAAGACATTGCAGCGGTACGTCAATGTGTACGGCCAGATTGAAACGCGCAAAAAAACAGGCCTGACCGAGAGCGAGCAACGCCGCTTGAGCACGGCAATTAAGCGCGCCCGGCACATCGCATTGCTGCCGTTCGTGGCGAACAACTAGGCAAGAGGCTAGCTCGAATACGTGGAGGGTGCGTCATTTCTAGAGCGGGCGAAAGCGCTCGAAGCTCACGCGACGAGCGTGCTTGCGGCGTTTGATATTGATGACATATCGCTCGACGAGCGCAAGCTGATTCAAACACTCAAGCGCCTGCTGATTGACGCCCGCCTTGACGCGCGGGATTATGAGTACGCCGAAACGCGGCTCGAGCAGCTGCGACTCGGCGCCACCGTTCGCAAAACACTCGAGCGGCTGCGCCAAACGATTGTGGCGGCCAGCGAACAAAACGTGTTCAGCGCCATTGACGTGGCGCACTTGACCGCCCAAATTGAATACATGATTGCGAATATACGACAGGAGTAGCCCTATGGCATTAAGTATTACTGATCTCAAAAAAGGCGTGCTGTTCCAGATCGACGGCGTGCCATATCGCGTGGTCGAGTATGGTCAGAAAGTGATGGGCCGCGGCGGTTCGATCGTGAATGTGCGTATCAAAAGTTTGCTCGACGGCCGCGTGCTCGAGAAAACTTACAAGGGCAATGAACAACTTGATAGCGCAGACGTGACCAACCAAAACGTGCAATATCTCTATAATGACGGCACGACGTACTACTTTATGAACGAAGAAACCTTCGAGCAGTTCGAGGTGTCGAGCGAACTGGTCGGCGATGGCGCAGGCTACCTCAAGGAAGGCGACCGACTCCAGCTCCAGTTTTTCAACGACGTGCCGATTAACGTTGAGCTACCGAAAAACGTGCCGCTCAAAGTGGTTTACACCGAAAACGTGGTCAAGGGTGACACAACGAGTTCGGTGCTGAAATCGGCCGAACTCGAGACAGGCATCACTGTGAAAGTACCGGCGTTTATCAAGCAAGGTGACTTGATTTCGGTCGACACAGCTACGGGCGCATATCGCGAGCGCGTCAAGAGCTAAACTGATAAGATCGGAGCTCTGGCCCCGAGAGATATTGTAGCTTGGTTTGAAAGCGCGGAAGTTCAGAGCGTTGAAGGTCAAAACGTGCGAGCGCGAATGACAGAGCCAAACCTGATCTTTTGTAAGATGCGTGCGATCCTAACTGAGGTATACTAGTTTTATGAAGCAGCGACTTGATCAATTGCTGGTGGCGCGCGGCCTGGTACCATCGCGCAGTCAGGCTGAGAGTTGGATTCGACTCGGCAAGGTGTTTGTGAACGGGCGCGAGATGACGAAGTCTGGCGCGCTTGTCTCGCCGGATGCTGATCTGGAGCTGCGCACCAGTGAGCAATATGTGTCGCGAGCCGGGCTGAAGCTTGCCTCGGTAGCAAGCAGGTTGGGGCTGGATTTTACTGATGTGACGATGCTGGATGTTGGCAGCTCCACGGGCGGGTTCACCGATTATGCGCTTCAGCACGGTGCCCGCAAAGTGATTGCCGTGGACGTCGGCACCGATCAGCTGCACCCGAGCTTGCGTGGTAATCCACAGATTGAATTACATGAGCAAACCGACATCCGCGATCTGCGCCTTGCAGGCCAGCCTGACGCTGGCGCTCACCCAACGATGCCCCTACCCGATATTGTGGTGATCGATGTGAGCTTTGTGAGTTTGCGCGATATTTTGCCGCATGTCGCGCAATTGAGCGGCCCGCGGACGCAAATTGTCGCGATGGTCAAGCCGCAGTTTGAGGCTGGCGTGAGCAATCTCAAACACAAGGGTGTCATCAAGAACGACCGTTTGCGCCGTGACATTCTCAAGAGTTTCGAGGAGTGGGCACGCCAGCATTTTGTGCTGCTCGATAAATCTGACTCAGACGTGGCTGGCAGCAAAGGCAACCTCGAGCGATTCTATTTGCTCAAGAAACTGTAACTCTGTTATGCGCCATTGACCGATCAGTTCGCCAAGGCTATACTCGCACTATGCAATCCGATGGTTCCCAGCTCGTCAAAAGTATCGACATACATGGCAATGAATACAATGTGCCGGTTGACCAACTCGCATGGCGCCCAACTGCCTATGCCATCGTTGTGCACGAAGGTGCAATCTTGCTTACCAAGCAGTACGGCGCCTTCCACTTGCCTGGCGGAGGGGTAGAGCTTGGTGAAATGCCCTCGGATGCGGTCATGCGTGAAGTGAGGGAAGAAACAGGGTTAGCAATTACTAATCCGCGGCCTGTTTATGCTGCCTCAAATTTTTTTAGCTACGCCGAACTCAATACGGGTGAGCTCATTCACATCCAATCGCTGCCTCTTTATTATGTATGCGATTTTGTGGGCGGCGAATTTTCAATCGAAGGGTTTGATGAATATGAGAAACTTGCCGGCGAAATGCCAGAGTGGATTCCCCTGGATTCACTCGATAGTATTCGGGCTGGTGGTACAACGGATTGGCGGTCGGTTGTGGCCAAAGCCCTTGAATCGCGCAGCTGAAGTAATACTTTTTGGGCAATAAGACGTCAGTTTGACGTAACTGCCTCAAATTTTCCAGTGCAGCATAATTTGCTCGATCGTTTTGGTGACTTGCTCGTGCGGCGGCACATCTTGCATCTCGTAATAATGATTGGTTGAAATGTAATCCTCGATCACGCTAAGGCAGAAAATTTGGTCGGCAAGAATGTGCATGCGATCGACCGCAGGGACGTTCGCGAGCGGCGTGGCAATTACCAGACGCTCGATGCGAATCGGCTTGAGAAAATCCGCCGCAACATCGATCGAAAAACCGCCCTCAAGCCCATCGGACACCAGAATCACCGTGCTGCCGCGCAGCAAATCTTTGCGCAGCAGGCTGGCTTGGCCAAGCAGGTGGTGCATTTCGCTCAGTTTCTCGAGTTTTTCTTGCTCAATATAGCCGAAATACTCCTGCTGAAATTCCTCGATCTCAGCAGGCGAGTACGAGCTATTGTAGGCAAAACCGCCGTCCTCGCTCATACCGGCCACGGCAACGTTCTCGCGCGGCAACGTGATTGCCTCAGTAAGCAGCAGCATGAGCGGGCAGTGTAGGCGAAGCGCGATTTGTGCGCCAACCATCACGCCGCCATCGTTGAGTGCGACGACGGTGCAATTTTGGCCGCTATATTTTGGCACAATTTGGTTCGCAAGAAGGCTGCCCGCGTCGGCTCGACTCTTAAAATACATACCGAGATTTTATCATGGCTGGCTGCGAAGCACTAGCGTTTTGCAAAAAAGATGCTGTTGTACTTTGGGCGATATTTTTTGGTTTTTGCTACTGGACGAGTGTGTGCTAGACTTTTGCTGCTGCCGAATTTACCTGAGGTAGTGGCGGATTTTCTCGACATTCGTGAGTAGAATCCGGGACTGCTGATGGCGAAGCAAATCCTGTCGTTCGAGCGCGGCCAGCTCACGGCCCGTGGTTTCGCGGGTGGCACTAATCGAGCTGGCGATGTCTTGTTGGCGCAGCGGTACGTCAATCAGGATGCCATCTTTTTCTTGCTTGCCAAAGCGGTCGGCGGTGTTGAGCAAAAAGGCGACTAAGCGCTCGCGGACGGTGCGATATTCCAGCGTCAAAATGCGCTCAGAATGCAGACGGTACATGTCGACAAGCATGTCAACGAGTGGCAATGCAGTTTCGGGGTTATTGTGAATAAAGGAGGTGAACTGTTCGCGGGTAATGAAGAAAACAGTAGTGGGCGCGAGTGCCGCATAAATAATGCCGCGGTCTTGGCCGGTAATGGCCCAGGTGAGTCCAAGGATTTCGCCACGCCGACGGATAATCAGCAAGTTTTCGTCGCCATATTTGGTGATGTCATACGCCTTAACTAATCCGCTAGAAACATAGTATAAGCCCGAGGGTGTCTCGCCCGGACGGATGATGAACTCGCCTTTATTGTAGGTGAGCCGTGCGCCCTGGTGAAACAGGTTGATAAGATTCTTCATCTGGCTGGGAGAAGTGAGCATGATCACATTATGCCATAATTATCAGAGATGAACTATTTTTTGTGATATAAATCGTCTAACTGAGGTGACTAAGCTAACTGTCTTCGGTGAAAATCTTCCTTATTATATAAGTACTGCTCAGTGGAACGAGCGGAGTAAAGGAGGGAGTATGGTAAGCCTAGACCAGGTAGAGCAGCAACTCAAAACGGCCGGGTGTAACTTCCGCTTCTGGGGTCGCGCCGAGATTCGCGAACTACAAAATATCCTCACGCCCGAGGAAACAATAGCGCACTGCGCCAATGGCCGATACGAAGGCGGCTTCGCAATGTTGTGCGTCACGGATTATCGGCTCTTGCTTGTCGATCGCAAGCCGATGTTCCTCTCGCTCGAAGACATACGTTTCGACATGATCGTCGAAATCGACTACAGCGCTCGATTGCTCGATAGTAGCGTGTCGATTATGACGCCAGGCCGAACGCTGCGCTTCACGAGCTGGAATCAGGGGCACCTGCGCGCGGTCCTCAACTACACGCAGCAGCGTGTGCTCGAGATGCGCCAACAGTTCATGCATCAGCAGTTCCAGCAACAAGCAGCCGTTGAGCAAAATCAGGCCTTAGCGATGGCTGGCAGCCTCGCAATGCAAACTGGGGCGAACACAAGCCTGCCAATGCACAGCCCGCTCAACCCCTACAACAAAATGCCGGTGCTCATGCGCCGTCGGCACTACCCGAAATTTTACTAACAAAAGCTTTAGCAAAGAGCCCGATGCGGTGGCGGGCTTTTTGCGTTTGTTTTTGAAGCTCGCAGTGAAGATGATCTGCATAGATAGTCGGTTCTTCTTGATTTGACGGCTCATAGTTGCAAGAGCGGTACGTTTGCACACAAAACTAGAACTTGATAACAGCCAATCTTCCTGACGCAAGGTTTGTACGCTGCTTTGAAGTGGCTACTTGCTGACGTTGAATCGAAATTCAACGATGTCGTCGGGTTGCATAACGTACTCGCGGCCCTCGAGGCGTACCTTACCGGCTTGGCGGGCAGCTGCTTCGGATCCGGCTGCAATTAAATCGGGGTACGATATGATTTGCGCAGCGATGAAACCACGTTCGAAGTCGCCATGGATTACTCCGGCGGCTTGCGGCGCCGTGGCGCCCATCGGAATTGTCCAGGCACGCACTTCTTTTTCGCCTGCTGTCAAATAGGTTTGGAGCCGGAGCGTGCGCTGTGCGCTGTGGATAAGCTGCACGAGGCCTGATTCGTGCTGGCCGTAGCTTTCGAGCAGCTCGGCGGCATCAGCGGGGTCGAGTCCTTGCAGCTCGCTTTCCAGCTGAGCCGACACAAATAGCGCCTGGGCAGGCGCAACCAGCGCGCGGAGTGCCGTTTGGTGAGCGCTATCTTGCAGTCCTGCCTCATCGAGATTGAACACATAGATCACGGGCTTGGCGGTAATGAGATGCAAATCGGCCAGGTGATCGTGATTTAGATCTTGGCTACTCGAGAGTGGCTGGCCGGCGTCGAGCAGATCATGCGCGCGCTGGAGCGTGTCCAACTGGGGCTTGAGCTTGGGATTGGCGCGCGCTTCTTTTTCGAACTTCGGCAAGCGTTTCGCGACGGTTTGCAAATCGGCGAGCACGAGCTCAGTGTTGATGATGTCGATGTCCTTGCGCGGGTCAATTTCATCATCGACATGGATAACGTTTTTATCCGCAAATGCCCGGACCACATGAACGATGGCGTTGGTCGAGCGGATGTGGCTCAGAAATTGGT
The DNA here is from genome assembly GCA_964484675.1 of uncultured Candidatus Saccharibacteria bacterium. Lineage (GTDB taxonomy): Bacteria > Patescibacteriota > Saccharimonadia > Saccharimonadales > UBA4665 > CAZAFC01. The sequence goes on along the minus strand of CAZAFC010000005.1, from coordinate 17,661 downwards.
TGCCCAGGCCTTCGCCGGTTGAGGCGCCGGCCACGAGTCCGGCGATATCCACAAAAGTAACGGTGGCCGGAACAATTTTTTGTGCATGATACAAGTCACTGAGTACTTGGAGGCGTGAATCAGGAATGGGCACGATGCCGGTATTTGGCTCAATCGTGGCAAACGGGTAATTGGCCGCCAGAATGTTGCTACCGGTGAGCGCGTTAAAGAGGGTCGATTTGCCGACGTTCGGCAAGCCGACTATGCCGATAGAAAGGGAACTCATGTCTCAATTATAACAGAGGTAATGACAAAAATAAATAACCCAAAGAGTGTGCTCGTAAAATAACCGACGTGCCCAAGTGCGCTAGAGTCGCTTTCACGGGAGTTATGACCTTCTGAGATGCGCAGAGTGTATTGCATTAGCATAAGGATTATGATATATGTATACAGTAAACCCCAACAAAAATATGATTCACCCAGACATGCATCCCCATCTTTTGGCCTCAGGTGTGCCCCAGCCGGCTGAGTTGGCTGGGGCACACGATCCTCAATTGGCGCTGGGCGTGGGGCATGTGGCAGTCGGTGTGAGCGAGGCGGCACAGCATCCCGATACATATCTGAGCACAATGACTGACAGATATTATGATGAATTCTATTGGGTTGATTCGTATCTAAGCGGACATTCTGCCCACCGACCGACGCTCGGGCAGGGCAGCCACGGAATTGTCTACAAACTTGAAAATGAGGGCAAGTCATACGCTGTTAAGGTTGGGGGCGTGACCGATGACATCGTGGAAGCGTTCCGTCGGGGTGCGACGATCAAAAATGTAGCGCATCTTGAAGCGGCAGAACCAGAGCAATCGGTTGCGGTTATCGAATTTGTCGATGGGCAGCCTACTGATAGGATGACACTGGCTGAAAAGGCTTCCATATCTGACGCGCACATTTCTGACATGCTACATGCTGCAGCCGAAATGCACGAAAGTGCACTTGGGCTGGATGTTCTCGAGCCGGGCAATGTTCTCTACAATCCCGAGAAGGGATTTGTTTTTATCGATTATTATTCGACGACGGGCAAGCTTTCCGAGGAGTTATTTGCCCAGGAAATGCTGCAGCTGAGCATGGTTTTTACGGCTTCGGTTCTCGATCGGAGCGCGCCTCTCCGGGGAAATGAGCGGTATTCGTCCTATGCTATTGAGCAGAAGGCTATGCAGATTAAGCTTTTGGGGCAATTTTTGGACGCCCTCGAGGCAGAATATCCGGCAGTCCTGAGCGTGGCGGCCGAGGTGCAGCAGCGCAAAAATGTCGACCCCGATGCAGATCGGGTCGGACTGCTCACTGATGTGTATACGTTGCCTCCAGGTGAGCCATTCGATGGCTTCGCGCAGCGTGTTATCAATCTGGGAATCGCGGGCCGCAAACCCGATCAGGCTTTGATCGAGTATGCGCGATCGGTTGAATACGACTTGACCTAGTGATTGTGGTGCGCCAGGCAATGTCTGGTATTCCCAATGAAATGGTTATGGTTTACTATATGGGTAGCTATGAATGCAAAGATTGTTCAGGGCAATTTTAAGAATCGTCAGCTTTGGAGATCGAAGCCTGTTTTGCTACTGGCCGCGGCGGTTATTTTGCTCGTAGGCAGCGTGGCTGGCTGGCATGCCTATAGGGTGCATCAGGCAAACGATCGTGCCAAAAAACGGACGAGCCCGACTCAATCGTATGCCCCGGTCGTCACGCAAGCGCAGATCAATCAGGCACACAATATGGTGGCAGCCGAAGGAGTTGTGCAGTCATTTGATGGTACGACTTTGGAGTTTTTGGTCAATGGTTCGCAGCAGCCACTGAGCTTGACAGTGACGGACACAACAACGTACACGCAAGGTGACAGCTACGCTCCAGGGAAGGCCGCCGGCATAAAAACCGGAATGCGCGCGAGTATATCGTACGATACCAAAACGAACAAAATATCAGGGGTAGCATATGGCCTTTAGGGTTGGCATGCCTCGCCGTTTGCTGGCATCGGGATTAATCGCGGCGGGCCTCGTGGCTATTGTGATTATTGTGCCGGCGCGTTCGGCCTCGGCGGCGACCGTCATACAAAATATGGTGACGAGCTCGTCCGGTTCTATGCAAACGCGTTGGTATAGCTTGCGTGGGTATGGTGCTATGCCGAAGTGGGACGTAGACTGGCCACTGCGCAGTGATGGCTGCTCGGCAAATGGTGTGGCATACAAGATTTCTCCTTGGCAGCCGGCATACGGGTTCATTTATGATGGAAATACCATGAACCTCAGCGCGCCCTGCACAGATCGCTACAGTGATGCGGGCACCACTGCGAATGGTGGCGCATGGATTCACGCAAATGCCCAAGGCGGCTGGGCAATGCCTGGGCCTCCGCAAACGGTGAACTGGCAACGTGGCGGCTTTAGATCGTGGTCTAATGTTATGGCAGGATGCGGGAGCTTGCCCGGAGGCGGCGCTGCATCGATTTGGGGCCAGCCGAGTCCCGACACGAGCGATCAGATGTATTCATCGGGTGTTATCGGCACGGTGCCCGGTTTTGCGCTTGGACTCTATTATGATCAATACCCGCGTGGCAATACTCAGGCAACCAAGCTGTACTCCAACGGTGTGACGCTTATACGCGACAGCTTCAATTTAAGTGCGACAGATCTTACGCGCATAGGCCAGGGTACGACCAAATTGCTCTTCCAGGCGTATGCTGACGACTGGCTGCGCGTGTACATAAACGGCGTAGCCCTCAACGCCTACTCGACATCCACGGCCCGTGAGGTGCAGCTGGATCTGACGTCCTACAAGAACCTGCTGGTGTCGGGGACGAACTGGCTTGGCGTCATGGTGGCTGATAAGGGTGTTTTTGATACGGTTGATCCGGGCGGCAGGGCAGCGGGCGTGTGCTATAACTTGCAGTACCAGTACGATCAGTTGCCATCGTACAATCTGCAGCCTGGTGTGGGTGCGACGATACTTGAAAACGGCTCTCCATCCAGCAACCCGTATGCCCAGGTCGGCGACCAAATTCGCTACACGTACACCGTGTTCAATAATTCTGCCGGCCCAACGGTGGGGCCAGCAAACTGCACGATATACGCCAATGAATATAGCGGTAGCCATAGCAAACAGACGCCGGCGGATACAGGCCCGATTGACGGGCCCGAAACAGCGCTCATGCAAGCACAATGTAATCCGATTATTGGTCCCTTTGGTACGGCCACGCTGACAGAAACAGTGCCCGTCACGGGGAGCGACGTCGATAAAAGTATTTGCCGCTCGCTGTATGTAACTCCCACGACGAGCTCTGGTGGAACGGCCAGCGACGAGGCTTGCGTGCCGGTCGTTTCGTTGCCGTATCTGAAGGTGTTTGGGGGCGATATTTCGGCTGGCAATGGATTTGCCAACACAAACAACACGTGCACATCAAGCGCAAGTGCGATTATCTCCTGGAACCAGCGAGGGCAGCCGTTTTATCCAGGCGCGGGCACGCAGTACGCCGCAATGGCGCTCAATTCAATCATTGATTTCGCGAGTGCCCAAGGGACCACAACTGCCGGTGCAAGTGCGCCGAGCGACCTCAGTTTCGCCAATAGCAGCGTGACGAGCACCGATAAATCAGCTGGCACTTTTGGCCGCTCGTTTGGCACCGTGCCGTGCATCACGGATTACTTCAATGTGCCTCCCACGGCCCAGCCTGCAAGTACGAACGTTGGTGCCATGTCGGGCAATTCGTATGTCAGTAATACAGGTCTAAATGGCTTGAACGGCACAGTGGCAACTGGCCAACGTACAGTGGTATATGTGCAGGGCGACGTGTATATTTCGAACAATATTGTGTATGCGGGCTCAGGAGCGTGGAACTATTCGAATATTCCGCTGTTTGAACTTGTTGTGAAGGGCAACATTTACATAGGAAAAGGCGTAAAGCAACTCGATGGTGTATATATTGCAGAACCCAACGGTGCTACGGGGGGAACCATTTACACGTGCGCAACTGGTTTGGGCGCGCCGGTTGACCCGACGAACGCAAGCTTTTTCTCGCTCTGCAATACGCAGTTAACGGTGAATGGTAGCTTCGTCTCATCACAAATCCGCTTGCTCAGAACGTTCGGCTCGTTAAACAACGGCACGGCTGGCGAATCGGCTGCCGCCACGAACGCCGGCGAAGTATTTAACTTCAATCCAACGCTCTGGATCGCACAACCTACTGGCGCGGCCTCAAGCGGCTCGTCCAACGACTATAACGCGATCACGGATTTGCCGCCTGTCTTCTAAGACGTCCTTGCTCGCATGTCTCTCGTAAATACACGTAGTTTATTGGGCCTAACGGTTTTTAATCGGCAATTATTGGCCAGCGAATAGCCGTGCATGGGTGGCATACGATTGCCGGGTCGAGCGGTGCGGTTGGCTTTGTACGGCCCTAAACGCGAACGGCTCCGACACTGTTTGCTGCCGATTCTGCAATCAATTCTAGAAAATAAGTTGCCACAATCTATCATGCTTATGCTATAATTACGACAATATGAGCTTACTAACAGGCGTCTCGGCATTCTTCGGTTTGGACATCGGCACAACGGCTATTCGGCTCGTTGAACTGCGCGGCAATGGGCCGATTCGCAACCTGGTCAAATATGCGTACGTGCCCGTGGATAGCAAATTGGTCATGAGCGACGCCAAGGCGGATCAGCAAAAGTTGGCGCAAATAATCAAGGAGCTGCTCGACCAGTCGCACATGACGACGCACAATGTCGCGGTGGGTGTACCTTCGCAGCGGGTGTTTACGACAGTAGTTGATTTTGACCGTTTGCCGGCCAATGAGCTTGCCAAGGCGATTCAATATCAGGCGGATTCACTTATCCCGACGCCGCTTGACAAGTCCAAGCTCGACTGGGCGGTAATCGGCGATTCGCCCAAGGACAAAACCAAAGTCGAAGTGCTGCTCTCAAGCGTCGAGAACAATTTCGTTGAACAACGACTTGACTTGCTCGAATCAATCGGGCTCGATGTCGTTGCGTTTGAGCCGGACAATTTGGCGCTCACGCGAGCACTGGTCGCGCCTGATGCCACTGCACCGCAAATGGTGCTCGACATTGGCAGCAAAAGCACTGATCTCGTCGTGACAGTAAACGGTTCGCCGCGCCTAACACGCGCGATTCCCACGGGTGCCGAAACAATCATTCGTTCGGCCGCCCAAAATCTCAATATTGACGACAAGCAAGCGCGGCAGTTTGTGTTCAAGTTCGGCCTCGGCAAAGAAAAGCTGGAGGGCCGGATTTACGAAGCGATTATCAGCACCGTTGATCTGCTGACGAACGAAATCGACAAATCTATCAAATTTTTCCAGGCTCGCTACGGCGAAATGCCGCTCAGCCGGATCATTGTGACAGGAGGTGCCTCGGCGCTTCCCGAGTTCCCGTTGTATTTGGCAAACAAATTCGGCATCGAAGTCGAAATTGGCAATGCCTGGCGCAATGTTACGTTTGCGGCCGAGCGCCAAAATGAATTGCTGGCTGTTTCGAACCACTTTGGTGTGGCAGTTGGTCTTGCGGAGCGCACGGAATGATCCAGTTCAACTTGCTTCCCGATGTCAAGATTGAGTACATCAAGGCACGACGCCAAAAGCGCCTTGTAGTATTGACCTCCAGCCTGGCTGCGGTTGCAGCGTTCACTGTGCTCGTTTTCCTTATTTTGTTCGTCGATGTGGTGCAAAAGAAAAATCTGCACGACCTCAACGCTGATATTAAAACTCAGAGCGCGCAGCTGGAGAGTACGGCTAATCTGAGCAAAATTCTGACTGTTCAAAACCAACTGACATCGCTCACAAACTTGCACGATCAGAAGCCAGCCGTGACGCGGCTCTTTGGCTTCTTGTCCCAGCTAACGCCGAATGCGGTAACTATTGGCAGCCTTCGGGCCGACTACTCCGAGAAGACGCTCTCTATGAGTGGTAGCGCGAGTAGCCTCGACATAATAAAGAACTATGTTGATACACTCAAATCGACCACATATACCGTGAATGGCGGCAGTACTCAGGCCAAAAATGCTTTCTCGAGTGTCGTTCTGAGTAACTTTAGCCGAACGGCAACAGCGGCCACCTACACCATCACAATCGCCTTTGATCCACTTTTGTTCGACCAGAAGCACGATGTCACACTAAGCGTGCCAAACATCACCGACACCCACTCAGACTCAGCGCAACCAGCAACGCTTTTTAACGGAACGAATTAGCATAGGCACTAGAATGGCAAAAACGATTTCACTCACCAAGCGCTCCATGATTACGAAGGCAAACAGCACGATTGTGCTCGCGACGAGCGTTGCTGCCTTTGTGGTTGTCTTCTCGCTGGTGGCTTCAAAGGCGCTTCTTGGCCAGGCCGGCTATCAGAACCGCGTTGTTTCCGGAAAAAAGACTGCACTTGCTCAGATCAAAACGGATCTGAGCGCACGTAACAGTTTGGTCGCTTCGTACAACACATTCGTGAGCAGTACGCCGAACATTATTGGTGGCGACGCAACTGGCACGGGCAACAACGCTGGCGATAATGCCAAGATTGTCCTCGATGCGTTGCCGAGTACGTATGATTTTCCCGCGCTGACCGCTAGCATCGAAAAGCTTGTGAACAGTCAAAATATGCAGATTCTCAACATGACTGGCACCGACGAAGAGGCCAAGCAGCAGGCAAATCAAAGTAGCCCGACGCCGCAGCCAGTGCCCATGCCGTTTCAGCTTGAAGTGAGCGGTTCGTACCAATCTGTTCAGAATCTTATCGGGCTATTTGATAAATCAATTCGCCCATTCCAGATTATGACAATGCAGTTGAATGGCAACAACTCGACTATGACCATGACAATTACTGCGCAGACGTTTTTCCAACCGGGCAAGAGTCTTAACATTCGAACTGAGGTGGTGAAATGAAACAAAAAGATATTGCTATGATTATCATTATCGTCGCGATTAGCGGGATTGTTTCGCTCATTGTTTCTAAGACGTTGTTCGCACCGCCCAAAGACCGTCAGCAAGCTGTCGAGGTAGTCGACCCTATCACCGCTTCTTTTCCGACACCCAGCTCCAAGTATTTTAGCTCTAACTCTGTTGACCCTACGCTGCCTGTTCAGATTGGCAACAATAACAACCAGGCGCCATTTAGTGGCAGCACACAATAGTCTGCCTCAATATCTATGAGTGTTTTATCCACGGCCGCGCAGAAAGAGGTTGAGGACACACTGGTTGCAAACGGCACACTTACCAAAGAGCAACTAGCTGATATTAAGGACAAGGCGGCCAAAGACAGCACGCCGCTTCTGAGCGCACTGGCTAGTTCGGGCCAGGTGAGCGAAGAGGCGCTCACCAAAACAATCGCGCATGTGACCAAAGTGCCCTATGTGAACTTGAGCACCGCGCACGTCGATCCAGATGTATTGAACCTTCTACCCCAAGATATTGCTGAGCGCTACATGGCGGTCCCTTTGGGCGAAATGCAGAATCGCTTGGTTGTGGCTATGCTGGACGCCGACAACGTGCAGGCGGTTGATTTCTTGTCGAACAAAATTGGCCGGCCGCTCAAAGTGTATTCGGCGAGCGAGGCGGGTATTCGGCAGGTGCTGCATCAGTACCAGACGGATATTGCCGGCACGGTTGCGGGCGAGGTGGGTGCTGACGAAGCAGCGCAGGCTGCAGCGCGCTTGGCAGGCATTGATAGTCAGTCGCCGGGGTTGCCCGGTGAGGCCGCCAAAAATATCAAAACGATCGTCCAAGATTCGCCGATTAGCAAGGCACTGTCGGCTATTTTGGAATACGCCGCCAAAAACAATGCCAGCGATGTGCATATTGAGCCGCTCCAAGATTCACTCAAGATTCGTTGTAGAATAGACGGCATTTTGCGGGAAGTGTTGCGACTGCCAAAAAGTACCGAACCGGCGCTGGTGTCGCGCATTAAGATTCTGGCTAATCTCAAGATTGACGAACACCGCATCCCTCAAGACGGCGAATTTAGCATCAACGTGGCCGGCCGCGACATCGATTTGCGTATTGCGATTTCGCCGGTGATCTGGGGTGAGCAGGTAGTGATTCGCTTGCTCGACAAAACTGGCACAAGCCTCAAGCTCGAGGACATGGGCTACGCTGGCCGGGCCTTGCGAACCATTCGCGAAGGGCTGAAATCATCAAGCGGCATGATTCTCACCTCTGGGCCGACGGGATCGGGTAAGTCGACGTCGCTGTACGCATTGCTGCAAGAAGTGAAGAGCGATGCCATCAACATCGTGACGCTTGAAGATCCGGTGGAATACAAGATGGCTGGAATTAATCAGATTCAGGTGAACTCTGAGGTGGGGCTGACATTTGCCGACGGTTTGCGCTCAATTTTGCGCCAAGATCCCGACGTTGTGATGGTGGGTGAGATTCGCGACCGCGAGACGGCCGATCTTGCGGTGCAGGCGGCGCTCACCGGCCACTTAGTGTTTAGCACGCTGCACACCAACTCGGCTGCCGGCATCTTGCCGCGCTTGCTCGATATGGGCATCGAGCCGTTCTTGATCGCTTCGACCGTGCGCACGGTGATTGGCCAGCGCTTGGTCCGCCGGATTGCGACGGACAGCGAAACATACCAGAGTGATAAGGTGGAAACCGAGGCAATTCATACGGCTCTCGGCAATTTGCTGCCCAAAACCAAAGAAGATGTTGAAAAAATCTCCAAAGATCTGGGCTATGAGAGCTTGCCACTTGCCACCCAAAATGCTTATACTTTAACCAAGGGCAAAGACAGCCCGGGTACGCCAGGCGGATATAAGGGGCGAGTAGGAATTTACGAGGTGTTCAACGTGACATCCGAAATTCAGGAACTCATTCTGAAACACGCCACGAGCGCCGAGATTCAAGAGCTCGCGCAGAAGCAGGGCATGGTGACTATGCGCGAGGACGGATATTTGAAAGCGCTCGCGGGTCGTACAACACTAACAGAGATTAACCGCGTGGCAAGCGCGGACAGCGCTTAAGAGGGTGGAATGCAAGTGCAGCCAAGAATCGAAATACTACTGGAAGAGGTGATCAAAAAGAAAGCATCTGACTTGCATCTGCAAGTGGGGTTGCCGCCGATTCTGCGTATTGATGGCTCGCTGACGCCGATTACCGGCGCCGAGGTGCTGAGCGACGAAGCGGTCGAGACACTGGTGTTCGCGATTCTTGATGAAGATCAAAAAGAAATTCTGCTCAAAGATAAAGAGTTTGACTTTAGTTTTGCCTTCGGTGATCTCGGGCGATTCCGCGTGAATGCTTTTCATGAGCGTGGCAATCTTGCTGCTGCGTTGCGCCTGATTCCCAACGAGATGTTAACGATTGAGCAGCTCGGCTTACCGCCGATTGTGTCGAAGTTTGCCAGTTATCCACGTGGTTTGGTGCTTGTGACGGGTCCAACCGGCTCGGGTAAGTCGACGACACTTGCTTCGATGATTCACCGAATCAATCAAGAGCGCGCTGAGCACATTTTGACAATTGAAGATCCGATTGAATACACGCACAAATCCAAGCGCTCGGTCATTGTCCAGCGTGAAGTGCATTATGACACGTATTCGTTCTCGGCAGCACTTCGCTCGGCATTGCGTGAGGACCCGGACGTGGTGCTGATCGGCGAGATGCGTGACCTCGAGACAATCGCCTCGGCTATCACCATCGCCGAAACTGGCCATCTTGTATTTGCAACGCTGCATACCAACTCGGCGGCTCAGAGTATCGACCGCATGATTGATGTGTTTCCGCCGCACCAGCAAGCGCAGATTCGTTCGCAGCTGAGTAACATTTTGATGGCGATTGTGTCGCAGCGGCTCATCCCGGCGATCGGCGGCGGGCGAATCGCTGCCGCTGAAATTTTGGTCGCTACCCCGGCCGTCCGCAACATTATTCGCGAGGGAAAAACTCACCAGCTCGAGGCAGTTATCCAGACCGGCGCGGAATTTGGCATGCAGTCCATGGACAAAACGTTGGCCGCGCTTGTGCATGCCGGCACAGTGAGCTACGAAGAAGCACGGAATTACGCCGTGGATGTCGACGAGCTGGATCGGTTGATGAGAGGCTAGGATGCTTTCATATAAGTACACTGCGCGCGATCCGAATACTGGCGGCTACGTCAAAGCGCAGGTTCAGGCCGACAGTGAGCAGGCTGCGGCCCGCTTGATTCACAAAGAGGGTTTAGTGCCGATTGAAATTAAGCTGGACGAAAAAGCCGCGACTGGCTTTCGCAAACGCTTCAATCGCATCAAGGCTAAGGATAAAGTTCTCTTTTCGCGCCAGCTTTCCACGCTGGTGAACGCTGGTTTGCCGCTGGTGCAGTCCTTGCGCAATGTCAATCAGCAGACCGAAAACAAAACCTTCAAGGTGGTTATTAGCCAGGTCATTGCTGACGTTGAGGCCGGGCAGGCGCTGTCGGCCGCGATGGCCAAGCATGCCGAAGCGTTCAACACGGTGTACGTGAATTTGATCGCCGCCGGCGAAGCGTCGGGTACGCTGGACAAAGCGCTCGAGCGCCTGGCGATTCAGCAAGAAAAAGACGCCGAACTAACAAGCAAAATCCGCGGCGCGATGATCTATCCGATCGTGGTTTTGATTGTTATGGTCGCAGTGGTTGGATTTATGATCGTCAAGGTTTTGCCTCAGGTAAAGACGCTCTATGATGGCCTGCCGGGCGCGTCGCTGCCACTGATAACGCGCATGCTTCTGGCGATTGCCGAGTTTATTATCCACCAGTGGTGGGTGGTGGTTCTGGTGCTCGCGTTGATGATTTTTCTCGGTTCACGCTGGGCAAGCACGCTTGGCGGCAAGCGAACAATCGACCGGCTCAAGATGAAGGCATGGCCGATCGGTACGCTTTTCATGAAAATGTACATGGCGCGTTTTTCGCGAACAGCAATGACGCTTGTGGCCAGCGGCGTGCCGCTCATCCAGGTGCTTGACATCACCGGTCGAGCAGTGAACAACGTGCACATTGAAGAATCAATTGCTCGCGCATCTGATAAGGTCAAAGGCGGCAAGGCGCTGTCGGACTCGCTGCAAAACGACCCGAATTTCCTGAGCCTCGTGCCAAATATGATCCGCATCGGTGAGCAATCTGGCTCGCTTGAGCAGATGCTCGACAAGGCCGCGACTTATTATGAGCGCGAAGTCGACGACGAAGTGAAATCTATCTCGACGATTATTGAGCCGGTACTGATGGTAGTGCTAGGTATCGTGGCGTTTATTATCGTGGCGGCGGTACTATTGCCGATTTACAGCTTGGCCGGTTCGTCGTTTGTGGGCAACTAGGGAGAACCGCCCTTGCATTTTTTGGCAATTATCCGTATCATCCAAGCATAAGCATAAAACATAGGCAAAGGGGGCATTTGCAATGCTACAAAAATTACAGAAACGTAGACAAGAGGGCGGCTTTACGATCATCGAAGTCTTGATTGTGTTGGCGATTGCCGGCTTGATCATGTTAATTGTGTTCTTGGCCGTGCCAGCTCTCCAGCGCAGTCAGCGCAACACTGCGCGCAAGAACGACGCTTCGCGCATCGGCAACGCAGTAACTGAGTTCGTATCGAACAATAACGGCACATTGCCTGCGTCTGCAGCAGACGGCACCACCATCTTGAACAGTGCCGGCAAGCTCAGCCAATACTCGTTAACCTCTGGCACGACAGTCGCTGCAAACACGTTGACCATTACATCGACAGCAGTACAGTCAGCGCTGACTGGCCAAGATGAAGTCCAGATTGTAACTGGCGCCACCTGTGGTACGAGCGGCGCAACCGTAGCTGGCACGAGCCGACAGATCGCTCTCCAATATTCCGTCGAAACGTCAGGCGGTGGATACACGGGCAACTGCCTGAGCGCCAATTAGTTAGGCGAGCGACAGTTTCAACCAGAGCAAACGAGCCTTGTGAGGGGGCTCGTTTCTCTTTTTGCCCATTGGTTTGACGAGCATGTGATACGATAGGGGCACGATGGTAGCGCTTCTGCTTATTGTTTTTGGATTGGCGTGGGGGAGCTTTGCGAACGCGTTGGCGTGGCGGCTGCATGAACGTCGCCGGCTTTTGCTTGATCGAGGCAAGAAGCTCACGAAAAAGCAACAAGCCGAGCTCAATCGATTGTCGATCGTGCGTGGGCGATCTGAATGCCCCCATTGTCACCATGTGTTGGCGGCCAGGGATCTCGTGCCGGTGCTGAGCTGGCTGCTGCTTCGTGGCAAGTGCCGGTATTGCCGGACGCCGATCCCCGATACGCCGTTACCCGAGCTGGCAATGCCGGTGCTGTTTGCGGTGTCTTATTGGGCGTGGCCGTTGCCTTTGCATGATTTTGGCTTGTTTGCTTTTGTGCTGTGGCTGGTGTTTTTGGTGGGGTTTGTGACACTGGCAATCTATGATTTTCGCTGGCTTACGCTGCCAAACGAAATTGTGCTCCCCTTGATTGGTCTGAGCCTCATGCAAGTGATTGTCGAAAAGGTCGCTTACGGTGCGAGCTGGCGTATTCTGATAGACGCAGCACTGGGGATTTTCATGGTTGCAGGCGTGTTTTACATACTTTTTTTGCTGTCGAACGGCACATGGATCGGCGGCGGCGATGTGAAGCTGGGTATTGTACTTGGCGCGCTGGCCGGCAGTGCGAGCCGCGGTTGTTTGGTGCTGTTGTTTGCTTCGCTCAGCGGACTTGCGGCGGCGATCCCCCCGATGATACGAGACAAAACTGGCCGCAAGACGATGATTCCGTTTGGACCGTTTTTGATACTCGGGCTTGTTCTTGTCGTGCTATTTGGCGCCACTATTATGCAATGGTATGAACAATTTGTTTATGCGTAAACACGCTTATGCTATACTGGTGCACATGAAGGGTGGCGAAGATCGGTCGCGCGGTTTTACAATTCTTGAAGTCATGATTGTGTTGGCTATTTCCGGCATGATTTTCCTTATCGCGTCGTTTTTCATAAGCGGCAAGCAGCGGCAGACCCAATTCAACCAGGGTATTCGTGACGCTCAAGTCCAGCTCCAGCAGATTATTAACGAAGTTTCGTCTGGGTATTTTCCGGATGCGAATAATTTTAGCTGCACGCAAACGCCATCGGGGCCGTCTTTTTCTACTATTGTTCAAAACAGCCAAGGGACAAATAGCGGCTGTATTTTCTTGGGTAAGGTGGTGCAGTTTGCAACAGGCACGAACGACCCAGAGCAACTGTCTGTGCTGACTGTCGCAGGCAATCAGAATGACGCCTCTGGAGATACGGTTACGAGTCTCAGCTCGGCATTTCCTACCGTCGTGCCGACGAACATTAGTGGTGCGTTAACGACTGATTTGCTTGAGAACGGCATCACGACCAAGTGGATTCACTACAATGGTGGGCAGTCAGCCGGCGCGATTGCTTTTATGGCGTCGGTGGCCAGTTCGACTGCGACGAACGGGCTGGTTACGGGCTCGTTGCAAGTTGATGCAATACCAGTGGACAATACCTCGCTCGGCATGACGACGGCGCAGATGGCAACCGCCGTGAATAACAACCTCGGGTCGAGTACGCAAGATCCGGCGAGCGGAATTCAGATTTGTTTGGTCAGCGGCACAACACAGCAATCGGGCTTGCTGACAATTGGTGGTTCAGGGCGCACACTTGGTGTAAACTTAAGTATTAAAGGGAACCAAACATGCACATAAAGCGGCGTGCGCTCGGGCAGCGCGGCGACACATTGGTTGAGGTGCTGGTAGCGATTGGTATCGTCAGTTTGGTGCTGGGCGGTGCCTATATCACGACCAACAAAGCATTGCAGGCAACGCGCGATGCCCAGGAGCGGACGGCCGGTCTCAAGCTTGTGGAAGGGCAGTTCGAGCAACTCCGAAGTGTGGCCGCGACCAATACCACGAGCCTGTTTGGCGCCACAGCCACGGCTCCGCCGTATTGTATGGTCAATGGCGCCACGGCGACAGGCAGCGCTTGCACCATGGACGCTTCGGGTGCTTCGCCCGGTACTGGTCAGCCAAAATACACGATCAAGATCGATCACCATTCAGGCGACCCTGACACGTTTGAGCTTTCAGAGACATGGCCAGCTATCGGCGGCGGAACGGAATCAATCGCTATGCAATATAGGCTGCACCAAGCACTATGAGTTTGAGATTTTGCCGAGAAAAGCGCAAGCGCACAAGCGACAAAGGCTTTACGGTTGTAGAGCTGCTTATCGCCACCACGGTGTTTTCAATCGTATTGCTGCTTGTTTCGACTGCCATGGTTCAGATTGCCAATGTCTACTACAAGGGCGTGACCGAAACAGGCACCCAAAATATTGCGCGCGGCGTTATTGATGCGATTGCGCAGGGCGTACAATTCAATGGCGGCATTGTGACTCAGACGCCGGCCTCTGCGCCCTCGCCGGGCACTTCCACGGCCTTTTGCATTGGCGAAACGCAATATGCGTATCAGCTCGGCTGGGAGCTGACCGATACGAGTCCGCAAGCCACCCAAAATCAGGCATATCATGTGCTTGCGCAAAGTCACGTACCCAACTGCGCGGCGGCGGGTGGCGTGGCGGCGGGCTATCTCGATCAGCCGACAGTCAACGGCGTGGAGCTTATGAATCAACACATGCGTTTAGCAAAATTATCGCTGCAACAGATTGGCACAACGAATCTTTACCGAATTGATGTGCGAGTTGTCTACGGCGACAATGATGTGCTCACGAATCCGACGGCCGCTAATGCTGCGTGCGCCGGCATTTCGGCTGGCTCGCAATATTGCGCCGTTTCCGAACTGAGCACCATTGTGTCGAAACGAGTACAGTAGCCGCAGGCAAAGGAGCAATCATGAGTAAACAGTACCAATCACATCGAACCAAATCTTTGCATCGCAACGAGCGTGGCGTTGCTTCGATTATGGTCACGATGATTTTGATGATTGTGGTGAGCTTGATTGTGCTGGGTTTTGCGCAGATTGCTCGGCGCAACCAGCGGCAAGTACTTGATCGCCAGCTCAGTACACAAGCTTTTTATGCGGCCGAATCAGGGGTCAACGACGTACAGCATATTATCCAGACCGCTACTGCAAATGGTACGGCCGTCGCCGCGAAGACGAGCTGCTCAGACACCGGCGGGGGAGCATACGCCGGCCTGAACGCATCTTTGTCCAACAACGCTTCGTATACTTGCATTACGGTCAACCCGACTCCGAAGTCGCTCGGATATGACCCTGTCGGCACTACTTCTACTATTGTGCCAATTATTAGTAGCGGCCCGGCTTTTGGCAGCCTCACGCTCACGTGGAAAACAAAAGCGAATACGCGCACACCTTCGGCAAATTGTCCGACAAGCACTGCTGGAGTTTTTAGCCAGACTACCGCTTGGACGTGCGGCTACGGCGTATTGCGAATCGATCTGGTGCCGGTCGACGGCGGCGCACTGAGTACGGCGGGGTTGAGCTCAGCGACTATGACGATGTTCCTGGTGCCGCACGCCAGCGGTACGCCCGCAACGATCACTTATGCGGGCAATCAGTCTGCCGCTACTACTCGGTTGAGCCTCGTGCCGTGCAATGACACGGCCGGCTGCTCGTTCATACTTGCGGGCTTGGGCGGCAATGCGTACTTCATGCGGGTGAGTTCGCTCTATCAAAATGCCGCACTTTCAATAAGCGGAAACCAGCCGTTCCAGGATGCGCTGGCGGTTATTGATTCGACCGGCAAAGCAGCTGATGTGCTGCGTCGTGTGCAGGTATATGTGCCGCTCAAAGGCTCGTCGCTCAATCAGCTGCCTGATTTTGGTCTCGAAACGACTGACTCAATTTGTAAGCGGTTTTCGGTGATGGACGGCTACTTCAAGAGCAATGTGCCCGGCACCTACAGTTCAACAAATCCATTGTGCCAGCCATAGTTGCCGAGTGGATCTTTGCGCGCATGTGACTTCCCCAGGATAATCTCGGTCTTTATGCGCCCGAGCCGTGAAATTGCTCGTGTATTTGCTTGAGGTGCGGATCAGTCACGTGCGTATAAATCTGCGTAGTGGCGACATTACTGTGGCCAAGCATCGCTTGCACGCTGCGCAAATCAGCGCCATTCATCAACAAATCTGTCGCGAATGAATGGCGCAGGGTGTGCGGGCTGACATGCTTCGTGATACCGGCGAGCAGTGCATATTTGGCGACGAGTCGCTGTATGCTGCGCGCCGTGAGTCGGTAATAATTGCCGCTAAGATTCACCGTTTTGCGTCCGGCAAATCGCACGAACAGCGGCCGAGTATTGTCATCGCGCTTTTGCAGATAGTGGTCAAGCCACTTGGCGGCCTCGGCGCTAATAAAGATTGGCCGGTCCTTTTGCCCCTTACCGCGTACCATGAATTCCCGCCGCTTGAGATTAATATGATCGCGATCAAGCGCCACGAGTTCGCTCACGCGAAGGCCGCTGGAAAAAAGTAGCTCAAGCATGGCACGGTCGCGCAGGCCCGAGAGTTTCGACAAATCCGGCTGAGCAAATACGCGCTCCAGCTCGTCTTCGTTCAGGAAAGTGACTTGCTTGCGTACCGTGCGGGCCAGCTCAATTTTGTCAGGGGAGAGCGCTGGCATATCGCGCTTGGCGCAGAATTTTAGAAAGCCCCGAAGCGCAATGAGGTGGTAGTTTTGCGTTGTTTTCTGGAGCTCATCGCTCACATTCGTGCCGAGTCGATTAAGCCACAGACGCCACTTGCGCACCAGCTCCGGTGTGATTCCGCCAACTTTCAGCTCAGGGCCAGCAAAATCAATCAGTCGCGTCAGATAGTGGTCGTAATTCTCGATCGTCTTTTGCGAACGGTTTTGCTCCACCTCGAGATATTCCAAGAAGTCGGTTTTTGCTTTACTGAACAACATAGCTTTAGTATACCTCTTTTGTTTATCTAGTGTGCAATATACGTGAACTGTTTTTGTGCTCAATGTACGTTTTTGGTTTTTCTCAGAGTAGAGAAGTGTTTTTCAATCTGTTATAATATGAGGGTATACCACTAATCAAAGGAAACCAATGGAACGAACACTGATTATTCTGAAGCCAGATGCCGTACAACGCTCGCTTGTTGGCGAGATTATAAGTCGATTCGAAAAAGTCGGTTTTAAGATTGTCGGCATGAAAATGCTACTGCCGTCGCAGGAGTTAGTGAGCAAACACTATACCGAAGATCTTATCCCGATTATGGGCAGCAAAACGACTTCCGACTGGGACAAGTGGGGCGTTACCTATGACAAAACCAAGGAGCAGATCGGAACAGAAGTGCTCAAGGCAACGCGTGATTTCATGCGCAGCTCGCCAGTTGTTGCCGTAGTGCTCGAAGGCGATCACGTTGTCGAAATTGTACGAAAAATGGTCGGTAGCACTGGGCCCAAGGACTCTGCGCCGGGCACCATCCGCGGCGATTACGCACACTTAGCACTGGGACGAGCTTCACTTGCCAACAAGGGCGGCGCCAACCTTTTGCACGCCTCGGGCGCGCCGGACGAGGCAAAGAGCGAGATTGCCCTTTGGTTCAAGCCGGAAGAGCTCATGCCGCCATATAAAGTTGCGCACGAGCACTTTACGCACGCATAACCCGTCTTTTCGGGCCGGTGCGGCTTACTGACTTCGCCGCGCCGGTCCATATCGCCCCCATAGTTCAATGGATAAAACAACTCCGTCCTAAGGAGAAGCTCTACGTTC
>CAZAFC010000004.1:26225-110467 GCA_964484675.1 uncultured Candidatus Saccharibacteria bacterium | reverse complement strand
GCTTCCATGGCATGGAAGAGGTCCAGGGTTCGAGTCCCTGTAGCTCCACCAAACATGAAACATCTTCATGTTTCATCCGCAAAATAAAAAAGGCCGTCATAGCAATGTGACGGCCTCTTTATGTTCGTCGGTACACCTCGTGCCGTAACACGTTAATCTGATCCTCGGTGTTCGATGCTGAATTGTTCTCCCAACCGCGCGAGTGACCCGGCCCTCGCCAACAGCCACGCGGCCTCCTGAATCTCGCTAGTGCTGAGCTTTGGCTCCCGCGTGTTGATGCCATGATCCCGAAGATATTCGCTGATGGTGTATCGATGAGCCCCAACTGTCTGGCGAGCCGCTTGAATCCGGTGTCACTACTACCTCGGCTATTGGTCCAACTACTTATTGTCGAACCTAGCAGAGTCATCTATGCTTATTACTAACCGAACCTATTAACATGTAAACGTAAAAAAGGACCACCCATGCAAAAACCACAACTCAATACCAAGGGCTTCGGCCTTGTGGGAATCCTGCTCGTTATCCTCATGTTGGCTGCTGCCGGTGGGGTCGGCGCCTACGCCTACCACCACAGACACAAGGCGAAGACGACGGTGAGTTCGGGCACGAATAGCAAGGCCACGAATGGAGGCTCAAGTACGACAACAAACCCGCCTACGCCGAAGCCAGTGGATCCGTACGCCGGTTGGAAGATGTACAGCAACACAGCATATGGTTTTAGCTACAAGTATCCGGCCACGTGGGCGCCCAGTGATGAGGGGACCTATACGGCAACCCAGATTCAGCAGAGCGCCACAAAGCAGGAGTTTGGTGGTGGCTTACAGCTCTCGCCCAATGTGAAATATGGCAATACAGTTGACGCGGAGGTGCTTGCCGAGAGCCTTAGTCAGGCGACTGCTTGGTATGACGCTTTCTATGCGCAATCGTCCCTGAATAGCGTTTCGAAAACAACGAACACTCTCAAGGGCAAGGACTCCGTGCAGTACGTGGTTACCAACTCAGGAGTTGAATCAAAGCGATACCTATTCGCCGTCGGCACCAAAACATACATGTTCTCGAGTATCAACGAGGCGCTCAATGTCAAAGCCGCACCAGACTACATGGCTACCTTCGACAAGGTTTTTGGATCTTTGCAGATTAACTAGGCGTCAGGTCGCTGGCCAGTCTCAACCTTCCGTCGTCCACCCTTCCTCGCCCGCATCACCACACCGACCTCCAGCAGCCGGCTCCGCACCGTCCCATCGTTGACGCTGAACCGCTCGCCGAGCCGGGCGAGTGACCAGCCTTCGCGGTAGAGCTTGCGCGAGCCATGTTGCACCTGGCTTGGGCAAGAAGGAGACGCTGGCGCTAAAAATCCCTAGATCGTACAGTGGATGTCAGAATCTTGATCACATCACGCTATAAAACATGATGCTCGAGCTTTTGTGGATACGATGCTGCCCCGGCTTGATCTGTGGGTGATCTTAGGAAATCAGTCCCGATATTTGGAGGCCGAAGTCGAGCCAGCGCAGGTAATCCTCTTGCGTCTGTGGCTGTGGCCGTGAATCCCCATTGTATCTCGTGCATGTAAGTTGATTAGACAAATTCTGTATGTATACTTGCGCTCTTTATGCGTTGCAGCAGCTTTGGTCTTTTTGGAGATTGCCGGGGCGGGGAAGTAGTGCGCATGGTGCGCTTGCTGACTTCCCCGAATCCCGGCGTTCTCTCTGTTCTTTACGCGATGGTGATGGTGCCGTTGTCGCCGTGCTGGTAGGCGTAGTCGGTGAGCGTGAGCGGCTCCATCGTGACGCCGTCGAGCGTGCCCTTGACCGAGTGCGTGCCGTCTTCCTCTTCGGTGCGGGTGAGGACCACCTCGTGACCGTCGATGGTGAGGTACATCTTGTCTTGGTTGAACTTGTCCAAGACTTCGTCGACGGGCTTGCCGTCGAAGTACGCGCACTCCTCGCGCGTGGCCAGGTTGAAGCAGATGAGCAGGAGCTTGTTGCCGGCCGTGCGGAAGAGGCACTGCGGCAGGTAGTCGGGGTCGATCCGGGTGAGGGGCATCTCCAGCTCGTAGTTCGCGTCGAACGCGTACTGCTCGCCGGCGTACTCGATGACGTCGCCCACGCGCTCGATGGTGACGAGCTGGATGCCGATGTTCAGCGCGCTGAACGTCACGCACTGGCTGGGCGCGGTGTCGTCCCTGCGGATGTTGAGTTTGTGCAGCAGGCCGTCGCCCGGGGTGTAGAACAGCTCGCCGTCGAGGCAGCCGAACACTTTGCCGCTGGGCGCGACAAAGTACGCGCGGGAGGTTTCGATGTTGAGCATGATACTCCTTGATCGAGGGAAGGAACAGAGAGCTTGGAACGTGCTTCGAGTTGAGACGAATCTCAGCTGAGCTAGTGTATTATATAATATTATGGTGGCTGTATCAATGCTTCTCTCCCTGGTGCTAGAGGTGCTTTATAATAAGCACATCCCCGAAAGTTCGCGTTATGGGCGTGGTGAGGAGGTCGCTTGCCATGCTGGGGCGTCGGGAATTACTTGAGCGCGAGGCCCATGCCGGCATCGAATGAGTAGTATGCTGGCAGCGCTTTACCTTGCAAGCACCTTATGACATAGTATATGTGTTCACCGACCACCTTCCGGACTGAAAGGAACAATCGCATGTGGTTTGGGCGAAAGAACCCTGGCAAGCAACGTGTGACAACGAGCGAGCCGGTGGAAGACCCCACCATCGAACGCACTTACTCGGGGTTCGGCGACCTGCTGACGCTCATCGACATGGACGCTGAGGCAACCGTCGAAACGGGGCCTTATGAGGAGCTGACGGCCACGATCATCGGCCTCCAGTCCATCATCGACAAAATCGTCGTCGACACGAGCGAAGGGCTTTCCATCACCTGCCCGGAGCCGTGGCTTGACATGCTGGATTTCAGCCAGGGAAATCTGCTGAAGGCTATCGTGATGATGTCGCGCACCATGGGCAAGCTCAGCGTTGCGCTGAAGGCGGCTCGGCTCAAGGTACGCATCACGGTGCCCGAAGGTACGTGCTTGCGGCTGGACAATCAGCGCGGCACGCTCCACGCGCAGGGCGTCTATGGCGACGTAAGCGCGACAGCAGCGTCCAGTGCGCGGCTGGAGTTTGCTTGCATCACCGGCCTCGACTTGAACGCGGATTCAAGCACCGTGGTGAGGGTCGAACGGCTGGATGGCGTGTGCCGCGCTGCGCTCTCCTATAGCAGCCAGCTGGCAGTTCTGTCGGGCACTATCGAGTCGGCGGATGTTAGCGCCGACTCCAGCTGCAAGACTGTGTTGCGGGCGAACTGCCACGATGTCGAGTACGAGGGGGCCTACAACTCCATGCTCGAGGTAGCGCACATCGCGGGGACGTTCCGAGCGGAGCTCGACTCTTCGTCGACGGCGTCTGTACGCTTCGAAGAAGCCGCCCAATGCTCGATCACGGCAGCCTACAACTGCCAGGTCACGGCAACCGGCGTCGTTCGCGAGGCCAGCCTGAAGCTGGACAGTGCCGTCCGGGTGAAGTTGGGCGCCGTGCCAGACAGGCTGAAGGCGAGGCTTGGCTACAGCTCAAGTATCGTGACGCGTGAAGGCGAAGGCACTGCCAACGTGGACGTTAGTGCGGACAGCAGTTGCGCGGTGTCTCTGGTGGGAGCCATCAGGAGTGGCAGCATCAAGCTTGCCTACGGCTCACGTTTGCGGGTGGGCGAGCTGATGCGCTCAGTACGGGTCACCCGTGACAGCGGCAGCTCGGTGGAGACTGGCTACTTTGCCTCGTGAACAGCGCCGGACTTCCGGCTGCAAGACCTGTGTTTCCGGCTAGCCGGGTGACATAGAAAGGTGGGCGACTCTCGTCGGAGTGATCTTCGGACACCTCGAGAGAGTCGCCCATCGCCATACCAGAGCGCACGATATTTGTGGCGCGCTATGGTATGGCGATATGAGTGGCGAATCCTGGCTTTTTTGGCTTTATGAAAGTGAGTAAGATCACTGCCGGCGCTATCTTTGCTCGGTATTGTACAATCACCAAGAAATATGTTTGGGCTAGCAAGGAGTCGTATGAGTGCACCAGAATTTCCACCAAAAGTAATGTCAGAGCCGGCGCAACGAGTGCTTGAGGGCATGGTTGTCGGACCTTCGCAGGCGAATGCAGAGGTTGCTGAAGCGGCCGGCGTATTTGTGATTGCTCCTTCGCAGGCAGAGCAAGATTCAGCGGCGTCGGCGGCGGTTTTGCCGGAAGGCAGGAGCTACGAGCCGCGTCATTCGAGCGGCATGAGGGTGCGTTTTGAGCGTAATCGGCCGGAGCCGCGTCATGCAGCGATGCGGCAGCCGCTTGCGCACGCGGCGTTTAATTTGCTTCGCCGCCGTCGTGATACGGCGGAGCTCGCGAGTCACGCGGCGCTTAGCTCGATTGAGGCGACTGACGCTGGTCACGCCGAGCTGGCAAGCCACGCATAACATCGGGAGTACGGATTCGGCGCTGCCTGGCCTGAGAGATGGTACAATAAAGGCATGACCGAATCATCTCCTGCCACCGATCCGTTTATTCGTTTTGCGCAACGCAACGCGCGGTGGCTGTGGCTATATGGCGGCGGGATGGTGCTGCTGGTTTTTTCGGCGCTTTTTTGGTGGAACAAGGTGAGCGTGGACCCACAGCGTGTGTTCTGGCGGATGGTGAATCAGAGTCTGTCGACGTCGGCGGCCACGGTGCAGTTTTCGCAGGATACGAATGGCACAAGCGTTTCGCAAACAGTTCAGTATCAAACTGGGCCGCAGGCTTTGGCGCGCTCGCTCACGATCGTTCGGCAAGCCAACACGACCATCAAAACCGAAACGCTCGGCACGCCAAAAGCCAACTATATTCGCTACGCAAGCATCCAAACCGATCAGAAAACCAAGAGTGGCAAGCCATTTGACGCTTCGTCGCTGGCCGGCGTGTGGGCCAAAATCAGCCCCGACGCCTCTGATCCGGCGGGCGTCAGCCTGCTCTACCATCAAGCGGTACTCGGTACAGGCTTGCCGGTCGGGGCAATGCCAATCCCGCTGGCGGCGCTCACGAGCACGGCGCGCGCCAATCTTGTGCGAGAGATGCGCGCCTCGCTTTTGTATGGCTCATCGCTTGCCAAGCCAAAGATTTCGCATGAGCATGGCCGGCTACTGTACACCTATGATTTGACGATTCCGCCAATTCCTTATGTGCGCATGATGAAAGATTTTGCGATTGATATGGGCTTGCCTGATTTCAACCAAGTCGACCCCAATAGCTACCAAGGCGCCCAGCCGATTCCTGTTTCGGTGACGGTCGATGCGCACGCGGCCCAGCTCGCCAAGGTCAACCTTGCTGGGCAATATGTGCAGACGTACTCGGCGCTTGGCGTGCCGGTGCAGTCGTCGGTGCCGGCGCACACGGTGACGCAAGGTGTCTTGCAGCAGCGTTTGAGTGACCTGCAATAGCCTTTGGCGTCCGGCATGCGCTTATGTATAATGAAGCGGAAGCACCAACCGTAAGCTGAAAGAAGCTCTATGGATCCACAACAAACTCCCACGCCACCAAATCCCACGAACCAACCATACACGCCACCACCGAACTTTGGCGCGTACAACAGCGCTCCACCGGCTCCTGGCGCGCAACCCTACGGTGCGCCGCTCGGTTCACCTCAGCCACCGGTGCCGGGTCAAAATCCGCTCGCCGCGCCGTCGCCATATGTCGATCCTGTGCCTGAAGATGTAGGGGCGCCTGGTGCTGAGCCGGCGTCACAGCCGACTGAGATTACGACAACAATCTCGCATGATGCGCCAGCTTTTGGCGCTCCCGCGTCATTCGACGGCGGTACGAGCCAGCCAGGTGTGGCCGGCCAGCCGGGATTTGCCGGCAACGCTTCGGTGCCTCAGCCTGATTTTAGTGGGCAAAACCCAGCCTACGGTGCGTACAATCCGCCGCAGCCGGGTATGAACGCAGGCGCCCAAGAGCCTCAAACGTCGCAGCTCGGGACAATGCCGACTCCTAATGCGCCAGCTTTTGGTGCCCAACCGGGGATGCCGAACGCTCCCGGAATGCAGCCTTTTGCCCCGCAACCATCAATGCCTCCGCAGCCGGGTATGCCGGGCGGTTTGCCGACTCCGCCAGGGGTGTCAAACCCCAACGCGCCGGCTGGGCCTATGCCTTCGGCGGCTGTTTCGCCGTCGATGGTCGCACCGCCGCACCCGCCAACTGGCCCGCTGCCGCCAGTGATTAATGGCCATAATCAGCGTCGTGAGCCTAAGGCTCTGTTCTTGGCGGTTATGGGCCTTGTGGTACTCGGCTTGGCGGTCGTGATCGCATACTTGATTTCACGAGGTAAGTAATCATGCAAAAAAGTCGGGCTTTTCGAACGAATGTCGCATATACTGCTTGTATGATTGCGATTTGGCGCGACGCGGAGTCTGCAAATGTGCGTGCTGCGTAACCTCGCGGCGCTGTATTCTTGGCGCTATATTCCGGCGATGGCCGAACTTTTGCGCGAGCAGCAGTACCATGCCAACGCGTTTTTGCGAGCGTTTTGGACGACGAACGATTTTGCCAAGCGGGTTAAGCAGCCGCTGCCATCTCCGACACGCACCATGCGCAAGTTGGTGCTGGGCGGGAGTCTGCTGGCCACCGTGCAAGTGCTGAGCGGGCTATTTTTGATCGATATGTGGGCGCGTGGCCGGTCGGCTGGCGGGCTGTCTTTTGGGGCGGCATTGATTGTGGCGTGGCCAATTGTCGTGCCGCACGTATGGTGGCTGCTGATCGCGCTATACCGCGCGGCTCATGGCCTGGCGCACCCCAAGGCGGTTGGCCGAGCAATTGTGGTGCGTGCGCTGAGGGCGCAGGTGCGGCGATTGCGCTCACGGCATCACTTTCAAGTTGTAGCTGTGGTTGGTAGCGTGGGCAAAACCTCGACCAAGCTGGCGATCGCGAACGTGCTCGACGCGACCAAACGCGTGCGTTGGCAGGCTGGTAATTATAATGACGCCACGACGGTGCCGCTCGTGTTTTTTGGCGAAACCATGCCTTCGTTGCTGAATGTTTGGGGGTGGCTGAGAGTTTTTCTCCGAAATGAGCGCGCGATACGGCGCGAGTTTCCCTTCGATTTTGTGGTGGTCGAGCTGGGCACTGACAAGCCGGGCGATGTGCCAAGCTTTGCGTATGTGCGGCCGGATGTGCTCGTGGTGACGGCGATTGTGCCTGAGCATATGGAATTTTTCGGAACGCTCGAGGCCGTTGCTGCCGAAGAGCTGAGCGCGATGCAGTATTCCAAGCAGATTTTGCTGGGGCTTGATTCGATTCCGGAGGCGTTTGTGCCGCCGCCTGCCACCAATCTCACGTCATTTGGGCAGCACGAAAACGCAACGTATCGACTCGTCAAGCGTACGTCGGACGGCCTGGCTGGCCAGCGGCTGAAGCTGGAATTCGGCAAGCTCGATTTTTCAGTGCATGTCGCTATGCTTGGCGAACAGGGTGCGGCGGTGGCGCTGGCGGCGCTGGCGACGGCGCGAGCACTTGGCCTGACTGAGCAGGAACTAGTGCGTGGTGCGGCGGAAATTCGCCCATTTGCGGGGCGGATGCAGATCTTGCATGGGCTTAAGGGCGCAACGATTCTTGACGACACATATAATGCAAGTCCGACGTCCGCCAAAGCGGCGCTCGACGTGTTATATGCGGCCAAAGCAGCGCACCGAATTGCGATCTTGGGCAGTATGAATGAGCTGGGCGATTACGCGCCAGAGGCGCACCGCGAAGTTGGGCTCCACTGCGACCCGCGCAAGCTCGAGTTGGTTTGTACGATTGGCGAGTTCGCGCAGGATTACCTTGCGCCAGCGGCTCAAGAGCGCGGCTGCAAGGTCAAAACGTTCAAGAGCCCGTACGAAGCCGGCGAGTACGTGCGCAAAAAGCTCAAAGATGACGCCATCGTGCTGGCCAAAGGCTCTCAGAATAAGGTATTTGCCGAAGAGTCGCTCAAGTCTTTGCTTGCCGATCCGGCCGACGCCACGCAGCTCGTTCGGCAGTCGACGTATTGGATGCGCATCAAGCAGCGGCAGTTTGGCGCGCCACCTGAGCGCTAGCTTTTTACGTCTGATTCTGCCAGAATAATGCCCATGAAACGAACCATGAAGCCACGCCCGCGCCGCGGAATTTTTCTGCTGCGCCCTCAGGTGGTCGTGCTCATAGTAGCGCTTGCGTGCTGCTACGTGGGTGTGGGCGGCTGGCCGGCGCTGGTGCATGGCTGGCACCGGCTGATCACCCCCGCTACTGCACAGTCGGCCAAATCAGCGCCAGTGATCGAATCGCTTATGCCGAGCCAGCCAAGTGCACCCACCGCCGCTCGGCCGGCGCCGAATTGTTCGGCTGTAGCTTGTATCGCGTTGACCTTCGACGACGGACCGAATCCAATTACGACGCCGCAGATTTTGGCAATTCTCGAGCAAGCCCATGCATCGGCGACGTTTTTCGTGATTGGCAACCGTGCCGTGCACATGCCCGGCCTGCTCGCGCGAATGCACAGCGATGGTGATGAAATCGGCAATCACAGCTGGAGCCACCCGGATGTGGCAAATCTGCCCGCCGATCAAATGGCTGATCAGGTGAACTTGACGCAAGCTGCCGTCACGGGGGCGGGCGTGCCGGCACCAACGTTATTTCGGCCACCATATGGGGATGTGAGCGACTTGATGCGCGCGCAAATTCCGCTCACACTGGCCATGTGGAACATCGATCCGCAGGACTGGCACGAGCACAATCCAGCAGCCATTGTGGCAGCGGTTGCGGCATCCGCGAAGCCTGGTGGCGTGATCGACATGCACGATATTTATCCACAAACGGTCGCGGCGCTGCCGAAGATTTTGACGACGCTTCAGAGTAAATACCAGCTGGTCACATTCAGCCAGATGTTCAATGTGGCGCCTGGCCAGCGCGGCGAATTTTTTGGCCGCTAATTGCTGGAGCGAGCAGTCGCGCCAGGGGCAAGAGGTTCGTTTTCGCTCTTTTGAGCTCATCAGCACAAGCGCACACTTGCGGAACGAAGATAGCAGAAATAGCGAGATGAACGGAGGTGCGTGGTATGCCGGCACAAGTAGTGTAGTGGCGGTCCGAAAGCGCCAGGAGTCGGATGTGCCGCTCTCCTGGCGCTTTCGTTTGGGCGCTTGCTGCAAGCTTAGTGCCGGCCACCTTCGGCGGCGCTCGAGGTGCCGTTATCCTGAGTGTACTCGCACGCGTGCACCTGACGGGCGTAGACGTATTTCCCGCAGCGACACAGGAACTTTCGTGCGGGATCCAACCAGGGGACGACTGGATTGGCATTGCCAATATTGACCTTGATGAAGTCGAGCCACTTGTCGGCTGAAGTCATTATATCGCTGATCGTGGCGTCGCTCCCCAGCGCTACGAGCTCGGCTCCCAGAAACTCCAGGAGCGCGCGGTTCTTCAGCCGTACGGTATATGGGGTGGCCACGAGGTCCGCGAATGAGGGGAAGTTCGGGAATTCTGGCACACCAGGATGGCCGGAGAATAGCCAGCCAGGCAGCATACCAGCGATGGGAATCTCCAGGTTTTCTGCCGCACGCTTGCGGTATGGGTCGGGGTTGTTGGGGTCCTGCGAGCCTGCTGGCGAAGAAGTCATGCGAGCTCCTTTGGTCGAACGGGCTTTGCATCCATCTCGGCGAGGTGAACTGCCGGGTCGCGGACGTTCGATTCCGTGGCCTCGCAGCTCACCTCGCTCATTTCTACTTATCTGAAGACGTACTTTGGAGTCACGGCCAAAACGCGGACGGTCTCAACAAAGAAACTATATTGTATAACCAAAACTACCTCCCTGCAACTCGGGCGTAATCGGCACATCCCGCGCGAAATAAGTTCCGCTGGCGAGCAAACTATGCTATGCTCCTGATATCATGAGCGCGCCACGCACCAGCCTCACTCTGCTTCTCGCCCGCTAGGGCGCTATTTTCTCACACCAAAATCCGGTATACTTCAGATAAGACAGCAACGCAGCAGGAGTTTAGAGTGCAACGCTACAATCCAAAAGAGTTCGAACAAAAATGGCAGCAGCGATGGGAAGCCGACGGCGTGTACCGCGCGCTGGACGGTGCCGACAAGCCCAAGAAATACCTGCTTGAGTTTTTCCCGTACCCGAGTGGCGCGGCGATGCACGTCGGGCACGTGCGCAATTACGCCATCGGCGACGCGCTCAGCCGATTCGCCCGCATGCGCGGCTACAACGTGCTGCACCCAATGGGCTGGGACGCCTTTGGGCTGCCGGCTGAGAATTACGCCATCAAAACCGGCATCAGCCCGCGCCAAGCCATCGACGAAAACACCGGCAAATTCAGGCAGCAACTCACACAAATGGGCTTTGGCTACGACTGGTCGCGCGAAATCGACAGCTCCGATCCGGCCTATTATACGTGGACGCAGTGGTTTTTCCTGCTGCTGTTCAGGCGCGGGCTTGCGTACCAAAAAGAGAGTTTGCAGTGGTGGTGCCCGGTCGACAAAACAGTGCTGGCCAACGAGCAAGTTGAGGCCGGACGCTGCTGGCGCTGCGGTTCTGAAGTGGAGAAAAAGGCGCTCAAACAGTGGTTTTTCCGCATCACGCGCTACGCCGACCGGCTGGCGGCCGACCTGGACGACCTGGATTGGTCGGAATCTATCAAGTCAACGCAGCGCAACTGGATCGGCCGGAGTAAGGGCGCCGAGATTGAGTTTGCTGTTGCGGACGACGGCGAGATTTCTGAGTCCGCCCGCGGTTCTGCTCGCGAAACTCACGGCGCAAGTGAAACAGATCAGCACGATACTGGCGCAAAGTCGGGAACTCCTTCGCTCAAGGTGTTTACTACGCGGCCGGATACGATTTACGGCGTGACGTTTGTGGTGATTGCGCCGGAGCATCCGATGGTCGCCGAGCTCACCACGCCGGAGCATCGGCAGCAGGTTGAGCATTATCAGCAAAAAACGCGCAACAAGTCAGACATCGAGCGTCAGGAAACCAACCGCGAAAAAACCGGCGTGTTTACCGGCGCGAGTGTGCTGAATCCGGCGACCGGCGAGAAAATCCCGGTGTGGGTTGCCGACTACGTGCTGATGGGCTACGGCACGGGCGCAATTATGGCAGTGCCGGCGCACGACGAGCGTGATTACGAATTTGCGCAGAAGTTCGCGCTGCCGGTTCGATCGGTGGTGGCGCAGGAATTTATCGATGGCGTGCGGCCGCCGCGGTCCGGCCAGCCGTTCCAGGAGCGCGTCGCAGTGCAGTGCATCGTCAAGCATCCGGCCGAGGAAAAATATCTGCTGTTGAAGTTGCTCAAGTGGGAAACGCCGACATTTTGTCTGCCGATTGGCGGCCTGGAAGGCGACGAAGATATCGTGACGGCTGGTCTGCGCGAGCTGCGCGAAGAGACCGGCTACACCGATACGGGCGACGCGCGGATTGTCGGCGCGCCGTACTACGCGCAGTTTTACCACGAGCTGAAAAAGGAAAATCGCCGCGCCAAAATCCACACCATCGCCGTCACGTTGCGCAGTCTCGGGCAGGTGCCCGTGAGCGATGAGGAGCGTGCGATTCAGGAAGTGCAATGGGTCAGCATGGATGAGCTGCGCGCCTCGTTGCCAGAGGTAGACGCAACGGCGACACTCGATAATTATCTGCATGGCATGTCGCCAAATCATGCAGAAGGCGTGATGATCAACTCCGGCAAATATGACGGCCTGAGCAGCAGCGAGATGCGCGAACGCGTGGTGGCTGACCTGGCGGCGCAGGGCTCGGCGCACGAAAAGATCAACTACAAAATGCGCGATTGGCTGATTAGCCGCCAGCGCTACTGGGGTGCGCCGATTCCGATCGTGCACTGCGATGCGTGCAAGCAGCGCATCGAGCGCGAGGCCAAAGTGCTCAATTTTTACCATGCCGACATCTGGCAGCACTTGCTTGACGGCACCAAAACGATCGAGTCGCGGGCCGACAATCCCGACGAGCCCGAGCGGCGTTTTGCCGAAATTCGACCGGGGGAATATCTCAGATTTGTCAATAAGACAACGGGCGAAACGCAGTTTGCCAAGGTGACCGAGGCGCGGCGTTTTGCTACATTGGCCGAGCTGTTCGAGGACAAGCCGACGCTCGCCGCAATTTTTGCGGGAAAATCGCCGGATTCGCTGGCAGCGCTCGAGGCGTCGTACGCCGCGCTGGCTGATGGCTATGCCGAGAAGATTCGTGCGAATGGCCTCATCGCTTGGGAGTTTGAACTGGTCGAGCCGGGCATTGTGGCCGTGCCAGAAGATCAACTGCCAGTGCAATTGCCTGAGATGAGCAGCTTTGAGCCGAGTGGCGACGGCCGCAGCCCGCTGGCGCGCAATGAGGAATTTCTGCACACCACGTGCCCCGATTGCGGCGGCGCAGCGCTGCGCGAAACCGACACCATGGACGGCTTCGCGTGCTCGAGCTGGTACTTCCTGCGCTTTGCGGACTCGCGTAACGCCGAGCGCCCGTTCGACCCGCAGCTCGCCAAATATTGGCTGCCTGTGGACGAATACATCGGCGGCGCCGAGCACGCCGTGATGCACCTGCTCTATGCGCGCTTTTGGACCAAGGTGATGCAGGATGCCGGGCTGATTAACTTCAGTGAACCGTTCAAAGCGCTGCGCAACCACGGCATGATTCTCGCTCCCGACGGCTCCAAAATGAGCAAGAGCAAGGGCAATACTATCCAGCCCGACGAGCTCATCGAGCAGGGCTACGGTGCCGACTCGATCCGCATCATGGAGCTGTTCATCGGCCCCTGGAATCAAGTCGCCAACTGGAGCGTCGAAGGCATGGGCGGCAGCTTCCGTTTTTTGCAACGGAGCTGGAACATCGCGCAGGAATACATGCAGGCTGCGAGTGTCAAAAAAAATGCCGAGCTGGCTGCCGACGATAAAATACTGTCCGAAAGTGATCGAGAGACTAATGCTGGGCTTGGCATGCCTGCGCAATCAAGTGGGCAGAGCAGGGCGAATGCCTCAGGTGACCAGGCAACTGCCCTATATCGAGCCGTTCACGCCGCGATCAAAAAGGTCACTCTCGACCTCGAGAACATGGGCTTCAATACGGCTATCGCCTCGCTCATGGAGCTGCTCAACGAGCTCTACAAAGTCAAGGCCCAGGATCAATTCGCGGCTGCTGACGCCTGGAAATTTACGGTCGAAGCGTACGTGCAGCTACTTGCGCCATTTGCGCCGCACATTGCCGACGAGCTTTGGCAGCAGCTGGGCCATGACGCCTCGGTGCATCTGAGCGAGTGGCCGAAATTTGACGAAGCATACCTTGCGCGCGACACAATTACCATCGCCGTGCAGGTGAACGGCAAGCTGCGCGGCCAGATTGAACTGCCGGCCGATGCTACCAAGGAAGAAATCGTTGCTCAATCGCAAGCCGAGCCGCGTGTCGCCCAACATCTCGAAGGCAACACGCCTAAGAAAATCATCGTCGTGCCCGGCAAGCTCGTTAGCTTCGTCGTGTAGACGGCAGGCGCGCATCGGACACCTTGGCCGTGATATCGTTTTTTGTGGCGCCGCTTTTCTTGCTTGTTACTTCTTGGGAAGCGCTGCTTGCAGGTCGTCAAGGTGTTCTGCGATACTCAAAAGAGCCTCATACTCTTCGTATGTAATTTGATCCAAGCCCGTCTCCATCTCAAAAGCCAGGGTCCGGCTCAGACTTTCTAGCAGTTCGTGAAAGCCAACTTTTCCGACCAATGAGTTGTCCCGCAATCTGTCCGCGGTCCAGGGCGGGCAATAATCCGGGCCGTTCAAGGAAATAGTCTCACCTTCGGAGCGCTCTATTCGAAAATTAACCCAAGACCACGCGCCGGGGTCGGCCACATTGCGCGGACAATATTCGAGCATTACTTCCGATTCTACAGCCAGAACTGCGGCGGCACGGGGGACTACCTTGTGCAAAGTTTCGCCCGGCACAGCCAGATTGTAGCTTGGCAAATGGCTTGTATGTACGCTGCCATCCGGCAAGTGATCCACCTCCTCTGCCAAATCCCGATGTTCTACAAGCCAGGATCGGGTTGTTTCGTAGAGAGTGCGGATGTTTTCGTTTGTGGCGAACCCAGGGCTTTCAGCGCTCATTATTATCAATATTTTAGCATGCTTCGTTCGATTGTCGCTCTTGAGTTCTAGCCTCGCCCCTGATATAATGGATGCAAATACTAATCTGAACCAACTATTGTAAGGAGTTGCCTGACTCATGGGTAAACCAAAAAAACGTACATCTTCTCGCCGCACCGGCACCGGTCGCAGCCATTTAATGCTCAAGCTGGCACGTGTGGTGAACGGCAAATCACCGGTCAAGGTGTTCACGACGCGCCGCGAAACCGGCAAGAAAACTGCTGTGGCTGCAACGGCGTCAGTCGCCAAGGCGCCCGCCAAGAAGCTCACCAAGAAAGACGTCGCAAAAGCAGCCTAAACTCCGCTTCGTTTTTAGGCTATACTAAAACTATAACGGAGGTTTTTGCACATGGCATCAAACCGTCACCTTGGTCGTATTATCGCCCTGCAAACATTATATGAGCAGGATTTTCGTCGTGCTTCAGAGGACGCCAGCTTTGATCTCGAAGCAGTTCTTGCACGCAATATCGCTCGCTATGAGGCAACCGTGGATGACACGGCGTTTATCGAGCGTTTGGTTCGCGGCGTGTCGCAGCGTGAAGCGGAGCTCGACGCAACGCTTGGCCCGATCGCACCCGAATGGCCAATCGAACAGATCGCGCGGATGGACCGCGTCGTACTGCGCATTGGTTTGTACGAGCTCGAGTATGAAAAAGATGTGCCGCCGAAGGTGGTCATCAACGAAGCGGTCGAGCTGGCCAAGGCATTCGGCAGCGAAAATTCTTCGAAGTTCGTGAACGGCGTGCTCGGCACCGTACTGCGCCAGCGCGACGGCGAAGATGCTCATGCCCCGACCGCAAAAGATGGTTCGGCTGGCGCATCGTCAGAAGCTCCGGATCAGGCTGAAACTTCTAAAACGACAGTTCACGCCAAAACAACTACCGAAACTCCTGCCGGCACATCACTGACCGCAACTGCTCAGACTGATGATGCAACTTTAACAGATCAAGACATCCCAGAAATTGACGCTGCCCTGGCACATTCGACCGCCCAAGCAGATGACGTGGCTACTTCTTCGGATGAGTCCGCCGCAGCCGCCACCCCGACCGATACTTCTGACGAATCTGACTCGGACACCGCCAAAGCGTCAACTACTTCAGTCAAATCTTCCGCCAAAACCACCAAAACGACCAAGGCTACACCACCATCGAACGACGCGGCAAACGAAAAGGGCTAGGCATGAAGCGACCGAAACCGCTCCAAGGCATCAAGCGCTTCGTCAACACCACTGCGCGGCGACCGTCGATCCAGGAAGTGGTGCGCGAAACGACCTCTGGCGGCATTATTTTTCGCCGTGGCAAGAACAATCAGCTTGAGATCTTGCTGATTCAAGACGCCAAAAATCGCTGGACAATTCCTAAAGGTCATGTCGAAGAAGGCGAGGAGCCCAAGGACACGGCGCGCCGCGAAATCAACGAAGAAACCGGCCTCAAGGAAATGAAAATGATGAACTGGCTGGGCAAGGTGAATTTTCGCTACCGCCGCGGCCAGACGCTGGTGCTGATGACCATGCACATTTACCTCGTGCAGGGCTTGGGCGACACCGATGACTTGAACGGTGAGGACTGGCTGAACGACATCCGCTGGTTCCCGGCCACGCAGGCCATCGACGAAATCGCGTATGACGATATTGGAAAATTAATACTTCTCGGGATGAAAAAAATTCGCGATGCAAGACTTTAGTGCCTACAAGGCGTTCGCCGCCGACAAATTGGACATGACATTCGACAACATCGAGCTGCTCGTGACGGCGTTCACACACCGCTCGTACGTGAACGAGCACAAAAAAACCGTCAGCGAGCACAACGAACGGCTGGAATTTTTGGGCGACGCCGTGCTCGAACTTGTGGTGACCGAATATTTGTTCGGCAATTTTAGCGAGCCGGAAGGCGTGCTCACCAACTGGCGCAGTGCGCTGGTGCGGACGGAATCAATCGGCGCTGCTGCCGCACGATACGGTTTCGAGCCGATGCTGCGCCTGAGCCGCGGCGAAAAGCACGGCACGCCACGCGCCAGAGCGCAAATCTTGGCCAACAGTTTTGAAGCAGTCGTCGGTGCGGTCTACCTCGACAAAGGCTACGAAAAAGCCAAGTGGTTTATCACCGAAAGCATCTTGAGCACGTTCAAAGAGATCCTGGACACCGGCTCATGGATGGACCCGAAATCGCACCTGCAAGAGCTCGCCCAGAGCCGCGAAAATGCCACGCCAATCTATAAGGTGCTGAGTGAAGAAGGCCCCGACCACGACAAAACTTTTACGGTGGGTGTGTTTGTGGGCGGCACGCTGAAAGGCCGCGGCGTCGGCCCCAGCAAACAAGCCGGCCAGCAGCGCGCCGCGGAGGCTGCGCTCAAAAAATACGCCGTATAAGAAGCGTACGGCCGAAATCCTACTCATGTCACGTATGTATTGAACGTTCGGCTTGAATCTCATACAATATCGTTTGTGATGGGCAACTGCCTCTCGCAACCTTACCAGAAGGGTCGAAACGTTGCACGTTCGGAAGAAACTGGCCGGCCTTTTCGCCGCGCTGTGCCTGACGCTCGGACTGTCGGCCGCGGTGGCACCCAGTGCCTCCGCTTCAGTCACGGTGTCGGGGTCGCTCACGTGTGTCAGCGGCGCGTTCCTGGAAGGCGTGTGGGTCGACGCCACCAGCGGTTCGGACGGGTGGGCTTCCACCACGATCCTCAGTGATGGCCACTCGAAGAGCTGGACCTTCACTCTGACCGCCGGCACGACGTACAAGCTGGACGTGGGCTGCGGCGGGTCCCAGCAAAACTGGGCAGTGTCGCTGCACACCGGGACGCTGTCCGGCAACCACAACTTCATGCTGTGCTACGACACGCCGTACGAGGACCCCTACTACGGCACCTGCCGCTAGTCCACGGGTGAGGGAGCCTCTCGGCTGAGCTAGCTCAGCAGGTACCGGCCGGAGCCGATTTTTTATGACTCCGGCCGGTACTCCTTCTTTTATTTTGATTTTTAGGCGTGATTCTCATGATGTGTAGGTGGTCGCCGAGGCCGGCGCTAGTGGTCTTTTGGCAAGTTCTGGCTCTTGCTTGAGCAAAGGCGCCAAGCGCATTCGCCGTCCCATCGACTCATCGTTGCTTATAGTATATGCGTCCTCAAGAGTAGTTGCGCTTGACGCAGGTATATGTCACGATACTAATATATTTCCGCGAGGAAATAGAGAAACAGTGGCACGCACAACCGTGTGTGCATGTCCTCGACAGAGTGGAGTTCAAATGACTGCTCGCCCTCTGGGCCACCGGCATTCGCTGGTGCGCGCCCGGCTGATGTATGGGCAGATTACGGACGGCGCTGATGCCGATCGGCGTGCTTGCCTGATCGTCGAAGACCCCGACCTGCGCCTGTACTGCGATTACCGGTTGCCGCAGACTCCTGCTGTGTCCTCGGTTTTGGCTCTGTGCGCCGGTCCGCTTCTCGTGCTGCCGCTCGCTGGTCTCGCCCGAGTGTACGCTATTTTGGCGGACACTGACGAAGCGATCGCCACGCTCCGCGGGCACTCGATGCGGGCTGAGGATCAGGCCGTCTATGACTCGATCCTCGAGGTACGAGACAACGCCGCAAGCATGCTGGCGACGAGTGGTGACCGCGCGGCCGTCCAGATGTACCTTGACCGGACACTGGAGGTTGACCCCGGCTTGCTCGACTCGATCAGCGCAGTGCTCGAACAGACGATGGACAGCCTTGTGGTGACGCCCGGCGCGTTCCGCCGTGCCAAGGTCGATGTGCATCAGTCGCCCCTTTGGTCGCGCTTCGAGCCGCTCGACTCCGACCCGTCGTAGCTGAGAGGCGGCGAGGCAGACGGGCTTTTGCCTGTGATTTGGGAGACCCCAGTCATGTCTCGCCGCCGTTCACGCGCAACGACTCCACTCGTCCTTTTATTACTTGATTGCCAGTCGCCTGTGTGCAAGTCACGAATTGACGCCCCGGCACATTTATATTAAAGTATGTTTACTGCCAAATGCCCGAGACGGGTTTTTGCGTAGCCAACGCCACCACCTGGCGTCGTTCCTCTTATCGAAGTGAAGGGTTCCCCTTATGAACCACGCGCTCGGAAGCGCCGCTATCGGAAACGGTATTGCGCTGCTTATCGCTGGCGCCATCATGATCGGCTGTTGCGTTTTGGGCGCTAGCCAGCTGCTCCGCGGTTGTCCGGCTAGCGAGAAGCTCAGCCTCGGCGATCGCTACGCGCTGGCCGTGTTTATCGTCATCGCACAGGCCGGGTACACCTTGCTCGCGCTGAGCGCCAACCTGCTCCGCCCGAGCTTGCCCACCTGGACGCCCGCAACCCTCGTCTATCTCAACATCGGCTTGCCGCTTTGCTACTGCGGGATTCTCGCCATCGCGCGCCAGCTGAGCCGGGACTACTGGGATCTACCGGCGGCCACGAAGCGCGTCGACCTTGCGCAGGCCATCCGGCGGCCGTGGGTTGTCGCGAATCCGATGATTCGGCTGTTCGCGGTTTCGATGGTGACGGTGAGCGGCTTCGCGATTCTCGCCGCCCTCACGCAGCACTAGCTGCTGCGCCGACTTCGCTTTCGCTTTAGGAGGATAGCCCCCTGACAGCCATGTATCGCGCGCACCTGCGATTTTCGGCTGTTCAGGGGCTTCTTCTTTTGCAAAGTTTTGGCAGGCTTTTTGTATTTTTGCTAAGAAAGAATTTGACATCAGGGGCGGCTATCTGTAAAATAAGCGCAGATGTATTCATAAGGGCTCGGGCCAAAGACACGAAAGAGAGAATTCACACGTATGTTATCTATCCGCATGCAACGCACTGGTCGTAAGGGTCACGCAATGTTCCGCATTGTGGTGCAGGACGCGCGTTTGACACCGACCAGCGGCAAGTTCGTGGCATTGCTCGGTTCATACGATCCGCACGCCAAGGTCGCCACACTCGACAAAGAAAAAGCGGCATTTTACCTCAGTAACGGCGCGCAGCCATCCGATCGCGCTGCTCGCTTGTTTCAGGCTGAGGGTGTCGCCTTGCCAGCTTGGGTTAAGCTACCAGCTCCCAAGTCAGGCGCTATCCGCAATCCTGAAAAACTTCGCCG
Organism: uncultured Candidatus Saccharibacteria bacterium; assembly: GCA_964484675.1. Lineage (GTDB taxonomy): Bacteria > Patescibacteriota > Saccharimonadia > Saccharimonadales > UBA4665 > CAZAFC01. The sequence goes on along the minus strand of CAZAFC010000004.1, from coordinate 91,233 downwards.
CAACCAGAAAGAAGAAGCTGCCGAAGCATCGAGCGAAGCAGCACCCGTCGAAACTGAAGCTGCCGCTGAGCCAGCCGAAGAAAAAGCTGCCGCGCCCGAAGCCTAAAGCGCCTGCTCACTTTTGTCCCCAAGTAGCCCGAACGTTTCGGGCTACTTTCATTGTTTGCTATAATAGATAAACACGTAAGTGAGGAACTGACATGAGCAGTATTGACCAACAATTTGTAGAATTCATCGTCAAGTCTCTGGTGGGCAATCCGGACGCCGTGCACATCGAGCGGCGCATTGATGAGAAAGGTGTTTTGCTTGAGCTAACCGTTGACCCCGAGGATCTTGGCCGCGTGATTGGCAAGCGCGGCGCGACGGCCCAGAGTTTGCGGACATTGCTACGCGCGCTCGGCACTAAAAACGACGCGCGGTACAATCTGAAGATCGTTGACAACGGCGTTGAGGCGGAATCGTACGCCGATGCTGCTCAGACGCCTGGCGCGCCAACTTCGGCCAATGACGCGTCTGACGCGTCGCAGGGTTTTGCGGCACATGACCAACACGACTCACAGACCGCTGATCAGCCCGATGACACGTCGGCCGCTCAAAATGCGCCTGCAGAGTTAGGTCAATCCGATCCGGCCGAACAGCAAGAGAATGTTGTAAGTAAAACTCGAAAAGAACTTGAAGAACTAGACGATCTCGATGTATAGTTGAAACAGTCTAACGACTGACCTTCCAAAAACAAAAACCAAACGAAGCTCATGCGAGCATTTTGCTGACCAGCATGATGGGAGCTTTATATGTGGCAAAAAGAACCTCAATTACAGAGGTTCTTTTTGTTTGGAGCTGTTTGGTGGCTGGAACTGGCCCGGGCCATCATGGCGCGCAGTTTGGGCACGAAATTGAGCTCGAAAAACAGATCACCTCAGCGTATACTAGTAAAAATGGACATGCAAGACGAAGTAACATTTGCGGAAGAAACGGCGCGCAAAGCCGGGCAGCTGATGCGCGAATATTTTTGGGCATACGATAAGGGCACGACGCTCAAACGCGACAAAAGCCCGGTGACGATCGCCGACACGAAAATTAATAAACTGGTGATCGACTGCGTGGGCGAGGCATTCCCGAAATGCGGTGTGCTCGGCGAAGAAGCCTCGACGGGCGCTCGCAGCGGGCACGATCTCTGGGTGTGCGACCCCATTGACGGCACGGCTGGATTCGTCGTGGGCGTGCCGACAGCGATGTTTTCGCTGGCGTTTGTGCGCGATGGCGTGCCGCTGGTGGGTGTGGCGTATGACCCATTCATGGATCGCATGTTCACCGCTGTTAAGGGGGGCGGTGCGAGCTGCAATAGCGCGCCGCTCATGGTGAGTAAAACGCCGTTGCTCAAGGGCTCGATAATCGCTGCCTCTGGAAGTTTTCGCGATGTGCACGCGCTGGTTCCATTATATGAGTCGCTCGCCAGTCAGGGCGCGCGGGTCGCGTTTGTGCCGGGAGCGGTGTTTCGCGGCTGTTTGCTCGCCGATAGTCGCATCGATGCCTGCGCATTTGCTGGCGCTGGCGCTTACGACATTGCCGCGTGCAAGGTGATCATCGAAGAAGCTGGCGGCCGCGTGACCGACATTGCCGGCAACGAGCAACGATATGATCGTCCGATCAATGGCGCAATTCTCAGCAATGGCCTGGTTCACCATGAGTTCGCAGCAGTGATTGCTGAGTTCGGCGTCGACCGATTCATGAGTCTCAAGCGATGAAAATCCAAATTATTACCCTGTTCCCGGAAATGTTTGAGGGTGTGCTGAACAGCAGCATGCTGTGGAAAGCGCAGGAACGGGGCGCGGTACATTTTGAGTATGTGAATTTGCGCGAGTTTGGCCTCGGGCCGCGCCACCAGGTTGATGACACGCCATATGGCGGCGGCGATGGCATGTTGCTCAAGCCCGAGCCGCTCGTGGCGGCTATTGAGCACGCCAAAGATCGCGACCCGCAGGCCCTGGTGCTGCTGCCGACGCCACGCGGTGCGCAGTTCAAACAGTCGCAGGCCAAGGAGCTGGCGGCGCGAGCACAAATCTCGGGCACTTCAGACACCCGAACTTCGAGCGGCGGATTGATCTTTATATGCCCGCGTTACGAGGGGTACGATGAGCGCATTACGAAGTACGTTGATCGTCAGTTTTGCATCGGCAATTACGTGCTCACCGGTGGCGAATTGCCGGTGATGGTCGTCATCGACAGCGTTGTTCGGCTGCTGCCGGGCGTGCTGGGCGGGGAAATGAGCGCCGAAATTGAGTCGTTTCAGGCCGACGACGAGTCGATTGAGTTCCCACAGTACACGCGCCCGGAAGTCTTCCGCGGTGAGCGCGTGCCAGAGGTACTGCTGAGCGGCCACCACGCCGAGATCGCCAAGTGGCGCGCCGAACAAGCCCGAAAAGCATAAGCTCCGGGGTTCAATTCGACTCCTCAATCGCGTATAATGAAAAGGTAAGAGGGATTTGCCATGAAATTATCATTTGTCAAGCCGGTGCATGCCCACTGCGATTTGCCGTGCGGCGTGTACGACCCGGCGCAAGCGCGCATCGAGGCCGAAAGTGTGCTCGCGATTATGAAAAAATATGACTCGCTCGACGAGGCTGGTAAGATTCGGGCGATTTTTATCAAGGAAGAGCGCGCCGAGCTTGTGAAGCATCATCTCTGGGTGCTGTGGACGGATTATTTTAAGCCAGAGCATCTCGAGAAATACCCCGAGCTGCACACCATGTTCTGGAAAGCAACCAAGCAAGCCGGCGAGTGTAAACACCATCTCGAGCCGGCGACGGCCGAAACCTTACTCGAGCAGATTGATGCAATTGCCAAGATTTTTTGGGAAACGAAAAAGGCCTAGCCTACTGATTGTGCGCCGCGTGACAGGCGACAGCATGTTCCCGACACTGAGGAGCGGCCAGCTGGTGATTGCCTGCGATGTGCTGGCGAACAGAGTGGGCGATGTGGTGATGATTCACCACGACAGTCTCGACAAAGTGAAGCGGATCGAACGATTACGCGGCGATGGTCGGGTATTCGTGGTGGGCGACAATCCGGCACACAGCACCGATAGCCGCATGTTCGGTTGGCTGGCGAGTGAGCAAATTGTTGGCCGCGTGATTTGGCCGCGCTTGCCTCGTCAGATGGCAATCCCGTCAAAGCCGATGGAATTTCGCTAACCGCCAAGCCGACAGCTTCCTGCCTGCACTTTCTTTTCGGACTCGTGGATCTGTGGCGCTGCTTTCGCTTAACGACGAAATTAGCTCGCTGCACGGCGTTTGTTGTTCTCAAACGGCGCTAACGACAGCTGTGCGGCCGGCTTGTGGCTCTGGCTAACGCGATTGCTTTAGCCGAGCTTTGCACGACTGGCCTTCATTTCTTTGGCCCAAAAAGCTAGCTTAGTGAGCAACTTGAAGGCGCGGTCGTTTTGATCTTGTGTCGGGGTGAAGATGCCTTTTTCGTCGAGTTGCGACCAGTAATTGAAGATGCTGACCGATTCGGCGATGTCGTAGATTGCCAAGTTGCCGCCAATGTGTCGCAAGTGTTCAATTGCACGTGCGCCGCCGGCATCGGCGCCATAGCTTACAGAGGCCGATGGCTTGTAGCGCCACTCAGCCGCGAGGTAGTCGATGGCGTTGATGAGCGCTGGTGTCGACGAGTGGTTGTACTCTGGTGTGACAAACACGAAGCCGTCGGCAGCGTCCACAAGCTTAGCCCAAGCCTTGGTATGCGCGTTTTGGTAATTGCCCAGCATTGGAATCTGTGGCTCGTCGAGCAGTGGTAGCGCGAGATCCTGCACATCAACGAGCGTAAATTTCGCATCTTTAATCTGCTTGCTTTGCTCGAACATCCACTCAGCTACCTTGGGCCCAAAGCGGTTCGGCCGCGTCGAGCCAATCAAAATCATAATATTGACCATTTTATACCCTCCGAAGTATACTGTTTACTATAAAAAGTATAGTAACTCGCGGAAGATTTGTAAAGTATGGAACACGAAGAAAGTCAGACAACAGAGATAATCTGCTCACATGTGACGGCCGCTGTGCATATTTTGGGAGACAAATGGACGGCCCACATTATTCGCGTGCTGGCAAACGGGCCGCAGCGATTTTGCCGCATCCAGGACGGCGCTGGTGGCATAAATCCGCGCACGCTCACCGATCGCTTGGTGCGGCTTGAGCAGTGCGGTGTGCTTGTGCGGCCTACGCCCAACGCCGAAGCGGCTCGTCTGACGTACATGCTGACCGCAAAAGGGCAGGATTTGTTGCCAATTTTGCGGGCGATGGCCGCTTGGGGCGACAAGTACGGTACGTCGCAGTAGTCGCCCGGAATCTCCGGTTCGATGCCTCATTTTCCGCTCATCGTTCGAGTGTCTGTAAGATTGCCGCACTTCCGTGAACTTCGCCAAACTTGGTTTGGCGCCGACGCTCCAGCTCACTTCCATGTTCGCCTGCTAAAATCTGCGCTATACTACGAGTGATTGGACACGAAAAACATAATGCGCAAAAAACATTCTCCCGAACCGACGACCGCTGAGCGTGACGAAGCATTTGGCAAATATTATCGCACGCTGCCCAATCCGCTGTATGCGCAAGCAGGGCAAAGCGAACCCACTGAGCCGCCTAAATCTCGCCGTTCGTGGAAGAAGATTTTCAAGCGCTCTGCGATTACCCTCTTGGTGGTTTTGCTGTGCGCCGGCGGCTGGGTTGGCTGGAAATTCGTCTACAACAGCAGCAAAATCTTCGGATGGCGCAGCCTGCTGGGTGCGTTTACGAGCGCCAAACTCAAGGGCGAATCCAACGGCCGGGTGAACATCTTGCTGGCTGGAAATTCGGCCGACGATCCGGGCCACAGCGGTGCCGACCTGACCGATTCGATCATGGTAGTGAGCATCGATACTAAAGATAATTCCGGCTTTTTGCTGAGTATTCCGCGCGATTTGTACGTGAAGATTCCGGGGCATGGCTACGGTAAGATCAACGAAGCGTACGAGGATGGCGAGAGCGATCACTTCAGTCAGGCGGGCTATGCGGCGGGCGGCATGGGCTTGCTTGAGCAGGTGGTGGAGCAGGATTTCGGGCTGAGCTCTGATTATTATGCGCTCGTGAATTACGCCGCGCTGCGTGACGCCGTGAACGCGGTCGGCGGCGTAACGGTGAACATCCAGAGTAGCGACCCGCGCGGGCTATACGATCCGAGCCCGGATCTGGACAACAATCGTCAGCCGCTCGTGCGCTTGAGTAATGGCGAGCACACGCTTAACGGCGTGCAGGCGCTTGGGCTGGCCCGCGCGCGCGGCGATCATTACGGCTCGTACGGCTTTGCGGCCAGCGATTTTGAGCGTACCGCCAATCAGCGTTTGCTGCTGCTCGCGCTCAAGGACAAGGCGAGCAGCCTGGGCGTGCTCAGCAATCCGATCACGGTGGGCAATCTGTTTGATTCGCTCGGCAATAACGTCAAGACTGACTTCAAGCTGAACGAAGTGCGCCGGCTGGTGACGATTCTCAAGAAGATTCCGAGCAGCAAGCTGACGTCTGAGGCGCTCACAATGCCGAACGGCACGAATTATCTGACAAGCGAGACGAACAGCTATGGCCAATCGGTGCTCGTGCCCAAGGCCGGTCCGGACGATTATTCGGCGATTCAGGCGTTCGTGCAGCAGCTGGTTTCGGCCGAAGCTACCGCCGGCACGGCCAGCTCAAGCTCAACAGCCGGAAACTAGGTTTTTCGTCCACTGCGCCGATGTCCAGCCAATGTTCACCTTCGCGGCGTATGCTGGGGTGGTAAACAAGGAATTCTCATGAATACAGTGGCTCGAGGTGTTCGCAACGCGTTTCGGAACGCCGTGCGCACCTTTTCGATCGTCGCTATTTTGGGGCTGAGCATCGGCCTCAGCCTGGCAATGTTGGTGGCGCGGCAAGCGGTGACGCAGAAAATCGCGTCGGTAAAAAGTTCGGTAGGCAACACCGTGAGCGTGTCGCCGGCTGGCGTGCGCGGATTTGAGGGCGGCGGCTCGCCGCTGACTTCGGCGCAAATCGACGGGCTCAAAATGTTGGCGCACGTGACGAGTGTCGATGAATCGCTGAGCGATCGGCTGACGAGTGGCAACACGTCGCTGCAATCGGCGGTCGACGCTGGCGCGCTCGGCCGGCGATTTGCGGACAACAGTGGCCAGACATTTACGCCGGAAGGCGGCTCGGGATTTGGCGGCGACATGAGCACCATGGGCGGCGCGGACTCGACCGGTTCGGGCGACACGCCGTCGTTCCGCACGAGCTTTACGCCGCCGGTGACGGTGATTGGCACGACAACGCCCACTTCGCTTAGTAATACCACTGGCGGTGGCACGTTCAAGCTCACAAGCGGCGCGGTGTTTGCGGGTACCAGCACCGACAACGTGGCGCTGGTCGGCGCATCGCTGGCGAGCAAAAACAACCTTTCGGTCGGCTCGACGTTCACAGCGTACGGCACGACAATCACGGTGTCCGGAATCTTTGACGCCGGGAATACGTTCTCAAACAATCAGCTTATTATGCCGCTGGCGACCGTGCAGAAACTCTCTGGCCAGACTGGCGACATCACGAGCGCCACGCTCTATGTGGACTCGGTGAGCAATGTGAATGGCGTGACTTCGGCGGTGGAAAAATCGCTTGGCTCGGCGGCAGACGTAACCAACGCGTCGCAAGAAGCGCAAACGGCAATCGCACCGCTCCAAAACATCCAGACGATTTCGCTCTACAGCTTGATTGGTGCGGTGGCGGCCGGTGCGGCGATCATTTTGCTGACGATGATCATGATTGTGCGCGAGCGCCGGCGCGAAATCGGTGTGCTCAAGGCGATCGGCGCCAGCAACACTACCGTGATGTTCCAGTTCATGGCCGAAGCGGTCACTCTGACGCTGCTCGGCGCGGTGATCGGCATCGCCTTCGGTGTGGTGGCGGGCAACCCGATCACCAAAACGCTCGTCAACAACAGCGTGTCGAGCTCGGCCGCAACCAGCTCGGGCGGCATGGTGGCAATGGGCCGGGGTGCATTTGGCGGCGGCGGCTTGGGCGGCGCGCATTTCCGCGCTGGCCGCGGTACGTTCACCGGCTTGCACAACAGCGTCACCAACATCACCGCCAACATCGGCTGGAGCATCATTGTGTACGGCTTGGGCGTGGCAATTTTGATCGCTATTATCGGCAGCGCGATCGCGTCGTACTTCATCTCCAAAGTTCGGCCGGCAGAAGTAATGAGGACAGAATAATGTTAAAAGTTACGGATATTGCAAAAACATTTTCGAGCGGCGACAGCCAAGTGCAGGCGCTCGACAAGGTGACGTTCAGTGTGCCGCAGGGGCAATTTGCCTCTATTGTGGGCCGGAGCGGCTCGGGAAAATCGACGTTGCTGAGCATTTTGGGCGCGCTCGACAAGCCTACGAGCGGGAGCGTCGAAGTTGATGGCCAAGATGTGACCAAGCTTGGCGCGCGGGCGCTGGTGCGGTACCGTGGGCAGAAGATCGGCTTTGTGTTTCAGGCATACAATCTCGTGCCGAATTTGTCGGCGCTCGAGAATGTGATGCTGCCGATGGAATTTGCGGGCGTGCCGAAAAAGCAGCGCCTTGAGCGGGCCCAGGAATTGCTGGCGTCGGTCGGGCTCGAGAGCGATCAACAGTTGCGCAAGCCGGGGCGGCTGAGTGGTGGCCAGCAGCAGCGCGTGGCGATTGCGCGGGCGCTCGCCAATAAGCCGAAACTTATCTTGGCCGACGAGCCGACCGGCAATCTCGACAGCCAGACCGGCAAGATGATCTTCGATCTGCTGCATCAGCTCGCCAAAACCGAAAACACGACTATTTTGGCCGTGACACACGACCTCGAGATTGCCGGCAAAACAGACATCACATTTACCTTGCAAGATGGCTCGCTGAGCAATGGCGCAGCTGGCTCGTCAGAGAAATCTTCGCCTGATAAGTCAAAGTAATGGCCGACATAGCTCAAGTTCTCCGCGACGCAATGAGCATGCAGCGCCTTTCACGAAGCTGAAAACCCAAATCGCCCTGGTAATCGCTCCCGAAAAAGCCGAAGGAACTTTATCGGTGGCGATTGCTTTTGGGCTTGCGTTTGCTGACGGCATGAGCGCGCGGTGAGCTTGTGGCCAGGGGCAAAATCCCAAAGCTCAGCACAATCGCGTACGTCACCGCGAAGCCGCACATCACGCTGGGAATCCCGGCAATCGTTTGCGGATTGATGGCATTGACGATGCCGGTGGGCAGCAGAAAACTGAGGTAGCCGAACACTTGATACACAAGCGCGCGGCGGATGTTGGGCTGAGCGGTGATGCTCAGGAGCAAGGCCAGCCCGATGCCAAGCAACAACATTGCGTAGTAATACCCGAAGAACGCGCCGCCGTAGCCATTTCTTAACTGAAAAATGGCGTAATTGCCGGCGCATACATGACTCTGAAACGCCGCGCCGCTGAAGCCGAAGATGAGCGAGAACGCTCCCGCGGCCAGATAGCCGCCGCTCACAAGCCAGCGAGGCAAACGCCCGCCGCTCATGACACGAATGAGGTGCAGCGCTACCGCTGGCAAGAGTGTGATGGCCACGTATCCCACGCGCGACCACGTCGCAGCCGACCAATGGGTGGCGCCGCAAACGGTGAATTCGCTCAATTGAAACAGCGCGAGCAGGCCGAGGACGGCGGCGCTCAAACGTGTCAGGGCGGTCATTTTGTAGCGGATGAGCGTGTAGACCATGAGCGTCGTTTCGATGCAAAAGGTGGCCAGCATGACCGGTGGCGAAAAACAGTAAAAAGTCGTGGTGCGCCGACGCATATGCTTAGCATACGACATCGGCCGAAGTGCAGCAAGGCTCGCCTTCCGGTCGATAGGCCTATTGCGAGGCTCAAGCGGGCTGTGGAAATTGCATAAAGGCATCGATGTGATATAGTAAGGTGTCTCGTGTCATCCGGCATGCAGATTGAGCCTTTTGAGAGGAGTGCCTGGATGCGACGCATCTTTGGTACGGCGGCAGGAGCGCTAGCGATGTTCGTCATGGCGGCTTGCGGCTCTACGACCACGCCAGCTGCTTCAATGGACAGCGGCAACGGTGCGGGCAACGTGGCGCCGGGGAGTGTCACGGTCACCGTTTCGGGTGCGACCGGCGGCTTGCAGGTGGCCTCGAATCCCGCGCCGCCGGCAACGACGCCCACCACGCCGGGCACGCCCGTGGTCGAGTACGTCGACAACCACTCGGGCGCGCAGGTCTATTCAGGCCCGCAGCTCGGCGCGATCACCAACGCAAGCGTCAGCAGGATTCCATTCGGCCGCGCGGTCGCCGTGACCTGCTACACGCCGAACATCTCGGGCGGGTCCAACAGCATCAAGGCCCTGTACCGGCTGGCGGACGATTCGCGCAACGACGTGCCGTCCAACCTCGGCACCGGCACCTGGCGGAAAGACTACATTCCGGCCTCGGTCATGCTGAACGACCCCAACGCAAGCCTGGGTTCGACGGATACGCCGGATCTCGACCCGCGGCTCAAGCCGTGCGACGTGATCGACGCCGCCGACTAGCACGAGAGCTTGGCCGCCGCCTTGGCGATTGCTTGCAGTGATCGCTCGGAGCTGTGGCCAGCGCTGGCCCGCGAACTGCCAATGCGCTTTTTGCGCACACAGTTCGCGGGCCGATCATTTCACCCTTGTTTCTTATGTATCAAAAAAACCAATACAGCGCTGGCTTCGCCCAGTGTGCGGCTCACTTTGCACTTGATGCGCGCCATTAGCGACGCTGGTAGGCCAGAATCCACTCGCTCAGTATGTCGCGGTCGATAAGCACGCAGCGATTGCTGGTGGCGAGCTGCTTGGCTGAGCCGGTGAAATAGTTGTTGCTCACGACCATGGCGCGCGTGCAGCGGTAATGATTGAGTGCCGTCACGGCTTGGCGTACCGAGAGCGCCTTGGTTTTGTCGCGGTTGCGCTTGATCTGAATGCCCCAGCGTTCGCCGTCGCGTTCGGCAATCGCATCAATGCCGAGATCGTATTTTTCGGTAAGCTGCACATGCTGAAAACCTTGATGCTTGAGCAATTCGGCCACGTATTTCTCGAACACAAAGCCGTCCATTTTGTCCACGCCGGCAATGCGCATGGCGCGAAATCGCTGCCCGCGCCAGAACGCTCGCCAAAACCACGCGGCCGCACCAACTGCGATCAAAAGCAGCACGGCCACGAGCACTCCTGCGAGTGCGCCGCTCGACACACGGCTCGCCAGAGCAAGCGCGGCGCCAATGCCCAGCACGATAATGGTGAAGTATGCTTCGGCCGCACTGGCCTGGCGCTTGCGCCGCTGGTGATTGCTGTGCCGCGGGCCCCGGTAGTTCGTTTGGCGCCGTCCGCGATTTCCACCGCGATAATTATTGGAATGGTTCTGGCCGTGTTGACGGTTCATGCGCCGAAAATTCCGAAAGAAAGTGCCCGCAAAATCATACCGCCATTGTACCATTCTCCCGCAACTTTCGCGCCACATGATGCACCGCTTGTAGCAAGCATCCGGCGGATGCCTCGTACGAGGGGTGAATCTTTGAAAAGGAGCTGGCTGAGGCGGAGTGAGGTGGCCGTTACGCAGGAACGCGCGTGTGGCGGCCACCTCACCTCTAGCGGGCGGGGCTCATCCGTGCTACTTGGCCGCGTCAAGCAAGAATGTCAGTTCGATTCCGCCGCAGATCATCAAGAACGCGGCGAAGCTCACGAGCCATGCCCATGCGGAAGACTCGATGGAGTCGTCTGACGACTTGCTGAGGAGCGTGACCGTAGTCGCGCAGCAGACCAACGCAATGAAGCTGATGAGGCCCATCTCGACCAGCAGCGTTCGCCAGGCGAGACTGAACGTTCCAGTCACGCCAGCGCGCTTCTCAAGGCTCGCAAGCCAAGGGCCGGAGACGTGCTGAGCGATAGCGTACAGGACCACGAACGCAGCCGGAAGCAGCATCATGGCCAGTCTACTGGCGACGCTCTGCTTCTTCTGGCTGAAGGGGCTCTCGACGACCACCGGAATAGCCGTGGTGCCCAAGAGCAGATCGTGCCACACGCCGACCAAGTTGGCCACGCTCTCGCGCGGGTAGATGTCGTTGCCGATGGCGATGTATTCGCCGGCGTCTTCCGATGCGAAGTCCACTGGCGTACTGCGGGCGGCTGCTTGTGGTCGTGCGATCCGGACGTTGTCCAGACCGTAGTACTTGTCCCGAACCAGCTCGATGACGCGCGGCGAGTAAGAGGCCTAGTACTTGGGAGTGCAACCTAAAAAGCCAAAAAACCGCGATGCGTTCGTAACTTTAGCCCGAGGTGACCTGCTGGCAGATGAAAGGTCGCTCGGGTCAAAAGCTGCTTATTTTTTGGCGCTGATGTTGAACATCCAGTGGATGCCGAACTTGTCGGTGAACATGCCGAAGGTGTCGCCCCACGCTTGTACGGCCAAGGGCATCGTCACGGTTCCGCCGGCGCTGAGACCTTCGAAAAATCCGGTGAGTTTGGCGGAGTCCGAGCCAGCGACCGACAGATGTACGCTGGTGCCGAACACGACTTGCATGCCTGGCGCGCCATCCGCGCCCATGAAGCTGAGCGTGCCGTTTTTGAGTGTTGCGTGCATGACCTTGTCTTTGTAATTGTCGGGAACCGGCGCGTCGGGCGTGGCAAAATCGGCGAAACGCGTGATCTCGAGCTCGCCGCCCAAAACACTTTGGTAGAATTTCATAGCTTCTTCGCAGTCGCCGTTAAAATTGAGATAGGGTGAGAGTTGTGCATCATTCATAAGCATTATTATATAGATGCCGGCGGTAAAAGGCTACTGCTTTTGTGATTTCTCGATTTTGGCGAGCACATGGGCGATGTCGACCGGCGCGCCGAGCACAGGCTTCCAGATGTCGCCGGTGCGTTTCAGCCGCTTGAGCGCATTTTCGATGGTGAAATCGCTGGGCTTGAGCCGCGGCGTAATTTCATCCCAATGCAGCGGCATCGACACGCTGGCGTCGGGCGTTGGCCGGAGCGAATACGGCGCTGCGAGCGTTTGGCCTTCGCGGTTTTGCAGCCAATCGAGGTAAATTCGGTGCGGGCGTTTGGCGGGATTGCGCTCGATGCTGGTGAGTTTCGGCAGGCGCTTGTTGACTTCGATAACCACCAAATGCGCCAGATTGCGGGCCGTTTCTTGCGAGTATTTGGCGCCGAGCGGGATAAAAACGTGGATGCCGGTTTTGCCCGATGTCTTGGGGTAGGCCCGGATGCCCCACTCGTCGCACACGGCCTTGACGACGAGCGCGACCTCAATGACTTTTTTGAAGCTCACGCCTTCTGGGTCGAGATCGATCACCATCCAATCGGGCTTGTCGAGCTGGCCGACCCGCGAATTCCAGGGGTTGATCTCGACACAACCGAGCTGCACCATATAGAGCAGCGTGTTGAGGTCGTCGCCGACGATCCAGTGCAGATCGGCCTTGTTGGAATCTGAGTAAATGTCGGTGCTCGGCACCCACGGCGGCAAGTGCTCGTTGTTCTTTTGGAAAAATGCCTCGCCGGTGATGCCGCCGGGCATGCGCAATAACGAGCACGGCCGGCCCTCGAGGTAGGGCAAGATGAATTCGGCCACCGATTCGTAGTAGCGCATAATGTCGCCTTTGGTGTATTTGTGGCGCGGGAAAAAGATTTTGTCGAGGTGTGTGGGCTCGAAGGGCAGCGTGCTGCCACCGGGGCTGGTGCTTGGCGTTGCATCAGACGCGCCGTCTGGTGTCGAATGTTTGGGCAGTTCGCGGTGCACGGCGGCTGGCTTTTTGTCGGTTCTCAGGCCCTTGAATTGTGGGTGGCGCATTGATCCCTCCTTGGTCCATTCGCTAAATTCCATCTCGCACACAAGTTTCGGCTGCACCCAATGCACCGGCGCGTTCGACTTCGGCTCTACCTTGAACGGCGATGTAGCGCGCTCGATTTTTTGGAGCGTTCCGAGCAAGTTTTTGCGTTGCTCGTCGGGAATGCCGCCGCCGGAATGGCCAGTGTAGACGAGCTCGCCTTTTTCGTACACACCGACAACGAGCGAGCCCAAGTATGTTCGGCTGGCGCGCGGCTCAGTGTAGCCGCCGATGACGACTTCTTGGCGGAGCGAGGTTTTGGCCTTGAGCCAGTCGGGGCCGCGGACGTCTTCGCGGTAGGGGCTGAGCGCGTTTTTGGCAACAATGCCTTCCATGCCGCGCCGGCGCATTTCTTCAAAGAGTTTGGCACCGTGCGTTTCGATGTCGTCGCTGAATTTGAGGAGCGGGTGCTCCGGCAGGACACTTTTGAGCAGCATTTTGCGCTCGCTGAGTGGCATGGTGCGCACGTCGCGGCCGTCGCACCACAAGATGTCGAAGACGTAATATTGCAATGTGCCGTCTTGCTCGTGCTGCCAATGTTGTAGCCACTCGAAGTGCGCTTTGCCTTCGCGGTCGACAGCGACGATTTCGCCATCAATGATCACGTCGTGGCGAAAAGCGTGCATCGCCTCGAGCACTGGCGGAAATTTTTCGCTAAAATCGTTTTGATTGCGGGAATTGAGCGCAGTGCGCGCGCCGTGCTTGGTACCGATCGCGCGGTAGCCGTCCCACTTGATCTCGAATAGCCAGCCAGCTTTGTCGAACGGCCCGTCGATGAGCGTGCAGAGCATGGGCTGTACGCGCCAAGGCTCGGCTTTGCGCGGATATTTACTGAGGTCGGGCAGCTTATTGTGCGCGCCGAGATCGTCGACGCGCTGGTGGCTCTTGACAGATTCATCTTGCTTGAGAATGTTGTCTGTGGAGGCATATTCGTCGTTCTTTTTGATGAGCAGCCAGGCGTTGTCATCGCTCTTGGCGTCGGCGTGGGCGGCGATTTTGATGAGTGCGAATTCGCCGCGCAGCTTTTCTCCGTGCAGTACGAAAGTGATGTGGCCTTTTGCGAACTCGGCGCGCAGGAGTTTTTCCTGGGCGGCGTGGCCGCTGGTGGGCGTACGCGGTTCGTACCAGCCTTCGTCCCAGATAATCACATTGCCGGCGCCATAATTGTGCTCAGGAATCACGCCCTCGAAGGTGCGATATTCGAGCGGATGATCTTCGACATGCACGGCCAGATGGTGGTCATGCGGATTCAGGCTCGGCCCTTTCGGCACGGCCCAACTTTTGAGCACGCCGTCGAGCTCGAGCCGAAAATCGTAATGCAACTGCGAAGCGTGATGCTCTTGCACCACGAAGCGCAGTTTGGCCGCCGAGTCGGCATGCGCCTTGTGCTCGTTGGATGAGCCTTGGCGCGGGCCGATCACTGTGGACCGATGCTGACTAGACTTGTGATTGGCCTTCGCGGCAGGCTCGCTAGGTTTTGTGAAGGTAGTGGCATGGGCGGGAGTTTCTGTCGATGGAGCGGGCGCCTGGCGGCCCGACGGCTCGGGCTTTGTCGCGTCTGATTGCCCTTTGGGGGGGTTGCCCGGGCCAATGGAGTGTTGCCCTCGTTGGCCCGACGGCTCGGGCGTGGCCGCGAAATTCCGCTTGCGAAAATAATCCTTGAGCCCCACGCGCGCTATTCCTTGAGGCTGGCTTTGAGCGCGGCCATGAGGTCGTGCGCCGTTGTTGGCTGGGCGGAAGGAGCGGCGCTCTTTTTGATCTTCTTGCCCTTGCTTTTGTCCTTGATAATTTCCTCGAGTTCTTCGGTGTAAGTATCGTGCAGATCTTCGGCGATGAACGGTTGTGTCTCTTGGCTCACGAGCTTGAGCGCCGTTTCGATTTCTTTGTCGCTCAGATCGTTGCCGGTGGGCAGGTGCATGTCGCTGGGCGCGCGCAGATCGCTTGGGAAGCGCATTTGTTCGAGGACGAGCGCCCGGCCGAGCGGTGTGAGAATCGCGACGTGCTCGCGCTGGTGTAGCACGAATTTGGCAAGCGCGGCCTTGCCGGATTTCTCGAGTGCCAGGCGCAAGAGTGCGTAGGCTTTTTCGCCGCCTTTGACGGCCTCGAGATAGTACGGCTTCTCAAAATAGCGGATGTCGACCTCGCTCTGATCGACAAATTGTTGAATGTCGATCGTCTGCGTGCGCTTGGCGTCGATGCTGTCGAGCTCTTTTTGGCTGAGCACCACATAGTCGCCGTCGCGGTATTCGTAGCCCTTCACGATGTCATCCCACGGAATTTCCTGGCCGTCTTTGCGGCAAATTCGTGCGTAGCGGATCGGCGCGTGATCTGACTTGTGAAGCATGTCAAGGTCGATACCCTCGCGCGTGTGCACGGCGCTGAACATGCGCACAGGGATATTTATCAGGCCAAAATTGATTGATCCAGTCCAAATTGGTCGCATACAGCTTATGGTACTACAAAATGCTGCTGAGTGCGAATGCGTGCGCTCGCTGTAAGTGCGCGTTCAAAGTGCGGCCGCGCGCTCGCTTTGACGTTTTTCGGCAGCCGCGAGCATTTTCACGAGTACTTGGAAAAAGCGTGTCGTCACCGGGCCATCGGTGAGCTTGGGCGGAAAAGACGTAAAAGCTGGCGGCCGGCCGTTGATAATCGTCCAGGTCATGAAAAGTTCGTGCGGCGCAGCGGCGATGACCGACATGTCGTTTTTGGGCGAATGCATGGGCAGCGCCAGATCGCTCGGCACGAGACCAGTCGTAAAAGCGACGCACAAGCGCGTGTCTGGGGTGACATCCACGTGCTTGAACGGATCGGTGCGCACGATGCGCTCGATGTCGCCGAGCGTGCGAAGTATGACGGGCACGGCAAACCCGAGCTCGTGCTCGAGACGCTCCTCGATGCTCTTTGTAAGCGCCTGGCGGTCCTGTTCGGGTGCGGTGAAAAACACGTTGCCGCTCTGCATATACGTCCACACATCAGTAAAACCAAGTTCGCTAAATAGCTCCCGGAGCCGGGCCATTTTTACCATGTGAGCGCCGACATTGATGCCGCGCAAAAATGCAATGTAGCTGGTCGCGGCGCCTACGCCAGCGCGCGGTTCGCTGCTAGCCTTCATGCAAGACCGAAAGAATATTGCCGGCTGGATCTTTGAACCACGCGATGTCGGGGCCTTGGCCGGTTTTGAGGCCGCGGGCGATGCCTTTTTCGTCGGTCATGCTTGGGTAGTGCTCGAAGACGACGCCTTTGGCGGTCAGCGCCTCGACAGCGGCGTCGACGTCATCCACCGGGAAATTCAGCATGGTGTAGGTGGCGGGCTGATGATTTTCCTTGGGGTAAACGAGAACGCCGTTGCTGCCGGCGATGCGCAAGCAAAGGCCGGGGCTTTGCTCCACGACGTCTATGCCGAGCACGTGGCCGTAAAACTCTTTGGCGGCGGCCAAGTCGTTCACCGAGAATCCACTGTAAGCTTTGGTATCTTTGAACATGCGCGTTCCTTGTTTACTGTTGCTTGTCTCATGGTAGCATGAGCTTGCGCCATTGAACTAGCCGCTAGTCGACAGATGGTCGAGTGCCATATATACTAGGCATGCTTTCTGGAATTCCCAGATGGCTAGTTTTGACAGGCGCCAGAATGAGCGCGTGCCAACGAGAGGAGAGTGCATGGTGACCGACCCCAAGCTCAGGGCGGCCAAGCCGCAGCAATCGGCCTTGCGCCGAGCATATGCGCATGGCTCGTTCCACGACTATGCGAAACTCGTGTACCAGCAGTGCGTGGCCGCAATGCCGACTCGGCCGGAGCCAGCGCCGGACGAAACGCCCATCGAAGACCTCAATTTGGGGGTCCGGACGTACAACAAGCTCAAGCCTCGGGGCTACAACACGCTTGGCCAGCTTGCGGCTGCCAGCGTCGTCGACCTCACGGATATCTCTTGGTTTGGCCCACGGCAGCTGGAGGATGTTATCAAAAAGCTCTATGCCATGGGCCACACGCTGCGCGATTTGTCGTAAGGCGGCGCTGCCAAAGGTGCGTAATCCGCGTACGCCGGAAGGGCTCGGCTTGCTCACCGCGAGTCCTTCCGGCTGCACCTCTCCTCTCATAGTTATAATCCTTTGGTCGGTAGCCTAGGCATATCATAAGAAAGAGTTTATAATATAGATGAGTTTCGCAGGGAAACCTCCGAAATGCGAGAGCGCAGAAACAGAGTATGCGCTCACTTTGCACAAGGGAGATCGTATGTCCGACGAGGGCAAGATCGAGATCGAGCCTGAGCCCGACGAGGCTGTAGCCCTGGACGACCAAGCGGCTGAGGGCGGTGAAACGCTCGAGGCCGAAGGCGCCAAACTGCCCGAGCCTGAGCAGCCTCCGAAAAGCCACTTCGAGCGGCACTTGGAATATGAGCGGGGCTACAATGATGCCCTTGAGGTTGCCAAAGTGCTGAGGCCCGCCGACATTCAGAAGCTGCTCACTCGATTGCGCGAGCAGCCCACGACGATGCCCGACAAGACGCTTATCGTGTTTCTGGGATTCTCGAACCGGTTGTACAATGCCCTGAAGCGGATGGTCCACACTGGGGGACCCACCGTCTCCACGCTCGGCGATCTCGCTCGCTTGAGCGAAGCAGACATCCTGGAGGGTAGAAATCTGGGCCCGGGTGCCGTTGAAGAGATCAGGGCTGTCCTGGAATACTGCGGGCGCACGCTCGCTGAGTCGCAGGAGCCCGAAGAGCCGCAGTCCAAGTGATCTGAGATCTGATTCGTGACGCCAAGAGGGTGCAAGCGCTGCTCAATGAGCCAGCACCCTCTTGGCCGATCTCCCTACTTTATTCTTGATTTGGCCTGACGAGTTTCTTAGTTATAAGGTGATACATACGTGATGGTAGGGCTGACTGGCGCCAAAGGAGCGTGTGCTCCGGCTTGGTGCCAGTCAGCGGTTGGTGCGAGGCGGGTGAGCGCCCTGCGTGAGGGTATGCTAGGCTGCGAGCACGTACAGCGGCATGCGCGCCTCGAGGTCGCCCATCCATGCCGTGGCCTTGAAGATGACCGCGTCTTGCGCGCCACCCAGCATGTGCAGAACCTCCTGGTCGTACTCGTCGACACCTAGCCAGCAGGCGCTGACGAACGTAACGGCCGGCATCGCATTGTTTTCGGCTGCTTGCTTGATGAGCTCGGCGAGCTCGTCCAGCTTGCCTGCGGCCTCAAGTGCGCGAGCGCCCGGGATGACGTCCACGGCCTCGTGCCGGATCTCGTACTCCTCGCACGGCACCATGATCGCTTCGTCGGGCATGGTGTACCACTTCACGTGCGCGGGGTTGGCGCGGTCGGCCACGAACATGCCGACGAGGTACTGCGAGTCCTCCGTGATGTAGTGGAATGTGCCGAGCCACCCGTAGTCGCGCAGAATCGGCGGGGCGCCGGCCTCAATCGCCACGATGCGCGGAGGCGTCGGAATGACCGGGTGGCTGGTGAAGCGCCAGTCGTCGAAGTTCACGCTGCAGTGCGCGAACCACACGCCGCCTTCGCCGAAGTAGAAGCCGATGCGCTTTTGCAAGCGGCCATCGACCTCGAGCCAGAGCACCTGGCTGAGCGCGCCGCCAGACTTGCTGCGATCGTGCGAACCGCTTGCCGGCGCCACGTACGATCTGCGCGGGGGCGCGTCCGGGCTCCACAAAATCTGCCAGCCGTGGTGCTTGACGATGTCGAACTTGGGGAAGCAGCCGCGCACGGTCCACGTCTTGCGGTCGCGCGAGGTGGCGACGTGCTGCCGCGGGTTGAAGCCGTCGTACACCGCGTACGTCAGCACCCATTGGTTGAACTCGGGGTCGTCGGGGTCTTCCACGAAGACGAGCCGCGGGTCCTCGTAGCCCATGACCTCCAGCGGATTGCTGAGGTCCGGCTGAAGCGGGAACGGCTCGTGGTCGATCCAGGTCTGGCCGCCATCGACGGATCGGGCCTGCATCAGCCTCGAGACGTTTTGGGGGTCGACCACGCGGTAGACGATGAAATCTCGCCCGCCGCCGGGGTTGTACACTTTGACCACGTCACTGCAACCGGTGCTGGCCGCGGTGATACGCGGATTGTCGGGGTGTCGCACGCAAATACCGGGGTCGATCATGACTCACCTTCTGCTTGTCGTCGTTTGCTCACTGCGAGCAAAGTACAGTATACCGGTCGCTGCTCGCGTTGTCTTTATATAAATCCTTGACTGGCCAGCAATAGTTTGTTTCGGCCTCATTGTCATATGATCGGTAATATGTTATAAGATAGCTAGCCTATATTGTTGGGCTTGCACAAAACCTGTTGGATCAACCGAAAGGGTGAACACTATGTGCGTTACCTCAGGACGCGCCACGATCAGCGACACGATGGTTTACGTCTACGAGACGGACTTCGGTGATGTCCGAGGCCTGCGTCACGTCTGCGGCTACCAGAACCAAGCGACGAACGAAGCCGGCGGCGTAAACGTCATGTTCTTGCACTTCCCCGGCACCATGCTCGAACTGGTGCGCGGCCCGGAGACCACCACGAGTATGATGGCCGACATGACCGCCAACCTGCCGAAGCTCGTCACTCTCCGGCCGCGGCGTGGCAGTGCATCTCGTTCGCCCGCCGCGTACGGAGCCAGGGTGGAGAACTACGGCGACTACACCACCGTGCTCTCGCAAGGGTCGGGTGACATTCTGGAGGTGCTCCAGTACTCGCTGGTGATTCCCGCCAATCGTCGGCCGAAGATCACGGATGGTCTGCGCGAGATGGTGGCGTTCTACGGAGAGCGCCGTCCGCGGCATAGTTTCATTCTGGCGTGCTTCGAGGCCGGTGCCAAGCCCAAGCATCCCATCGTGGTCAGCTACAGGCCGCACGACCGGACCATCCTGACCGCACCGGGCCTGGACGGCCACGACGGCATGGTGCCCGACATCGGCGGCCTGATGCGGCGTGACTTCCAGGTAGCATTCGGCATTCGGAAGCACGAATTGCCGCACGCGGTGGATTACCAGGACATGGTCAGCGGCCTCTGGGCACCGAGCTCAGTCGCCGGCTTCCACGACAACCGCAAGTCCGCGCCCAACGACGACTACCGCGTGCCGATCGCTGCGCTGAAGGCGGGCCTGACTGGCGTCGACCTGCTGAGTCACCGCCGGTAGGCTGACAACAAGAGTGCGTAGGGAGCCTGGCGAATCGCGTCACCACAAGTGTCGCATCGCCAGGCTCACCTGCCGCTCTCAATTTGCTCCATGAATGTGTGTTCATGCTGATGAGTCCAAAAGGACGAAAGCAAGTAGCCTTATGTGATGCAAGAAAACATAAGGTGCATTTTGGCGATTGTTCGTTTTTCGTGCGCCACGCCAAAATGTTCACCACGAGGTCTACAAGATTATGGTTTGTAGCCGCTGGCCGAGCTGGTGGTGGAATTTAGGCGGAAGTTTTGCGCTTGAACAACCAAGCGGCAAATGGCATCGCGACGAGCAGCAAACCAATGCACCAGGCTACCGCGAGCCAGCCGTGGTCGCCAAGCGGCTTGCCCAAAATGAGCGCGCGAACGGCTTCGACCACATGCGTGATCGGCTGATTGACGGCGAAGTCGCGCAGGAAATGGTTCATGCCTTGCGCTGGGACAAACGCCGTGCTGGCGAATGTCAGCGGGAACACGAGCACGAAGGCGATCCACTGCACGCCTTCGACGCTCTTGGCCAGCACGCCGACCAAGGCTGACAGCCACGAAAACGCCAGCGTGAACAAGAACAAAATGCCGACGATCAGCAGCCACTGGGTGGCGCTGGCGTGGGGTCGAAAGCCGATGGCAAGTCCGGCCAGGATCATCACGGCGCTCGAAATACTGTTGCGGAACAGATCAGACACCACGTGGCCGTTCAGTACGGCAAGGTTGGACATCGGCAGCGATCGGAATCGGTCGACGATGCCTTTTTGGAGGTCATTGCACACGGCAACGGCGGTGGTGGTCGAGCCGAATGCGGCGGTTTGGACGATAATACCAGCCATCAAGAAGTTTAAATAGCTAACGCCATGCGGCAGGGCCATCGAGATCGCGCCGCCGAATACCGACGAAAACAGCACCAAAAACATGATCGGCTGGAAGAACGCACCGAGCAACTGATCGGTGTTGCGCAGGATATGCAGCCCACTGCGGCGGATCATAATCAGCGAATCCTGAATCGTTAAAAATAGTTTTGTCCGCTTCTCAAAAACGAGCGGCGTTTGGGTTTGCATCGAAGTTGACGTGGTAGGTTGCGCCATTATTTTTCATCCTCTTGCTTTGATTTTTGGGTGCCGGTGAGCGACAGGAAAACGTCGTCGAGCGTGGGCTTGTGGATGCTCATTGATTGGATCGTGACGCTGTTTTTGGCGAGCATGTTGAGCGTCGCCTGGACGTCGGTGTTTGGGTCTTGGATGACGATGGTCGCCGAGAGTTCTTTGTCATCAGAGGCCAGAATCGCTTGTCCGAGCAGATCGACAGCTTTGTGGAGCGTGCCAATGTCCTTGAATGTGAGCTCGAGACGGTCTTTACCGACCTTGCTTTTGAGCTCGCTGGCGGTGCCTTCGGCAATGACTTTGCCGCCGTCAATCACCACGATACGGTCGGCAAGCTGGTCGGCTTCCTCGAGATATTGCGTAGTCAGCAAGATGC
The DNA here is from genome assembly GCA_964484675.1 of uncultured Candidatus Saccharibacteria bacterium. Lineage (GTDB taxonomy): Bacteria > Patescibacteriota > Saccharimonadia > Saccharimonadales > UBA4665 > CAZAFC01. The sequence continues at coordinate 69,707 of CAZAFC010000004.1, read as the reverse complement.
TCGTGCCCCCGTCCATGAGCTTGCGGATGATCGCCCACATGGCCAGGCGCGACCGTGGGTCGAGGCCGGTCGTAGGCTCGTCGAGGAAAATCACTGGCGGCACGGCGATCAAACTCACCGCAAGGTCAAGCCGCCGTCGCATGCCGCCTGAGTAGGTTTTGGCTGGGCGCTCAGCGGCATCGAGTAAGTCGAATTCCTCGAGCAATTCCTGTGCGCGGGCTTTGGCGCTCTCGGCTGTCAGGCGGTACAGCCGCCCCATCATGACGAGATTTTCGCGGCCGGTGAGCAGTTCGTCGATGGCTGCTGATTGTCCGGTGAGGCCGATCACGCTGCGCACTTTGTCTGGCTCGGTCGCCACGTCGTAACCTTCGACCTTTACGCTGCCGCCGTCAAAGCCGAGCAGAGTGCTCAAAATCCGCACGGTAGTGGTTTTGCCGGCGCCGTTCGGGCCAAGTAAGGCGAGCATAGTGCCACGCTCAAGTTTGATATCGATGCCTTTGAGCACCACTGTTTTGCCGTATGATTTTTGCAGGTCGGTGGCTTCGACCACATATTTTGTGTCTGCCATGCAGAAATAATCTCCATTTTTGAATGCTGATACGTACTGTAGCACGAGTTGCGGCCGGGCGAAAGCCGGCTTTCCGGTAGGTGTGCGGGGCCCGTATCGCTGGGCGCCGCCTGTCGTTACGGAACGAGCGAATACAGCGCCGCAGCGCCCGAAACTGTCATGAGCGCCACCACTGCCCAGCCAATGCCATTCATCCAGCGCTTATTAGCCCATTCGCCCATGACTTTCGGATTGCGCGCAATGAGCACGATCAGTACCAGTACCACCGGTGCCACCACGCCGTTTGCGACAGCTGAATAAATGAGCGCCTTGATGGGATTCAGCCCGATGAAATTGATGCCGAGCCCGATAAACATCGAGATGATGATTGTGCCGTAAAATGTCGAAGCCTGCTTGAGTTTGGAATTGAGGCCTTGCCGCCGGCCGAGGCTCTCTGTAACGGCATATGAGCTCGAGGCCGCGAGCACCGGAATCGCCAGCAAACCCATGCCGATAATTCCGCCCGAAAACAGCCAAAAGGTGGCATTGCCAGCGAACGGCCGCAGCGCCTCGGCAGCCTGCGCCGCTGTGCTGATGTTGCGAACGCCATGCGCGAACAGCACGCTCCCGCAGGCGGCAATAATAAAGAACATCACGATGTTCGACAAAAACATGCCGGACCACACGTCGATGCGCATCTTGCGAATTGCCTGATGGTCAGAGCCGCTGCGCGCCCGGATCGTCGTCTGGCCGGCCGCCACTTCTTCTTCAATCTCCTGCGACGTCTGCCAGAAAAACAGATACGGCGAAATGGTCGTTCCCAAAATCGCGCACACCAGCAGCAGCTGATCCTTTGTAAATGCGACATGCGGCACCGCAAGATGCTTGAATACCGCTCCCCAGTCCGGATGCGACAAAATCGCCGACGCCACGTAGGCAAGCAGCACCAGCGCCAGCCACTTGAGGTACTTGGCATACTGCACATACGGCGTAAAAATTTGCAGCAGCAAAATGAGCAATGTGAAGCCGCAGACCAGCAGCGTGAAGCTCATGTGCGGCAGGATAAGCTGCGTGGCCTTGGCCATTGCGCCGATGTCGGCACCGATGTTGAACGCATTGGCAGCGAACAACAGCAGCGTGCTGAAATACAACATTCGCCGCCCAAAATGCACGCGGATATTGCCGGCTAAGCCGCGGCCGGTCACGAGGCCGATGCGGGCGCACATTTCCTGCACGATGGCCATGAGCGGCAAGGTGAAGCCAGCTAGCCACAACAGGCCAAAACCGTACTGCGCGCCGGTTTGTGAGTAGGTGGCGATGCCGGATGGATCGTCGTCGGAAGCGCCGGTTGTCAGGCCGGGGCCGAGCAAATACCAGTAATCTTTAGCCTTTTTGAACGGTCCGCGGCCGGCGAGCGGGAGCGTTTTGGCAATACGCTGACCGCCCTCGACCCCATGCTGGAGCGCTTCGGCTGGCGCATCAATGGCACGTTCCAATAAATTTTTTTTCATTGAGTGCTGGTTGCTTTCATCTTTTCATCAGCATAGCCTGAAAGCGCGAAAAGCACAATTATTTTCGTGGTGATTTTTGGCTGCGATCTTCGATCGCCTTGACATCGCTACCAGCGCTTCATATAGTAAAACCATAAGCGCGGCTCAGTGTGGTAATTGCGCGCAAAAGGAGCATGCATGAACACAAAGAAAATTATTGGCGCGCTGGCAGTGGTGATCATCATCGCCGGCTTGGTACTAGGGCTTACGCATAAAAAATCGACGACATCCAACAACGGCGCGATGTCAGGCTCGAGCACGTCTGCCGCGGCAACGATTACATACTCTGACGGCGGATTTAGCCCGGCGCTGACCACGGTGAAAGCAAACGACACTGTCGCCATTAAGAACACGAGCAGTCAGGACGTGCAGTTCGAGTCCGATCCGCACCCGGTGCACACCGACGACACCGATCTCAATGTCGGGCAAGTTTCGCCCGGCCAGACCAAGACATTTATGGTGATGAAAAAGGGCTCGTTTGGCTACCACAATCACCTGGATCCGAGCCAAACCGGCCACATCACTATTAATTAAGTTCGTGAAAGAACGCTGAGGCACCAACGAAACTATGACGAATCTGTTGCGAAGTCTATCCAAAGAAAGCGACCGAAGCACGACGTCAATGTGTTTGCGTTTGGGGCTGGCATTTGTGTTTGCGTACGCGGCAATTGAGTCGCTCGCGCACCCTGACAACTGGATCGGCTACTTGCCGCATGTACTGACGAACGTTATACATGCGAGCTTGCTACTGAGATTGCTGTCGATTTATCAGCTGGTGCTTGCGGCGTGGCTACTCAGTGGCACGTATATTCGGGTGGCTGCGGGCTTGAGTGTGCTGACGCTTGCCGGCATTACGCTCGCAAACCTTAGCCTGCTTGATGTCACGTTTCGCGACGTCGGCTTACTGTTCATGGCTGCGGCATTGCTGTTTTATTAGGCCGGCAGTAGCGAAGATCTAGCACTCGCATAGGTCGTGCTATTCTTTGCACGCATCTACGTCGCTCACTTTGGCGGGCGTTGCTCGTGCGCATGATATGCTACTCAGATGTTTGCTTGATGCGCGAGCGCGGCCAGCTTTTCCCGATACGCTTTTTGATTGAAGCGGCCGGGGTAGTCAACGAGCTCGGTATTCAGAATGGCAAATCCGGCTTCGCGCAAAGGTTCGGCGGCAACATCAAAAACGTTCGACTTGATGAGAACGATTTTCGTGCTTGGCTCGGCCAGCGACCGCACGCGCTCAAGCAGGCGCGGTAGTGCGGCGCGGATGCGATCCTGGCGTTGCTGCTTGGTCACTCCATGTGCCTGTGATTCCTCGAGAGCTTCGATCATGAAGCAGCCCGACGTCTGAAAGCGACGCAGCCAGTCGGCCTTGTGCGCTTCGAGTTCGGCTTCAGAGCTGTTAGCTGCCTCGGGGTAAAGCGCGCGAATGGTGTTTGTGAACAGGCGATCGTCTTTGCGGATGCGGTCACTGTAATAGAATTGCCGGCTGCTTTGCACGTTGGCAACGGGCGGTGGCGACTCGGCAATGAGCAGCAGCGCGACGTGCTCGGGCCGGTACTGATTGCGCGCGGTTTCGTAAGCGTTCATGCTAGTAGTATAGCTGATTGCGCGGCGGCTACGCTCGTTCGATTTCCTGGCCGGTAAATGCTGGGCGTGCGAGCAAGGCTTCGACGTTCGTAATGCCCGCCAGCAGCCCCTTATTTCGGCCGGGGTCGCCGACATTTTGCTGGGCGAGATTTTGGAGTTCATCAAACGACACGAGTTGAGTAGTATTGTGCTCGCCAGCGTCGGGGTGGGCGGGCGCTTGGCGGGCGTCGCCCCAGGCGACGTACGTGTAAATGAACCACTCCATCTTGCTGTGCGGCTGGCGAACGGCGAGCAATTTCCAGTTGCTCAGCGAATAGCCGGTTTCTTCGAGTAGCTCGCGCTGTGCGGCGGCAAGCGTCGATTCGCTGGCATCGGTCCGGCCGCCCGGGAACCGCACCATTCGGCCGCGGTGCGGCTGATCTTCATCAATCACCAGCACCTGCGAGCCAATGATAGCGATCGTTTCGACCGTGTCTGGACGGCGAAGCATCTCAAATGTGGTATGCGAGCCATCGAAAAGCTGTTGCTGCCACTGAAAAACATCGTAGATAATACCATGGAACGCACAGGTGGCTTCGGGCGGAATCAGGATCGCGTTGGCGGGCACAAGCTTTTTCATATAAGTATGATACATGATTTGCGGCACGTTCTGGGCAAATCCATCCTACTCACATGAGATATGCTGGCTGGCGCTTGCGGCACGCGACAAATTTGCGGCTACCACTTATGCGCGTTACTATCGAAGCATGGCAGAAATGCATGCGCCTCACGGCCATTCTGGACGCGCCGAATATTCGCCGGATCGACGTGCCGAGGGCCGCATGTCTCCGGGCCAGGCGACCGAAGCTCGTGCCGATCTACCACCTGACACTCATGCCGAGCACGGGCACCATCACGGTGCTTGCGGACATTCGCACGCAATCAGCCGGCGTTTGCAGGAGGCGCATATTGCGGCGCGCGAGCAAACCAGCGGCAACCGAATGCGCCGCGCGCTCGCGATTGCGGCATTTGGCGCGGCGCGAGTAGTGGCATCGTCGTTTTGTCCGCTTGACGATCTTGTGCCGCTGGCGATGCAGGTCGTGCATCCGGCGGTTACCTCAATCGGCCAAGACCAACTTGCGGTGTTGCCGCGCTCCTCGAGTGATCTGGCGGCTGGCACGCTGCGACTGCGCGCTCATGGCCATCATGTTCCGCTTGATGGCCATGAGCCGCCATCGCCACTGCCAGAGGTGCTGATTGCTCCATCGGCCGCGGCTGGATCGCCTTCTTCGGTGGCGCACATTGCGCTATTCTCGTGCTAATGCGCTTGTGCTTGCCGCGTTGCCACGGTAAGATGGAGTGTCAATTGTTGAGTGGGGTTAAGGCATGCTGCAGGGTTTGCAAATATGAGCGCGGAGCGTGGCGCCGCGGCTGGTACTGCCGGTTTGGCACAAGTGGAGGCGCTACTTAAGTGTGAGATTCTGCCAGCGGAGGCGGCATTTTTGCCTGATGTGGTTGTTGATGATGAAGCGCGGTGCGACGTGCGCAAAGCCTTGCTGACGGCCGGGGATTTGGCGTTGCGGACGGCGGTTAATTTGGCTGATCCCGAGGAGCCGCTTGCGCGCACGATTTCGTGGCTTCGATCGCAAACCAAAATCGCCAACAATCTGCACCGTGCTGGTTTTGGCCTGCAAGCATCAGTAACCAGCGAGGCTGCGGACGGCGATGCTCGCGATCGCTTTCAGGGGCGAATTATGGCCGGCATGTATGAGCACGCCCAAACGCTGCCCAAGAGTTATTTGGAGACAATGGAGAGCGGAAACGCCGAGCTTAGGCTCAAAGACAATCTGCTGGTTATCGCGCCGACCGGTGTTGGCAAGACGGTGATGCTTGCCCGATTTTTGCGGGCGGCGGGCGTTGGCACGAAGGATACGCAAGGGCTGGTAGTTGTGCCGGGACAGGAGCTGCAGCGGCAGTTCAAGGGTGACACGGGCGATGATACGTTCCGGCGCTGGCTGGGGCCGGAGGCGGATATTGCTGCTTATTGGCAACACGACAAGCAGACTGAAGGCGCGCTCAAGCTGGTTACGAAGCAATCGCTCGAGAAAGCAATTGCTCAAAAAGCATTTGCCGCCGGCGACATTGGCGTGGCGGTCGTGGACGAGGGGCATGTCGGCCTTGAGCCCAAGCTCATGCATCTGATGAACAATTTCGCCCGTGTGTATTATTTCACGGCGACACCAGCTTACGGCGTGGATCGTGATCTGCGAAAGATGTTCCGGCACATCGATGTAGGGACGATCACGGACTGCATCTACGAAGGAATCGTGAATGATGCCGAGCTGTACAGCTTCTACGCTGCCGATCAGGAAGAGGCGCAGGCGTTTGCCGCCGGGCTAGCCTACGAAGATGCCAAAAATGGCCGGCGCGTGCTCGTGTATTGTCGGCCGGGCGAAAAAGCCAAACAAGCGGAAGCGGTGGCGGCAATGGTGAATGCCGCGCATGTCCAGGGCGGTGCGGACGACGGTACGACGCTCGCGGCTCGGCTCAGCACGTACGAAGCTAATAATAATGATATCTTGGCGCGATTTGAGGACGGCGAGCTGAGCGTGCTAACGACAGTCAACATGCTCAGCCAGGGCTACAACGGCAACATTAACACCATTATTGTGATCGGGCCGAACGCGTCGGCGCTCCAGCTGGCGCAGCGTATTGGCCGGGGGCTGCGGCTGAACGCGCAGTATCGGACGCGCATCATTGAGATTAACGTGCCTCATTCCGAGGAGACGGTGACTATTTGGGGCGCCTTTGGCCTTGATGATGTGCAGCAAGGCCAGGTCTTAGAGCCAAAAACGGATGCGCTGCGGCTCGAGTTTGAGGGCAGTCGAATTGCAGAGCCGCCGTTGCTCGAGGCGCTGCCTGAGCGTTTGCGTGCGGCGCTTGTGCCGAACCAGTCGGTGCGCCAGATGACGCTTGGCAGACAGGCATTTGAGCGCGCCGTGGCTTTAGAAGAGGGATTTATCGCCGCTTCGGCCCTGGCTGCGTACTATAGTTCACCACTGTCGCACGTTCAGCGCGTGCTTGATGATGAAGGTTTCCGCTCGATTGGCATTTGGGCGCCATACAAGGACGACACGGCCAATTACGATCGCTGGTATGAGCCAGCTGCCGAGGCGTATCTTGACGAAAACCCGCCGGCCAGTCTGTGGCAAGAAGGCGAAAAAACCCTGACGGATCTCATGAAGATGCATGATGTTAGCAAAGACATGATGGCGCTGCTGCTCACCAAACTGGAGCTGGAGCCGGAGCCGCGCATCGGCAAGAACCGCCGGGAAACTGGCTACTATAGTCCAGCATCCGTGGCGGCGGTGGGTGAAGCGATTGCCGCGATCCCTCAGGCGCTTGCCACTGATGTCACCGTGGGCACGATGCGTCAAGAACTGGGCGAGAAATTTGTCGTGCAATGCCTGAAGGACAAAGAGCGGTATGAGCCGGAGTACAAGCGCCGGTTCGCGGGCCACGGAATAAAAGGGTTTGATTTGCACTTCACGGATGAGCAGGTCGTCATGATGCGATTGGCGTTTGAGGAAGCCTTGGCAACTGATGCGGATATTTCGTACAAAGAAATCGCTGAGCTAGCCGGCGTGAACGACTCGACGGTGTTGCGTGCTCGCACCCAAGAAGAGCGAGACATGGAAACGCTCAAGCGCGCGCATCGTTTGGCGCGGCCGGGCGGCCATTTGCCGCGGGAAAAAGGCCTCGAGATTGTCGAGCGATTGAGGGTGCGACCACTGCCCGTACACTTCGCGACGCTGCGAATGGCTGAGCTGCGTACAGAGGCCAAGCCTACCACCATTGCAGCAGCCATCAAGCGGCGTCTCAAGCAGCCAGACCATGGTATTGAGTTTATCAATCTTGGTGGCACGAATGCTGCGTCGACCTGCATGCCGTGGGCCATGCTGCGCGAACTTGAAGAAAGGTATGGACTGAGGTCTGGCGTTGAGCCGATTGACTACGCGCAGGTTGCGACCAGCGACGGGGAGGCATTGACGCACGAGCAGTGGCAATACTCGACCGCCGTTCAAAGGCAGTACTATGACGACAAAAAAATATCACTTGAGCCGGCGTTGATGTGGACACCGGTCGAGGCTGCTTCGCGCCAGCTGAGGTGCACATTCCGGGCGCTCGCGGCGCTGATTGTGCTGGCCGACAAAGCGAGCCGCGAGAATATGCAGCGCAAGCCGGACGGCAGCGTATTGATTGGCGCGCAGCTCTTGCGGCAGCTGCATATTTTGCGCGCACGGCCATACAGTGTCGATATCGATTGGACGCCGCACGATGATTTGCTCACCAAAGCCGGCTTGAGCGAGGATGAAATTAAGGCCGCACAGACAAGCGGCATGGTGCCGGCGACGTATCGGCGGCTGGGCCTGAACGATCGGGGTGAGCTTGATATTTGCTATTCAGTACCTGCGGTGCGCGAGATGCGGCGGAGTTCAAACAGAGCGCGCCGGCAAGGAATGCGCGCTGAGCACGGTGATTTTGAATAGATGCGGTGCGCTTGCAGGGGGCAGTGATTTTTCGGAAGGCCAGAATGTGGCCTGCTGCGAAAGGGAGTAGTGCGAATGAGTGAGTGCGACAAGTGGCAGAATGGGTTGGCCGGCTGCCACTTGTCGCACTCGTAAGAGAACGTCGGCTGGCTACGCCGCGGCCGGCTCGGGAGTGCTGAGTGCGAGAATGGCTTCGCGGAGATCGGCCAGCAGCCGCTCTTGCGCTTCGTCCTCTGGGCCAAGGTAGCGCTGCGCGCAGGGGTTGATCGGCTCGCCGAAGTTCAGCGTGACTGGCTCCTTGCGATGCACACGCAGCGAGCCCAGCGGCACGACCTTGTTGCTGCCGATGATGCCGACCGGGACGATCGGCGCGCCCGTGGCGAATGCCAGCTGGGCAACGCCCGGCTTAAGGGTTTCGGCCAGCTTGCCGGTCGGCGAACATTTGCCCTCGGGATAGATGAGCACGACGCCACCGTGCTCCAGCACGCGCGTGGCTCTCGCCAGCATCCGCTTTGCGGAACGCTTGTTCCCTCGCTTGATGGGGATGTGACCCAAGAGCCACATCACAGGTCCGAGCCCCGGCACACGCCAGAGTTCAGCCATGGCGATAGCGACCACAACGCGCCGCGAGGCCGCCCAGCTGAACGGCGCGTCGGCGTAGCTGATGTGGTTGCTGGCGAGGATGGCCGCACCTCTGCGCGGGATGGCTTGGCGGTTGTTGACGGTTACATCAAATATGCGGAACGCAGCCATCGTACGCATCGGTGCCCGTACTGCCTTGGTGACAGACCAAGCGACGGGGCGCAAACCGCGGGGCGTTCTCCTACGGAACATGGATTCTCCAATCGACGAAACGGGTACAGCAGCCCTCACACAGGATGAGGTGCGCGCACGCTACTCGCGGCGAGTATGCGCGCACCTCATCCTGTTCTGCCAACTTGTCAAAAAACATTCTCGCCGAGCATAGAGCCAGAGCTGCTTGCTGTGTGCGAGAAAATATATAGTACCATTCTTCACCAGATATAAAAACAGCCTCGATGGTGCCTGAGCGCCTCCGGCAATCACTGCCTACCTTGTTTGCTGGCAAAATTGCTGACGTTCGACCATTGTACAAACAGGATAATATGATATGGTATAGAGGTTGGAATTGGGAGCGCATATTGCGCTACGAGAGAAAGAGGTCATTCTATGACCTGGCAAGGTTTGCTGCACGGCGTGAAGGGGGTGCTCACGAGCATCTACGGAAGCGCTGTTACCGGCTCGGGCCTGCATCTGCTCGCGGCCGCGTACTTCACGCTCGTGCTCGTGGCCTTCGTGGTCGGCGCGGTACGTTCGAACTGGGAACGCTTCCTCGCGTTTGACTCCAAGTGGAGCCAGGACGAGGTCGACCGCGCCAACGACGGACCCAAGAGTGCTGGCTTCGCGCAGAAGATCAACTGGCGCCTCGCCCGCATGCAGCAGGCGGTCTCGCTACGCTTCTCCATGCCGTTCGGCGTGATCGTGCTCTTGGTGATGTACTACTTCATCTGGAGTAGCTTCAACTTCACGAGCTACGTGATCATCGGCCTGGTGTGGTGGGCCATGGGACCAGTGATCCGCCTGTGGTGGATCCGCACGATGCGCCGGGCCAACCAGCACCTCGACAAGCACGGACTGCTGGCGGCGAGCGAAGTGCGGATCGTGTGTGGCACGGGCCGACTCTTCCGGTTCTATGTGAACTGGGGCTTGGCCGGTGCTGGCACCATGGAACGGCGATCTTTCCGCGGTCGCTTGCGGCTGCTCAACCCGCTGCTGATGCTCATCAGCTGGCTGCGGATGGGTATCCTCAAGCCGATCACCATGTGGTTCATGCGGGGCCTCTTTTGGCTAGTCTGCCTGCCGTACATGGTGTTCGAGCTGACGGACCGTACCCGAAGCTTCGAGGCATCGGTGCTGAAGCCCGACTGGGCTCGCGGCTACGGCCAGCTCTCCAGCGACGGCGTGTTCGAGAAGATCGAGGCGCCCGACGCTGACCCGCCGGCCGAAACTCCCGTCGACACCGTGAACGACACCTCGCAGGCCGAACTCCTCTCGGACGTCGTGGACAAGACCCCACCGGCTGAGCCCCCGGCCGACACCGTCGACGTTGTTGGCGACACCTCGCAGGGCGAACTCCTCGCCGACATCATCGACGAGATCCCGTCGGAGTAACGGTCGCCGGGATCACCATCCACCGAAGGTTCGGCAGCCGTGGCTCATACCCACACCCCACGGCTGCCGTTCCCGACTCATTACGTGTATGTTTTATCGCCACCTACGGAGGTGGTTTTTTATTTGTTCTGAGAGTTTTCTTGCGTTCCTATCTGGTGAAATGAGTTGGTCCGCTGTCTTGGCGGGAGCTGTGGCTAACGGTGTCGGCGTCGATGCGCCACGACTATGATTTTTCCGAATTGCAGCGGTAGCTTTTCGTCCTTTTGGACTCGTCAGCACGAATGCACATTCGTGGAAGCTATTGCTATCACCTGAGGGCGGTGCACTTGCGGACGAATCCACAGTAGTGCACCGCCGTTCAGCGTGATAGCTGGCTCACGCGCTCATGCGCGCGGGCCTGTTCAGTTGGTTCTACCGAAGCCGCCCAGCGCCGTTTGGGAGAAGCTCCCGACGGTCTGGCTGGCGCTGGCGACGCTGCGGCTGACGGTGGCGTAGGCCGCTCGGATCTCGGACGGCGAGTTGGCCGGCGTCAGAATCCAGCGGTCCTGGATGCCCATGTCGCGGTAGACCTGCCGGAAGTTGGTCTCGCCGTCGTCGATGCCCATGCCGCAGACGATGTGCGACTCGGAGCGGAGCAGATCGCGAACGATCGGCTCGATGTCCCGGGCGTTCAGCCGCGATCCCTGGTTGGCGCCGTCGCTGGTGATCGTGGTGACACCGCGGACAGCCACGCCGCCATTCTGGAGCTCGGTCGCCTTGGCGACGGTCATCCCCAGGCACACCGAGGTGCAGTCGTACAGGGGCGTGCCGCCATACGGCCGGTAGTTGCTGTTGTTCAGCATCATGACCTGGTCGAGCGGCACGAAGGGCTGCACGACTCCCTTGTTGAACATGACGGTCGCGACGAGGATGGTACCGGCCGCCTTGGACTCGCGGAGGGCCTTGATCATGCCGTTCTCACCGTCGATGACGGCGTCGGTGTTTTGCGCGTACCCGATCGACGAGCTGTCGTCGATGGCGCGCACCACGGTCACCACCTCGCTGGCGACGTCGTCGATGCTGACGTCGCCGAGACCGGCCATGATGGCCGGGCCCAGGGTGTCGGCGCTCAGCACCAGCGCGTTCACTGCCTCGTCTTGTAGGGCCGAGTCCTGGAACAGCTGGCTGAGATTGGACTGGTCGGTCACTTTCTTCTCCTTACTTATGGAGCGGATGGGCGGCAAGCTCGCCGAGCGAATGTGCAGCTCGGTGAGCTTGCCGGTGCCTGGCGGCCGGCTCAGAGGTTGATGCCGGGCCAGGTGTCGATGGGGTCCGTGCTCTTCACCAGGTGCATGCCGGCGGCCGCGAACTTGGCGAACGCAGCGTCGGCGTCCTGCGTGTAGTCGACCGCGAACCCGCCGTTGCCGTCGGGCACGGTGACCGGGGACGTGCAGTCCTCGAGGAGGTACACCTTGCGGGCCAGGCTCGGGTCCTGCTTGGCGATGTCGCGAAGTAGGTCGTCGATGGTCCAGGCCACGCAGTGGCTTTTGGCCTGTCCGGCGATGACCAGGTAGTCGTACTTGAGCAGCTTCGCGATGAACGTGGCGTTGCGCTGGGCGATCGCCCTGCCGTCGGGGCCGGTGAGCACTTCCGGCCCGAGCACGGAGTAGTTCTCCGTCCAGACGTTGGTGCCCTTGACCTCGTACTCGGTCTGCTTGCCGCGGGCGATCGCGTGGAAGAAGCATGCTTCCTCCAGCCCGCTGACCACCGCGTGATGGACGCCGCCGAGCATGCCGTGGAACGGCCAGATGGTCAGATCGTAGCGTCCGGCCAGCTTGAGCTCGTGGCAGTAGTGCTCCAGGTGTCGCTGAGCGGCCACCAGGTTGACGCCCAGGGCCGATGCCATGTGCGGCGTGACCTGCCACTTGCCGGCGATCACGTCGTCGTGCTTGATGAGCGCGAAGGGCTCCGGGTGCTTGCCGTTCTCGTCGACCATGAAGGGCGGGTGGAAGATGGCGTACGCGCGGTGGGTGTCCAGTGTACAGGTGATCTCGCTGATGACGCCGAGGTTGCGGTACGTGAACTCAGCCAGCCGGCGGCTGTCGTCGATCGCGCCCTTGCCCGTGCGGCCACCCACGAACAGTTCGCCCTGCGGCGAACAGAACGTGTACTGGTTGTCGATCACGAGCAGCCCGATGCGGGTGTGATCCTGGGCGCTGGCCGGCAGGTTGTGCTGGCCGCGCCAGGCGTTTGCCGCGTGGAACAGGCTGTCGTACTCGATGCCCCGGACTTCCACGACCTTGTTGGGATCGTAATGCGTCGGCAGGGGGAGGTTGACCTTGGCGGTCACGGCGGTTCTCCTTTGCTTTTGTGTCGAGTCTTACCGGATTTGGAGCAGCACGATTTCGCGGGGCGAAACCGCGACGATACCTCCCGGTGACGGGAGGAGCTGAGTGGCGGCATTGACGAACGGCTTGGTGCCAGGGTACGACTCGATCTGGAGCCTGGTACCGTCGATGCCGATACGGACGATGCCTTCGTCGGTGGCCGCGAAAAGATTCGCGCCGTTGGCGAATCGTCCGCGGATGCTCTCGCCTAGCCAGCTGCCGTCGCCTTGCACTGCTTCGGCGTGGGCCAGAAGTTCGCCGCTGTCATTGATGACGTAGCAGTGATTTTTGACGTCCTTGCCTTCGGCGATGGTCACCATGAACCACGCGTGGTGGCTGGCGAACGTGCACGTCGCATCGATGAGGTTACCCCGCATCGGTGGCAGTGGCACGCTGTCATTGATGCCCGGTCGCCGGGTGCTGAAGACGAGCCCTCGGGTGAGCGCGCCGGCGCGGAAGAAGCCGAAGCCGAAGCGATCGCCGACCCACACGAGGGTCTGATTGGCGAGCACCTGTCCGACGCTCTTGCTGCCTAGCGGCGCATCGTGCACCAGCTCCTCGCCGCTGGTCCAGTACAGGTGCTCGTCATTTGCATCGAACACCGGCAGCTGGCCGACAACTTGGGTGATGTACCGCGCGGGCTCACTGCCGCCGAGAACGATCAGGCTCGTGCCTTTGGCGAGCACTGTCCGATCGCCCCAGATGCGAATGCGCAGCTCGCGGTCCAGGCTGCCGTTGGTGGCCACGGCACCATTCTCGCGCTTGTAGGCGCCAGCTTCATGGTACACGTAGCGCAGCTTACCGCTTTGGACTGTGGCGTACATGATCTGGCCGCTCGTCAGGAATTGCGACGTAGCGGTCACGTTGCCATGTATCGTCACCGTCTGCTTGATCGCGCCAGGCGTGGCGGCGGCGCAGGCCGGGCAGGTGGGCCGGGCGTGGACCGCGTTGCACGAACGGCAGGTCGTCCACCGAAGATTGTCGAGCAGGCTGAGCGGAAATATTCCCCGCTTGTCCTGTTCGAATGTCTCGGTGAAGTGCTGGAGCAGTTCGTCGGGCAGTGCGCCGTAGTGAAGCGCGGGCACGGGGTAGATCACATCCGGCGAAAACACCGTGATGCGCTGTAGTATCCGCGCCGTTTCGGCAAGCTGCGGCCCCGTTTTGGGTCGGTGGACGCCGCCGAACGGACTGACGAACAGCAGCGACCGGAACAGCATTGTGTTGAGCGCGTGCCAGTCGGTGAGTTCGGAGTGCGGCTTGACCAGCACGAGCTTGTCGGGCTCGCAGTGGAGCGGATCCACGAAGCGTGTCATGAACGTGCGGCACAAGAACTGCCCGAACTGCATACTGTCGGCATCCACCAGGAATACCTCGGCGCTTGGTGTGACCAGCACGTTCAGGTCATTGAAGTCGCCGATCACCACGTGCGCTGCGTGCAGTTTCTCAACCTCGCTGTGCAGATTCCGAAAAACCTGCACGGTTTGGTTGCCGTCGATGCCGGCCTGACGACAGAATCGGCGATCGGCGTAGTTCATGAGCACCGCGAGTCCGTCGAGGTAGCGCATGGTGTAGCTCACGATGAGCCCACCGCTCGGCTGGTCATAGCCCAGCGCACGCGGCGTGATCACGTGGCTTGACAGGCCCGTGGGAAACGCTGGTAGCTTGCGCTGGTGCTCATCCAGCCGTTCTTGCGCGCTGCGCCTGAGGTCTGGCTCATGCGCCAATATGGGGTCGTTCGGGTCAATGAAGACCTTTACGACCTCATCGGGCGCGCAACGGTACACGGTCGCTTCGCCGCCTTGCCCGATGATATCGGACGGCTGGAGGCGATACCGACGACCATTGATGTACACGCTCGAAGTCATCATGCCTCCTTGTCGTTTTCGATGGGGATCCGGCGGCCGACGATCATGGTGGCGTCGTCGGAGAGGAACCCGCTGTCCTTGACGAGTCGGCCAGAATCGCTCTGGCGCGGCCAGTCTCGCGCGGCGAGGTTCAGGCGGCGCGCGATGCCGATGCTGCCGGGCTTGAAGTACTTGCTGTTCTCCCAGAATTGGGAGATCGGCCCGAACGCTTCCTGTGTGCCGGGCAGCAGCCGGTCGGCCCCTTGCATCGCGGGCATGATGCCATCGCTGCCGAGCAGGAATCGCTCGACTGCATCGGTCGACATGCTCTGCGCGATCTCAAATTTGAGTCGCTTGCCGAGCAGACGATAGCCGAAATAATCGGGCGCGTTGTTCGGCCCCGAATCCAGGATGGTGGTCTCGTCGTTGATGACGATCACTCCATCGCCCAGGTAGAAGAACAGCGTTGTCTCGGCGGCCGACACCATGCCGACGGTGGTGAACAAGAAGTAATCGTTCACCACTGCGTGGAGCGAGTCGCCCATGCCTTTGGCCAAGAGATGCAGCATGCTTTCGACCTCTTGGGCGACGCGCGCGAGAAACTCTGGGCCCGGCTCCGCTCCGCGCGTGAGGTAGTACTCCAGGGCGTTCGCAAGCAGCTGAACAGCGAGGCCAGCTCCCACTTCGGAGTGCTCGCCGCTGCCGCAGCCGTCGCAGACGATGGCGATGCTACCGTAGTCGGTGGTGCGGATGGCGAAGGCGTCTTGCCGGTTGCGCGGAATTCCTTGGCGGTGATCTCGCCCGGCCACGCTGCCTCCGGCGATCTCAAAAACGTGTGCCATAGATTGACACCCTTCTCGGTCGAAGGTGGTTGGAACCAACTTGTGAACGATCGGCAGGCTCCGGCCGGCTTGTTTTGGCAAGCCATGAGAAGTCTTGATGAGTTGTCTCGCACGGAGTCTACGTCTATGAAGCATAGGTCCGGTCACGAGGATAGTCAAGCGCAAGCGAAACTGCGCACGTATGTTGCCGGCCTGACAAAAAATGCGTAAAGTATATCGGTCCAACAGAAGCACCTTTCGATGGAAGGATCGTCAAAGTATGAAGCATCGCGCACTAGTCGCGAAGCGGTGGCTCAAGCGGAACTGGTGGATCGTTCTGCTGATAGCTGCGTTCGTCGCCTTCTTGGCCACCCAGCTTTGGCCGGATCACTCGACGCCGAAGATGTCGCTGAGTGACATGAATCGCCGCGTCGTCCAGCACCAAGTGGACGCCGCGAACGTCAGCTCCTCGGACGGCACGGCAACGATCACGCTCAAGGATGGCACCAAGTACAAGGTGACCTACCCGGGCGGCGACCAGTTCAACACAAAGCTGGTGCAGACGTTCGAAGATAACGGCGTCAGGGTCAACTGGGTAGCGAAGAGTATCACCAGCCGAATTCTCGGCTTCTTGGTGCCCTTCATCCCGCTCGTGCTGCTCGTCGTGTATCTGGGCGTGTACGCCTGGTACTCGAAGCGCAAGTCCACCAAGGAAGTGGTCGTTCCGCCCAAGGAGCGGTTCAAGGATGTGGGCGCCAACAAAGAGGTCATCGAGCGTCTCGAAGTGGAGAAGCGAGACATTCACGAATGCGCTGCGCGCAAGAAGCGTGGTGAGCCTCAGAGTCGGCGGCCGAACAGTGTTCTGCTCTATGGCCCGCCGGGAACTGGCAAAACGCTGATCGCGCGGGCTTTCGCGGGTGAAGCAGGACTGCCGTTCTTCTACACGTCGGGCCCGGACTTGACCGCTGAATACGCCGGCCAGAGCGCCGCGAAGGTGCGCAATGCATTTAAGCGTGCCGAGACGGCGGCCAAGCAAATCAACGGTTTCGCGATTCTGTTCATCGACGAGATCGACGCGATCGGCGGCAAGCGTTCCACGCGGATTGACAGCGCCACGCGCGATCAGGACGCGACGCTGACGCAGCTGATCAAGTGTATGGACGGCTTCGACGGATCGAACGTGATCGTGGTGGCAGCCACCAATCGCGAAAATACGCTTGACTCCGCGCTGACGCGGGCGGGTCGTTTGTCGCGGATGATCTATGTGCCGAACCCGGACCGTGCCGGTCGTGCTGACATCTTCCGGGTGTACCTCGAGCGGTTGAACTTGACCCTTCCGGATGAGCGGCTGGCTGCGCTGGCCGAGATTACGGGCGGCATGGCTGGTTCGGGCATCGAGAGCCTGGTTGCTGAGGCCGATCGTGTGTTTCGGCGCCGGGAGACCACGGAGGGCGAGCAGCTCACGTGGCTCGATTTCCGCGAAGCGATGCTGAACGAGCGTCTGGGACCGAAGCGTGTCCTCGACGCCGCCAAGCAACTGCTCGTTGACAATAGTCGGCGTGAGGCTGCCAAGGTGATTGTGGCGACAGTGTTGCCGCAGGTGCCCAACCCGTTCCTCGTCTCTGCCGAAACGCGTGGCAAGGCAAACGGCGCGACGCTCATCCCCGACCATCCCGGTGAAGTGCCGTGGACCATCGAGGGCATCAACCAGCGTTTGACCTTCCTGATGGCGGGCCGGGCGATGGAGAAGTTGCACATGGGCGGTCACACCTCGGCATCGAACGCTGATGTCGAAAACGCAACCAAGTTGGCACACGAGATGGTCTGCCGGATGGATCACGATGACACGATCCTCCGTGCAGTTGATCTCAACAATTGGCGGTACGACCCTCAGGCTCGAGACGTCATGATGTCGGTCAACGAGCTGCTGGTCAGGGCCAAGGATCGTGCTTCGAGTATTATCGAGCAGTTCAAGGCCGAGATCGAGTCGCTCGCCCAACGGCTTGTCGACGCCGGCGGTGTTCTCGAGGCGGCAGATCTTGTCGACTACCGCGAGCTGAAGGAGGCCACCGTGCCGCCGCGCCTGACTGGCTTCTACCACCGCGCTGCTAGCCCTGCGTAGTACCAAGCACCAAGAACCCCATCTTAACGGGGCCTCTCACACCATCCAGGCAGTGAGGAGCCGAATAGGGAGCGTCGGCAACTAACCAGAGTGCTGTCTTTGGCAGCAGCATTGTGATTAGTTATTTGTGAGTGGATTGTTCCGCCACTGACGGGGCGTGCCACCTCAGTGGCGGAATAGGTAACAGCTCTCATTGATAGTCATAGAGGCGTTCTGCGGATAACGCACAGTCGTTTTGTAATAAAAACACCTCGTACTTGAGGCGTTTGAGAGAAGCAAATTCGAAGCGCTTCCCGACCACGGTGACCCGGTGAGGGTTTGATGGTGGTCGGGGAGCGCGACGAAGGAGTAGATCAGCGGCCGTATGCGGTTGCGATGGCCACTGTTGCGCCGACGATGAGCAGGATGTAGATCAGGGCACTACTGAAAGGCATCGGCCGCCAGCCTTCGCGATCTACGAATCGCTTGCCGAGGTGGATCACGTAGACCAGTTTGGGCTGAGGCTTTTTTGCGGCCCGATCTGCCCGATTCCGACGGCGGCGCTGGACGAGGGCAAAGACGCCGATCAGCAGCGCGCAGCCGAGTGTCAGAATCGCGAGGTTCCAGGGGCGGCGGGCGTTGAGCTCGACCTCCAGGTACCAGACGCTGGTCGTGGAGGCGGTCAGCAGCCAGCTCGGCAGCATGGCGGCTGCGACGCGCTTCTCGGCTTCGAGCTCGGAGCTCGGCGATTGCGTGGCGCCGTCTTCGTCGGGGGTGCCGGGTGACTGAGCGTTCTCTGCAAATTGCATCGGACACACTCCTTCGTGTTGTGGGTGCATCAGCCAAAGCCAATGCAGAGCGTCTCGAACGGCTGCTGCCGTGCAAGAATATCTATATTATAACAATTTTATTATATTTTGCCAATGTACGCCGCGGGCTGGTCGCGCGGCTGCTTGGCGAGCTATACTGAGTGCATTAAGGGAGTTTACTATGTCGCATCCGCTCAAGCTAGCTGTGCCGCACCGGCGGCACGCGCCGGAAAATGCCAATGCGCGCCACCAGGCGTCGATGAGTTTTTTGGATAGGATTGGGTTTACGATTACGCGGCTGGTCGGGACGATGGTGTGTGCGATGTTGTTCGCCGGGCTGGCGTTGATTAGTCTGCCCGCGGCGCTGCGGACGCACAATCTTATCGTGATTGTGGCGTGGATTGCGCAGACGTTTTTGCAGCTGGTGCTGCTGCCGATCATCATGGTCGGGCAAAATATTCAGGCGCGACACGGCGAAATCGTGGCCGACGAAGCCTTCAAAACCACGCAAACGACCTTTCAGGACATCGAGCATCTCATGCTCATGAACCAGCAGCAGCTGGCGTTGCTGGAACGGTTGAGCGCCAAGCCGGGCAGTTCGAAAATCACGCGCGAGTAGGTGTTGGCAAAAGCGCACGTCCGAGTGCAGCGCGTGTTACTATAAGCGCATGAATCATACGTTTTGGCCGATGGTGGCCGCTTTTGGGTGCGCGGCGTGCAATGGCGCGGCGGCGGTGCTGCAAAAGATCGGCGCCGACAAGGAGCAGAACGCGGCCGGGCTCGATGTGCGTTTGCAGGCGCGGCTGTTTCGCGACGGACCGTACATGATTGGCGTGGTGCTTGATCTGATCGGCTGGGGTTTGACGTTGTACGCGGTGCACTATTTGCCGCTGTTTTTTGTGCAGAGTATTATCGCGGCGAGTATTTTGATGACGGCTGTGATTGAGCGATTCTTCAGGGGGCAGGCAATTGCGTGGCGATCGTATCAGGCGATCGGGCTGATTGTGGCCGGGCTGGTGCTGCTGGCTTTTTCGGCGGCGCCGGAGCGGGCCGAGCCGGTGAGCGACGCCGTGCGCTGGCTGATTGTGCTGGTGCCGCTGCCGGTGGGTTTGGCTGGGTATGTACTAGCGCGGCGCGAGCGATTTGGCGCGACAATTGGTTTGGCGGCGCTGAGCGGAATTGCTTTTGGCGGAACATCCGTGGTGGGCAGGATTTTTAGCCCGTCGCAGCCATTGTGGCACACGGCCTATAGTCCGCTGGTGCTGTCGCTGATCGCCACTGGCGGGCTCGGCATTATGCTGTTTTCGATCGCTTTGCAGCGTGCTCAAGCTACCGTGGTAAACGCCACCATGACCGCGGCCCAGACGATCGTGCCGGCACTTATCGGCATTGCGTTTTTGGGTGACGAAGCGCGCAGCGGCATGTGGCTTGCCGCGGTCGCCGGCGTGGCGCTGGCGCTGGCTGGCGTGTCGCTGCTGACTGCCGACGCGCACTGGCACATGCGGAGCTCAGCACTTGCCGACTTGGGCGCACATACCGGCAAACCGATTTCTGCCAAAAAATAATTGCATACTGTGAATGCACCTGAGATTAAGCGTTAGAGTTTGCGCCGCTTGCTGGTATTTTAGAAAGAAGTTTCAGTGTTTGCTTTGCTTGAGCATGAAACGCTCCTTCGCATAGCACTCAGCCGTCCGACACGTTACAATAGGTGGGTAACGAAGGAGGGCTCAATGGCTCAAGAGGTGAAATTAGTTGTGTATCCGGTGAGTGATGTGGCGGCTGCCAAGGTGTTTTATGGCGCGTTTTTGGGGGTCGAGCCGTACGCCGACAGCCCCTACTACGTCGGCTACAAGCTGGACGATGGCATGGAAATCGGCCTCGATCCGAATGGCCAGGCAGTGATCGCGTACACCGAGGTCGAGGACATCCAAGCTTATATGCAAACGCTGGTAGCGGCTGGCGGCACAGTTGCGCAAGAGCCAAAAGACGTGGGCGGCGGCTTGCTGATCGCACAGATCAAAGACCCGAACGGCAACGTGGTCGGACTGCGCCAAGCAGCCAAATAGCCCAAGTAGCTCGCTTTCAGGCGCGTATCGCGCAATATGGCCAGGTGCTGCCGTGCGCGGAGTAATTGTGCGAATACTCCGAGCTTCTGGGACAGAGTGCAGTAAAAAGTTTCACAAAAAACAACCGAGAATCTAGCCTCGGTTGTTTGCGGTCTTGTCGTTTGGCATCTGGGCTATCTGGGCTAAAGAGCCTCAATGGTCTTTGCCATTCTCTGATCTTGGCTAGCTGTATGCAAGGGCGCGGTGAGCCAGCGCGGTTTGAAGGTTGAGTTCGTGGCCACGCACAACGCCGTATCCTTCGCCCAAGTCGCGCGGCGAAGCGAGTACTTTTTCGACTGGAAAGAATTGGCCGCCCAACAATTCACCATCAGCGCTGCTGATATCGACGTCGGCCCAGCCAAACACGGTTTGCTCGCTGCCGCGCTCGCCGGTACGCAGCTGGGCGTCATAAATCTTTGGATCACTCTGCAGGGCAACGGTGTGCTCGAATTCTTTATCAAGAATTTCTTGGCCGGCATCGCGGTACGGTCGATGGCCGGGCACGCCGGTGGGAAGCTGGACGCAACCTGGAAGGTTATATTGGTTGGGCCACCAAAGATCGCTTTCGGGGCGCTGGGCAAGTAGAACCTCTGTCTTGCGCCCGTCACGGAGCGAGCGGAACGGGGTGAGCTCAAACGTACTCAACGTCATGAGCCGCGCGAGCTGGGCAAAAAGGTCAAGTGGTTGGAAGCCGGCTTCTTGGTGCCTCAGGAAGGCGGCGGCGTATTTGCCTCGTTCTTGATGGGACATTGCGGCGATTTGTTCTTCGGTTGGCATGATGAAATTGGAGATTTGTTCAGACATGTAACGAGCGTAGCAAGCGCGCTCAATGGGTGTCAATGAAGCGACATCTTTTTACAACATAGTTGTCCGCTGCAAGTCGGCCAAAGTTCGCTATACTAAAAGCATGTATATGCCGAGAGATGCGCTGACACGCCACGCCATCAAGCACACGGTGCACTGCCTGATCGGCTGTGGCATTGGTGAAATCGCGGGCATGTTTGTGGCTGCGAGTTTGGGCTGGCATCGCGCAGGGCGGCTAAGCTTGGCGATTGTGTTTGCATTTCTCATGGGGTATGGCCTGACATACCGCGGCGTGCGCCGGCAGACAGATTCGGCGCTTGAGGCCATGAAAATCACGCTGGCGACCGACACCGTATCGATCGTGTCGATGGAGTTGGTGGACAACACGATTGAGCTGCTGATTCCAAACGCGCTGATGGTCACGGTAACGTCGTTTCGATTTTGGTGGGGACTCGCGCTAGCGCTCGTGATTGCTTTTTTTGTGACGGTGCCGGTGAATCGCTTCGCCATGGCGCGCCAGCCCGGCCACATGCATCACTAGGCCCTGGGCAACAGAGGCCACCGGCCGACGCATCGGAAGCCTACAAACACCGCCGATTGATCTCGAGCACGGTCATCCGCGGATACCGCACGACCTGCTCGCCTTGCAATTCCTTCATGGCCAGCGCGGCACTTTCGCGGGTGATGCCGCACAAATCGGCGAGCATCTGGTGGCTGACGGCAAAATTCACGCGCCACCAGCCACTGCGCCGCTCGACCGCATGCGAACCGGCCAGAAAAATCAGCGCCGCGGTGATTTTGTCGCGAGCATTCGTTTTGCCAAGACTGCTCAGGCGAAGCAGCAGCTCATGCACATCGTCCGAAAACGCGTTCGTCAGCTTTTCGGCGAGGTCGCCGTGCGTGCGGATAATCTCGCGCATTTCGTCGGATGGTACGCCGTACACCGTGCAGTCAGTGAGCGCCGTATAAAACCAATTGAGCGGCTCGTGCAAGCCAGAGAAAAATGCGAACGGCAGCAGGGCGAGCGGCTTGACCAAGTGCAGAATCTTCTCGTTGCCTTGCTCATCAATGTCGTAGATTTTGACCACCCCCGACTGAAGAATATATACCTCGAGCGGAATGTCGCCCTCGTACAGCATAATTTGTCCGGCCGGAATCTGCTTGGCATGGGTATCCTGCAGCAAGGTCTCCGGCAATTCGATTGGCAAATTACGTTGGGCCATGCTTGTAGTATACAGGTCCGCCAAAAAGCCCGACACTCCTGGCTCAAACGACGACAATGACGAAGATGTGAGTCGGCTGCTATCAAAAGATATAAAAAACGGATGTGGGCTGTCGCTGCTTGAGACCCTAAGGGGCCCGGCGGCGACAGCTCACGTCCGATATTTGCTGGCTTCGCAGGGGAGAATGTCCGCGCGAATGTTAGCCGGTGTAGCCCGTTTGCAGCTTGATGCTGCTCAGCTCGAGACTCACCGCGGAGCCCAGTCGGCCGACCTTGAACGTTGAGTCGTGGCCCAGGCTGATGGTTCCTTCGCTGATCATGCCCATGAGCTGTAGCGCGGATCCGAACTCCAGCTTGATGTTCGCGAGTGCCACGCCACCACCGGCCGTGGTCGCCAGGCTGCTGTTGTAGCCGACGCGGGCATCGAGGTGTTCGGTGACGTCGCCGAGCGTGATGGTCGAGCCCATGCCAGCATTGATCGCTGCGCGTGCCACCGTGCCGGAGGACTCCAGCGTGCAGCCGGAGCTTGCGTCGACGTCCAGCTTTGCGGCGTTGTCGCAGGTGATGTCCAGGCTGGCGTTAGCTTTCACCTTGGCCTTCAAGGTTCCGGTGACGACGGCGGTCAGTGCGCTGTGACCCTCGGCCGCGAACAGCACGCTTTCGCACCGCGCCATCAGCATGACCACGCAGCCGTGCTGAGCCTCGATGTCGGCCAGCGCGACCGTGCCGCTGTCGATGTGCAGTGTTGTCTCCGGCGCGAGCGCAGCGGCGCAGCTGCCGATGCGGTCGATGTAGATGCCACATCTCATGCCGGTGCGGAGCTCCATGCCAGCGACTTCTTCGAACTCGAGTATGGTGTCCTGAGGCACGTGGGCGTTCACCGTACCGTAGCGGCCCTTGGCCTCAACGGTGCCCTGGACGTCATCGAGCACCACGCAGGTTCCTTCCGGAACGATGATGCTCAGCTTGAGCTTGTCCTTTTCGGGCTCTTCCACCATGCGCCACTTGAACTCGTACCCGCTGGCCAGGCCGAGCAGTCGTTGCAAGGTCGAACTCTTGGGTGTCACCTCGAGAAAGACCAGCTGGCTGACGGGCTGGCCGGTGATCGACAGGCCGTCGCCGTTGCTCACGATCAGCTTGTCCAGCTTGGATCGCCAGCCGCTGACGCAAGCGCTGATCTCCGACGCATCCGCATCGGTAGTGATCTCGATCTGCGCGCCCTGCAGGCGCTTCAGCGTGAGCGTCGAGCCGCGACCAGCATAGTACGAGGTACTCTCCTCGTCGGGCTGGCCGAGGTTGGACGGCTGCGCCTGAGCGAGCTGCGCGGCGACATCGCTGAGGGCTGGTGGGTTGTCGGGGTGCTTTCGCTTATTCCACATGGGAGCTCCATTCGAAGGGGCTGGGAGTGAACAGACTTAGTATACCATCATAATGACGATCTAGCCAGTTCTTCGCTGAGTAATACTCTTGCAAAATAAGTGCGCGGCCGAGGTTTCTTGTGCGCGCCTTGCCGCGACGAGTCTGCCGATCGCCAAGCGATATTGTGGAATTGCAGGAATGTGGTACTGTAAGTATGTCTTACTGTCCTACCCCAAAGGAGGGTGGCATGCAAAACGCACATTCGTATGGCAAGGACCCGAACAGCCAGCCAGGCATCGACGAGTTCGTGCAGGCCGAAGACCCGCAGAGTCGGCGCAACGCGCTGATGGCGCTGGGCTGCACGGGCCGTGACCTCGAGCACGAGATCCGTACTGCCGCGGCGGCCGTTCGATTCCCGCAGCTCACGAGCGAGCGCGAAATCTACCGGCGCTACTTCAGCCGCGAACTCGCGCCCAGCTCGCTGGAACATCACGACGCCAGCGCTCACGTCCTCGCTGAGATCATGGCGGCCCAAAAAGTCGCCGACGGCGAATCGCCGACCTTCGATCGCTTCAGCATCAGGGCGGCACCGACAGACGAGCGCTTCCTGGTGCTCGGCGAAGTCAGGACCAAGCTGGAAGATGGCAAGGTTCGCACCGACCAGTTCCTCGTCGCTCAGTGGCCGGGTGAGTCGCTCGAAACACCCGACACTATGCGCAAGTACTTCAAGTCCGCCGATCGAGCTGCGGCTCGTGGCGAGCGGACCAAGAAGTTGTGCACGGCGGCGGGGAGCTTCTTCGGCGGAAACTGGCCGCTGCTTGGCAGTCTGGTGACATTCGCCAGTGGCCTGATCTTCGTGATCATGCTTCGCCTCGGGCTGCTCGCGCTGGTCGTGGGTGGAGCGGCTCTCGCGCTGCTGATCGCCGGGTTCGTTCGCATGGACCGCAGGGTGACGTCGAGCGATGTCATCGGCTCGGTGCTCAACTCGATAGCGTTCCTGATGATGGTGGTCTACGGCGTGGTGCAGGCGCTCAATATGCCGCAGGCGCCGCCGCACACCATCCAGGAGACGGTGCTGATCTGCAAGGTCCTCAAGGCGCAGCAGAGCGACGACAACATCGCGAACGAGGGCGGCATCGACAATTACTACGCCACGGTGATCACCGGCGATGGGCACCGCTACGAGATCGTCGCTCCGGTCACGTTCGCAGTCACCAGCGGACCGGCCCAGAACGGCGTCTTCCCCGCGACCAACGTCTACGAGAGCGACAGCAATAAGGCCGCCACGGACATGTTCCACGTCGACCATGCGTACATGGTGACGCGGAAGAACTACGTCGGCGACTACTCCTTCGACGGCATCATCGCGGCGCACGAAGTGCCCAACACGCTCGGCCAGTGCGGCTAGCGCAGACGACATGCAGAACCTCTGGCGAGATGCTGGTGAGCACGCTCATCACAACTCGCCAGAGGCCTGCATTTTTTATTTGTAGCGAAAGATAAGTGAAATGGACGATGGCGCGGGCACTGATTGGTTGGAGGCAATTGCCGCCGCCAATCAGGCCCGCGCCGGTGTCTGCGATCGGCTTGGAGTGCTAGCTTAGCTGCCGCACTGCACCGGACCGACGGTGGTCGCGCCGGTTACAAAGGGACCATCGCTGCCGTCGTCGTCGCCGCTGGAGCCGTGGTAGGTGATCGTGACGAGCTTGTTCTTCAGCGAATTGGCGAGATCCTGTGTGGCGGAGGGGTAGTACTTGCCGTCGTACCAGCCGCCTTCCAGCGTGAACTTGCCGTGATCGGTGAGGATGGTGTTGACCTTGTCACCCCAAGCTCCTGCGCGGACCGCGTTGCACACGGCCACCTGGCGAGTGTGGGGCTTGGTGTTGATGGTGTTGAGGTGCACGCAGCCGACCACGAGCGCGGTGATGATTTGCAGCGCGGCGATCACGCCCACGACGAATTCCCCATCCTCCTCGCAAACTGCGTAGGCTATGAGCCCCGACACCAGGAGCACGGTGACAAGCGCGCCGAGCAGCAGCCACCAGTTGATGGGCAGTAACACCCACGTCGCCGTGCTGGCCGCCAGCGTGCCCACGCCGATTGTCGTCAGCCGGAAGCCGTCGCTGCGCCACATGCGCTCCGCTCGCCGCTTGGGCGCCTTCGGCGTTTTGGGCGCGGATCGCTTGCTCAGTGTCTCGATTTCGGTGAGTTGCGCGCCCCACTGCGCAATCAGGAAGTACCGCGCCGGAGCCGTGGCGATCTTGCCGAGCACGACCGTTTCCGTGCCGTCGCTCGTGTGACGCGCGATGAGCACACTGAACAGACCCGAGGTCTTGGCCTTGGCTAGCGAAACGAGGACGCCATCGGGCGGCACTGTCAGCTTGTAGCGATCGAGCACCGTGATCTCGGGCAGAATTTCCGCCAGGCGATCTTGCTCGATTGTACTGAGCTCTCGATTGCGCTGCTTTGCGGTTTCGGCCCTGATGATCGGGTCGGCACCCTCGGCGAGCGCATTGAGCCCGGCCGTCTGGAGAAGCACGCCAAGATCCTCGGGGTTGCGCGCATCCACGAGCTCCTGGACGGTCGGCATCGTGCTCGTGTCGACCTCGAACGTTCGGTATTGCATTGATTGTGCAGGTTCTGCCATGGTTTGCCTCTCTCGAGAGAATGATCACAGACAGGGAAATAGTACCATATATCAGGGCAGTTACAAATCGGCGGCGCGCTCATATAAAAAGTGCCTCAGCGTGGCAGCAACATGAAAAGATAGAGCTCAGTAGTCGCGGCAAGCGGTGCTCCCGCGACTACTGAGCTGTTCGGTTCAGCGACTGGCTGAGCCGGTGAGGCTCATGATGCGCCTGAGCGCGTCGTTGAGCATGATGCCGGGGTCGAAGTCGGCCTGATCATCTTCGCCAGGCACGACGAAGATCTTGGCGTGCACCATCTCGCCCCTGGAGTTAAATCTGGCCACGGCCAGCGCGGGGCACCATTCGCGGTCTTCTTCTTTTCGCGCCTTTGTCTGACCTCCGATATACCAGGCGCTGGCGTTGTCTGCCGTGGGGTGATCGGGCAGTTCGACGGGCAGGTCGAGCGCGCCGACCGCACAGAGCATGTCCACGGTCATGGTGAACTTGCCATGGTCGAACTCGACGGGCTTACCAACGCCCATGACCTGGCGCAGCTCGGCAATCGATGCGCCTTGTTTGGCGATGATCATGTCAACCTCTCTTTTCGGCATCCCGAACGTGCTCATTATACCGTACCGTGCAACTCATGTCTGAGCGGCGTTTTGTGGTGCTTTGGTTTTTTGGCAGGCCCGTGCGCGGTTAAGGTGTATAATAGAGCTTATGGATAACGACGAACATGCACCAGGGCGCGAGACGCTCGACAATTCACTCGAAGATGCTCGCTATGGCGGCACATTTCACCCCGGCAATGACCAAGAGCGGCTGCCCGAGGATGGCGCCACGCCAGCTACTCCGGCGACTGACACCGAGGCTGAGCCGCTCGACGAGCCGGCTGGCGACACCGACCTTGATGCCGATGAAGCCTATCAGGAAGGCATGAGCCAGGCAGCCGATAACAACGACCGCACGGTCGGGCCCGACACACGCCCGGAGCGTTTGTAGACATAAAGCTTGCGAGTAGAGTTTGAACAAAGTTGCTGGTATGGTGTTGTAAGTGTATTGCGTTTAGATGGTCTCGTGCCTGGGGCGAATCGTGAAATACACGATGTTCGCCCCAGGCACGTTTTGTACACCTTGCTGCGTGGCTACTGGTTCTCGAGCGCGTGGCCGAGCCGGATCGTGAGCCGCCACAGACGCAGCCGGTGCCGGAAGGGCACGGTCGCGCGCAGGCAGGCGGAGTACAGACGCTCGGGCACGCCATTCTCGTCCAGGAAGAACGACAGCCCCGTTCCCAGCTCGAAGATCGGCACCATCCGGCTGCCGTAGTCTTCGCCGAATGTCGTGGCGTCCTTGCCGGTCAGCTTGTGCAGTGCCTGCGCGATGTCGGCTGCCGGCCGCGTCTGGACCGCATGGCGGTTCGCATCCTCCGTCTCGAGGTCTGTGCCTTCGTAGTACCGGACGTGATCGCGGATGAGGGCCTCGACGTTGGGCGGCATGATGATGCCGGCGTGCGGCCGCTCGTCCTTGTGCACGGCGATGGCCTGCTCCAGGTCGAAGTGTGCGTAGCTCGCGGCGTGGTTGGCGTAGCTGACCTGGCATTCCTCGGAGAGGTTGTAGACCGAGATCAGGTAGAACCCGCTGCCACGCTGGTCGTTGGAGCCGCAGTCCCACACGAACCAGTAGCTGCCGGAGCCCGGGAATTGCTTCCGGAAGTAGCGCTTGTTGAACGTCATGCCGATCAATTTGTCCGGTTCGGACACGCTGATCGGAGTGCCGTCGGCGGTGTACAGTGCGATGAACATAGGATGTCTCCTCGGTAGAAGGCGTTCGTCGGACTGACATAATTATAAACTGAAAATTGGTTTATTACAAATCTTGTCACAAGATACGCCATGTATCTATCGAGGTAGATACAGAATATAAAAGAAGCCCTGCGATCCGGTGCACGTTGTACGTGTGTGTGCCGGATGCAGGGCGTTCTTTTTCCTCTATTTTGTTGTGGTGTGACCTCGCTTGGTCGGCGCGACGGGCGCGTCAACCACTAGCGACGGTGCCGGCCCCAGAAGCCGCGGCGTTCGGTGCCAGCGGGCGCTGACTTCGGTTTCGGCGGCTCGCCGTCGAAGGTGCACCAGACTTCTGTGCCCTCGAGGTAGTCCTCGGTGATGACTATTGTTTATAGCGCAAGAGTTTCTACGTGCCGCCAGAAGGTCGTTTGCAGGCTTGTGAATAATGTGGGGGATGGCGCGGGCACTGATTGGTTGGAGGCAATTGCCGCCGCCAATCAGGCCCGCGCCGTCGTTCGTCTGTGTCGCTCAGTCGCACACGACCTTGCCGATGTATTGCACCCCTGTGACATAGGGGCCGCCGAACCAGCTGCCGCCGTGGTACGTCAGGCGCAGCCGGTTGCCCTTCAGCGTTTGGCCGTAGTCGTAGTTCGGCTTCTTGCGGTACGTGTTGCCGTAGACGCCGGCCTCCAGGATGTACTTACCCTGGTCGGTCGAGATCTGGGTGTCGGCGTGGTCGCCGTCGCTGCTGGCCACATCGCGAGAGTCGCACACGGCGACGTCGATGGTTCGCGACTCCATGTAGTTGGTGTGGAGCCGGACGCCGCCGAGCACGAGCAGCAGCACGATATTGACCACCACGAATCCGCCGACCCTGATGCGCGCGCCGTCCCAGGGCTGCGTTGAGCGCCACGTGATGGTGACGCTGATCATCATGGCCGCGGCCAACGCCAGCAGGTAGAACCACCAGCTGATGTACATCAGCGGCATCGTAGCTGCGCCCAGGCCGATGGTCATGGTGACGAGCGCGAGCGACTGCTGCCACGTGTTGCGCTTGCGCCAGGCGGGCCGCTCGCGCGGGGGCTTGACCTTGTTCTGCGGCGTTTCGTCGGACATTGTCATGGAACATCTCCTCTCAGAGAAAGAGCACGGACCGGCATATTATACAATCGGTCCTACAAACGCGCAAGTTATACGAACAAATGAAGGTTTCTCTTCCGGCAGGGAGCGAGTTTGAATAATAAGAACGGGTGGCCTGACTGGCGGGTGGCATGGGCCATCCAGCGCAGCCAGGCCGTGCCCGAGTGTCTGCGATCGGAGCGGATTTGGGTGTCAGCTACTGCCGCACTGCCTGACGCCGATCGTGGTCGCCGCAGTGACGTATGGGCCGCTAGTGCCGTCGTGATATCCGTCGAGGTTGTGGCCGTGAATGGTCACAAGCATCGCGTGGCCGACGAACGAGGTGGCCAGTGTGTCGGTGATGGCGGGGTAGTAGGTGCCGTTGTACTGTCCGGCCTCGAGCGAGAAGTTACCGCGGCTGGTCGTGATGATGTCGCGTCGATCTCCGACGCCACACACCGTGACCTCGATAGTTCGCGGTTTGGTGTTCCAGGTGTGGAGCTTGACGCCGCCGATCCCGATGCCGAGCGCGAGTTGCACCGCGATGAGCATGCCGCAGTTGAAGCGTCTGCTGCTCCACCGGCTTGTGTTGCGAGCGACGACAAAGCCACTCCGCGCCATCACAGCGACCAGAATGGGCATGTACAGCCACCAGCTGATGAGATTCAGCGGGAGCAGCACCGCGCCCAAAACGATCACCATGGCTTCGAGCGCTACCTGATTCGTGCCACCGTCGAGCCCGACCCATCGTCGTGCACTTGAGCGGGCGCTCCGTAGGTCGTGTCGAGCGTGCAGATCTTCGACACTGGTGAGCCGGGTGCCCCACTGCGCAATGAGAAAGTAGCGCGGACGAGCGCCTTCCACGACGCCCACCACGAGCGTCTCGGTATTGTCCTGGCCGCTCAGCATCTGGATGGTGTCGAACAACTTGGCTTCTCGTGCAAGCTGGAGCGCGACTCGAACCTCGGGGGGCGGCACGGCGCCACTGTAGGTCTCGGGTCGAGCCAGCTCTGTGAGCAGCGCTCGGTAGCGCTCCCAGTCGGCCGACGTCAGCTCCACGTTGGCTAGGGCTGCCCGTTCTGCCTTCTGGATTGGCCCGGCCTGTTCGGCGAGTCGTGTGAGGCCGGCTCTTTCGAGAGCCTTTTGCAGCTTCTCGGGGTCATCGTTCTCGATGAGGTTATCGACGTCCGGGATCGCTTCGACGCTAAGTCCGAAGGTCCGGGATTGAACCTGTTTCGGTTTTCGAGGTACTGCCATGGAGATTTCTCCTTTGAGAGTCATGACCGCAGACCACACAACTATATCATAAAACAGCCGATCCGCAATTATGCGCACCGGGCGATACCGCCTCAGTGAATCGGACTGACGGGCGAGCTACCCGCGACCGTACAGACCGGTCAGGTCGGCCGTCGCAAGCGTATGAGCAGCAATGGCAGACTCGATGTCGGCGCGCGACGCGTCCGGGGGCAAATCCAAAGAACTATCGAGCGCATACAGCGTAAACATATAATGATGCGTGCCGCTGCCTGGCGGCGGTGCCGGCCGCATGTACTCGGCCTGGCCTATGCTGTTCTGTCCAGTGATAGCGCCAGCGGGCAGTGCGCCCGGCGCAATGTTGGTGGTGCTGGCTGGCAGATTCCACGCCACCCAGTGCAGAAAATCCCCTCGCACCGCGTCCGGATCATGCATGAGAATCGCCAAGCTGGTCGCGCCGGCCGGCACGCCACTCATAGCGAGCGGCGGATTTTTGTTCTCACCCTCAAACCCGTACTCAGCGGGAATTGTGCTCATATGTTCAAAAGCCGGACTCGTCAGTTGCATTGCGCCTCACCGTTCATTATATTTCGTGTTTATTGCCAGGATACGCCGACGCCGGCGACCATTGTCGTAACGATAGGCTTGTCCATCGATGCGAGCAAGGGCACGAACGTGCTTTTCATCGATTCGGCAACGTCGGGGCGAGCGCCGAACGCGTCCTTGGCTTCCTTGGACGTCCACAGCTCGGAGATGCAAACCGCGTCAGGCTCGTCGGTCGTGCCGATCAAGTAGTAGAGACAGTCGGGCACGTCTTTCAGCAGCTCGCTGCTCTGCGTAAGCTGCCGCACGAGCTCGTCGCGCTGGCCGGGCTTGGCCATGACCTTGGCGCACTGGGCATGATATTGCTTCATAATTTCTCCTTGCTTGATACTCCTTATAGTTTACCATTTTGTGCGATCGGTGTCTCGCGGTAGCAGCGGCAGCTCCGATTTATATATTTTTAGTGTGAGATTTTTCCCGCCGAGCGCACATATGTAATGCTGTTGCTGCCGTGCCAAGACTAGTATAGAATCAGACAAATATGCGAGAAGGATTACCGCCATTTGAGACAAATCTCGCCTTTGGCGTGAGCCCCGAGCTTGCCGGCGTTTATGAGGACCGAAAGCTTTTTGAAGTGTTTTCGGAAGAAGTGTACGCGCTTGTTCCGAGTTTGCCTGAGGGGATGGCGCAGATTAATGCCACCGAGGGCGACAAGAATGCGCGAGCATCCGACCATGTCGAGGATGAAGCGGAGCCGGAGCTTGCGTCAGCGTCGGGCGGCGAAAACGATAGCGAGCCCGACGACGACACTACCGACGGCAAAAAAGATCCGCCGATTGCGTTCAACCGTAAAGCACTTCGCGAAGGCCTTGGCAAGTCGGCAGACGCAGCCCGATGGGCATTGATGAGCGGCGCCCGGCTGATTGCGTCATACGACGACCCCGAAGCTGGTGCGGCGGCGGCCAAGCAGACCGTTGGTGGCGTGGCGAACGGGCTGTTGGGCAACGCCGAAGATTATTTTTTGCTGGCGGCGAATTCGGTTCGCGGCTTGAACAGAATGACCAATATCATTGGCGAGGAAATCACGACCGCAATGAGCAGCGTCGGCGGGCGATTTACGCTCCTCAAAGCGCTTGCCTCCGGTGGCGATCGTATGGAACGCGGTTTTGCGGCACGTCGATACGGCCAGGTCGACTGGTCGGCGGGCAGGGAGCTCGCGACGTTTAGTATTTTGGCAGATTCAGGCCTGCAGCCTGCGCTTACGGCTGAATTTTCGAGCGGCGCGTTCGACGAGTTGATTGCGCGAGATCTGGTTGAGTTTGTCGCTCGCCGGGATGTCACTGGCACGAGTTTTGCAAAATTACACCAAACTATCGCTTACTTCGCGAAATTTAACGGCGTAGAAAGCGAAGGTGAGAGCGCATTTTACGACAAGCTGGCTGCGACGCATACCGATTGGCCGACTGAGCACCAGGAACGACTGCTGGGGGCTAAGCATCTGATTTTGACGGGGCTTGAGAGTAATTTTTCGCGCTCGCACCGCTGGCTCAAGGAGAACGGACTCATGCAAACCGGCGATTCAGTTGAGCAGTTTGAGCATGCGCTCGAAGTCTTGGCGCTTGAGGTTTTGCGGCATCTGTCAAGCGTGTCGCAGCGCGGTAATGCAACCTTGGTGCCCATAAAGCACGAGCTGAAACGCAAGCATCGAAAAAACGCCAAACAAGCAGCGGGTCAATTGGCCGTTGCAAATCTGGCGGAGCTTGCGCCCGCCGAAGTTGATGCTCCCCCAAGCCCGCCGATGCGAATGCTCACGTGCAACGTCAAAGACGGTACGGCGACTGATGGAATTCACGCGATTGTCGAGGATTTTTTGAGCAGAACCGGCCAGGGCGGCGACACACTACGCGAAGATATTGAGCACATGATGACATTTATGGCGCGAACCGATTTTCCACCGGGATATCGCCGTGGCGTGAGACCGTTGCGCGAGGTTTCGCTGCACCTTGCATGGAGCGATCCGGCTAATCCTTCTGCCGAGATTCCTGCAGAAGCTGGCGATGAGAATGCGCGCGCACCCGAGAAAAAAGAGTATCCTGTGCACAAATTCAAGCCGAGCGAAGCCGCTGGATTGCCCTTGCGCACTGTGGCCGCCAAAGACTCGCGTGTGTATTTCATTAAGCCCGCAAAAGATGTGCTGGCCATTTTGGCACTTGATCATCGCTCCAACCAAGAGGCATTCATCAAAAAGATTCGTGGCATCCGTCAAGCGGTTGACCCCAAAGCTTAGCGCGCTCTGCACACGAGCTGAAACAGCTCCATTAAGACAGGATTGTCTTCAGGCTGGCTCGGCGCGCTTGCCGCTCGAGTGCTAAATTGATGAGCTTGGTTATGAGCTTCGAGTACGGCAACCCGGAGGCTTCCCACAGTTTCGGGTACATGCTGATTTTCGTGAATCCGGGGATGGTGTTGATTTCGTTGATGACGATGTCGCCGGTTTTGGTGAGAAACATATCCACTCGTGACATGCCCTCGCAGCCGAGCGTTGCAAAGGCATGCGTTGCCAGGGCGCGGACTTTGTCGCTGACATCGGCTGGAATGTCGGCCGGGATTTCCAAGATGGCGCCGTTTTCGTCGAGATATTTTGCCTCGTAACTGTAGAAATCGCCCGCGCGCGGCAGAATGCGGCCGACAATCGAGGCCTCGGGCTGATCGTTGCCCAGCACGGCGCACTCGATTTCGTCACCGTCGACAGCTGACTCGATCAAAATTTTGACGTCATAGGCAAATGCTGCGTCGATGGCCGTCTCGAGGGCATCGGCGGTTTCGGCTCGCGCAACACCGATGGACGAGCCCATGTTGGCCGGCTTTACAAAGACTGGCGTGCCAAGCTGGGCAAAAATCTCGGCCGGTTTGATCAAATGTCGCTGTGATAGCGTGAATACCACGCAGTCCGCGACCGGCAAGCCAGCCTGGCGTAGCAGGCGCTTCATCACGTCCTTGTCCATGCCTACCGCTGAGCCGAGGACGCCCGGCCCCACGTACGGAATATTCGCGAGCTCTAGTAGGCCTTGCAATGTGCCATCTTCGCCATGCGGGCCATGCAGAATGGGCAGTGCGACATCGATTGGCGGGAGCTCTGCGCCCGAGGCGACGTCGATCAGCCTGCCGCTCCCCGGCACTAGTGTAACGATCGGATGCTTTTGACTGGATGCGTCGGCTGAACGATCGGACATGCCGAGCTCGAGCTCCGGGCTGGCCCACTCGCGGCCAAGCATGTGCCAGCTGCCTTGCTTGTCGATGCCGATGAGCACCGGCTCAAACGTGCTGGTGTCGATCGCATCCAGCACGTTCTTGGCGGATTGGAGCGACACCTCATGCTCGGCCGATTGCCCGCCAAAAAATATGCCCACGCGTGTCTTTGCTGTTTTGTCTCGAGAAATAATCATGTTGGTAGTATACCGCATGTTTGCGACGCCGGATTTATCGGAGTGACCGCGTGTGATGCATGGTGTTTGGCACCACACGCGGCCTTGCCCCCTATCCCAAGTGCGGGTTGCGTGCCCGGAACAGCGCCTTGAACTTCGGGTCCGTCGGATGTTGCTTGTTCGGCGTGTAGAGGCCGGTGTCGGGGTCGAGGTAGCCCCAACCGTCCTTGAGCCCGCGGCGGCAGTTCATCAGGCTAAGCGTTCGCCCGGGCTCAAGAATTTTGGTGACCTCATGAAACGTCGTGAGCCGGATGCGGTTGCTCTCGCCAGCCAGGTGCACCACGCCCGGCGTGAACTTGGCCATGCCGATGGTCGCCGAGGCGTACCGGTCCGCCAGCAGCAGATCGGGCCTCACCACTTGGTAGCGGTCCTCTTGGTAGCCGCCCATCAGCAGATGGCCGGTGAATCGCCACGGGTGGCTGTGCGGCAGCGGCGCGCCGTCCTTACGCAGGTCGGGCGAATTCCAGAGGTTGAGCTTGACAGTTTGCTCCCAGGGATAGGCGTTTTTGATGATGAACTCGGCCTTGTAGAACGGCTCGTCGAGACGCTCGGGGTTGGGAAGGAGGCGCCAGCCTGTGAGGCTGGTGAAACGCTCCCATGTGAACGCCGTGACTTCTCGGGGAGCATAGATCCGGAGCGCTGCTCGGGTCCGCTCGTACATTTCGTCGTCCAGCACCAGGCCGTCGGTGACCGTTGTCTTGCGCATGATTTCCTTTCGCGCTTGTCGGGAAGGGCCCACTTACTATACTGCAAAACGCGCTCATATCTAAGGCTTGACGAGCACCTTGCCGGCAGAGAACCGTTGATAGTTGGCTGCGCTTGGCCAAACTAAGCAAGTAAGTACGCCGTGACTTCCCGGGATGTGCTTGCCCGGCAAGCGCCAGGGTCTTTCGCTTTTCGTATTGACAATCATTTGTGGTTACTTTAAAATTCATTGAACAAACGTTTAACGAAAGGATTTCGCACCATGACCTCTCAAACAACTGACAGCTTAGAGCTGCGCCGCGTGTTGTGGACGTTGCTCGTGTCGTACATATCGGTCACAGTGCTGGCCACGGCATTTTCATTCATAATTATCGCCGTCACGCACGCGCCGACGGTGCCGGAAAGCCAGGCGGTACACAGCCATGCCTACGTGCTTTCGGAACGCTGGCAGCCGCTGATCAATCTGGCAAACTGGGCGCTTTTTGCCGGGCTTTACTTCAAGAATCGTCCCAAACAGCGCAATTATCGCACGGCATTGCGAATGGGAGCTTTGTGGCTCGCGGCAGCGATGATCATCGACCTCGTGTTCTTTGTGCTCATCAAAAACCGGATTTCGCTGAGCCCGCACGACTTTTACATCGGCCAGATGCCGTGGATTTACCTCACGTACGTGGCGGTTTTCCTGAGTCCGGCGGTGTATGTTATGCTACGGAAGATACGTGGCGACAAATAAGAAGCAACCAACGACCGGCCTCAACCAACGGCAGCAGCAGTACAATGCCGCACGGCAGTCGCTGCTGTCGGCTGGCCTGGAGTTGTTTGTGCACAAGGGCTACGCAGGCACCAAAATTCGCGACATTACCGACGCGGCTGGTGCCAGCCCGGGGCTTTTGTTCCATTACTTTTCCTCGAAGGAAGCGATGCTCGAGGAGCTGGCGGATGCAATTGGGCATGAATTTGATGGCATTGCGAGCTTGCTTACTTCAAGCAACGAGCCGCAGCGCACGTTCGAGACCATTGCGAGCATGATCCTCAAGTCGTTTGCCGACAAGCCCAGCAGATATATGTTCATGCTCGCCAATCAAGTGCTGACGCTTGATGCGATGCCGCCAAAAGTGAAAGCAATCAGTGAGCGCTCGCAATCTGTTGAGCTGTCGGTTCCTTTGATTGCGGCAGGCCAGCGAGCGGGCGTTTTTCGCGCAGGCGACCCACTGGCACTTTCGGTGGCATTTTGGGGAGTGTTGCAGGGCATTGCCGAAATGCTCGTCTGGAAATCAGACGCGCCAATCCCTCCGAGCGACGTGATTATGCGCGTGCTGCTTGCTTAATCCGCGCGCGGAGTAGTGCTTTACGGAGTTGCGATGCTTACAGGCAATGATCGGTAGGTCTTAATCTATTTTTGTGCTTCAGCTGACGATCGCCGCAGACGTACGAGCCAGTACGCGCCCATCATGATGCCCCACAGTGGGAAAGCGAATCCTGCCACGCGCTCCCAGCCGCCATAGCCGAGGCCAGCGTACGGCGGCTTGCCGCTCATGATAAATCCCACTATGCCAATAGCGCCCCACAAGATAGCAAACCACCCGAGGCCGCGCTGCTTGCGAACGGCGGCAAATCCGAGCAGTAACAGCCCGATATTCAGTGCCGCAATTGCCAGGCCGCCTGAAAGGCTGTGGAGAAATGAGTTGAGGTTGAGCGGCGAAAATCCGGATACAACCTCTTCGATGCCACCAAAAAAGAGCAACAGCAGGCCCGCCGTGCGCAGCTTTTGCCCTGGCCATAAGGGTCTGAGCGCCAAAGTTGTGGCAAGCATGATGAGTAGGCCGGTGAGCACGAACGTCCCATCCTGCACCAAGTGGAGCGGCGAACAGACATAGAAGTGTTGCTTTGTTTGCGGCTCTTTAAATGTCTCGCACGTCGTGATGCCGAGCGAGCTTATCGATTGATTCTTGATGCTGTACGGAGCCGTGGTGCCCACCTGCGTAACTACTTGGCCGACAAAAAAGAGCGCCAAAAGCAGCAGGCAAACAAGGCCGCGAGTAAGCCACTTGCGTTGCAGCGGGTCATTTGCTAAACGCTCAGATAATTGCATGATATTCTTTCTTGTATTACACTATTCTAGTACGTCTGTACTAAATGTATCATACAAAGATTGGCTCCACAATCACAATATATACCCCCTATACTCCGCGAACCAGTATCACGCCCACGCAGCGGCGGATACTTCAGTGCGCCATTGAGACAATAGCAGACGCGGGTTACGGCCAGGCGACCATAGGCGAAATAAGTGCGCGCCTGGGCTTGAGCAAAGGCGTGATTCAGTATCACTTCTCGAGCAAAGAGGAACTTATGCAGGAAGCCATCGCCTATATTTATGCCACCGCACGCAATTATATGTCCTCGCAGATTTGGAGCACGACGAACGAATGGGAGCAGATTCGGAGTTTTATTGCGGTAAGTTGCCGGTTCTATCGTCGATATCCTCGGTATGTAAAAGCGCTGCTCGCCATCCGCGCGAGTTTTCAGCCCGCTAAGCATGCCAGCCTGGCGCAGACATTGTACGAACAGGAGCTCGCTGATCTTGCGCGAGTCTTTGCTGTGGGCCAGGAAAAAGGCGTGCTGCAACAGTTTGACCCGGAGATTGCGGCGCTCACTTTGCGCCTGGCGCTCAATGGAGTCGCGGTGCGGCTGTATGCTCAGAAACATCCCAAGGATTATGATGCCGAGAAACACGGGCGCGAATTGATTGAGCTGTTTCGGCGCGCTTGGTCGGCATAATGTTCACCAAAAAAGCGCTTGCATAAAGCCAAGGTGAGTACTATACTTAACATGTATGCTAAGTAATGAAATTAGTCCATCAACACTCGACGCCGTCTTTGCGGCTTTGAGCAACCCAAAACGGCGCGACATAGTGAAGACCCTCTCATTTCACCCTGCCACCGTGAGTCAGCTGGCCAAAGAGCACGAGATGTCATTGCCGGCTATTCATCGGCACATTCGTACGCTTGAGGAGGCTCGGCTTATTCAGCGGCGCAAGGTTGGCCGCACGAATTTTGTGGCGATCAAGAGGGAGTCGATGATTCTCGCGCAGCGCTGGATGGCTCAATATCACCTGGAGTACGGCAGCGACGAGGAGACGCTGGACAACTACATCGCATACTTGGCAGGCAGCAAACATAATAACTAGGAGTATCCATGAAAAAGTATCTTATTATCGGCCACAACGTCAAACTGCAGACGCCAGATGAACTTACGCCGGAGCAAGCGCAGGCTTGGGGCGCGTTTTTCCAGTCACTTGGTGATCGTGTTGTCGACGGCGGCAACCCGCTTGTTCCAAAGCGCGCGATGGTTAAGGACGGCAAAGTGGTTGAACTCACTGACTACCCAGTGGGTTACTACATGATGAACGCCGAAAGCCTCGAAGAAGCTTGCGAACTGGTCAAGGGAAGCCCATTCGCCGACGCTCCTGGCTGCGAAGTGCGCATCTACGAAACGATGCCCATGTAATCTTAGCTTTTCGCTACAAAAAACGCGCACGCCTTGTGCGCGTTTTTTGTCTGCTTTGGCCATGTACCGCTCGCGAAAGGCGCGTGGCGTCACCTGGGCAGCGTCGCTTTGACGCCGGCGATTACGAGATTCATGCCGGCGATGTAGCGCGCCTCGTCACTCTGCGCGCTGCTATCTCGAAGCAGCGTGGCGGTGTATGGCGTGTGAGTCATGAGTTTGCCTATGTCAAGCTTTTTTAGGTCCTCGATTGACGGCGAAGATTGCTCCTCGATAACGTAGCCAAAGGCGTAACGCACAAGGGTCGAGGTGGCAATGCTCGCCATCTCAAGTGGCATGCCGGCCGAGTGCAGCGATTCCAGCGAGTACTCAAAAATCTTGCTCAAGGTGATTGCCGCGTACGGGTGAGCTCCGGCAACCACGCGCCCGCCATCGGGGTATGCGATCATGGCTTTGCGAAGCAGCAGCATCTGCTGGGAAAGCCACGCTTCCCAGGGCTCGTCCGGCGTGCGTACGCGCATTGTCTCGAACTCTTTTTGCAGCATGACTTCGGCCATAAAATCTATCAGCACAGCTTTGTTTTTGAAATGCCAATAGAGCGCCGGTGCTTGCATGTGTACGGCTTTGGCGATGTCGCGAAGTGACAGCTCGTCGAGGCTGGTGACGTAGAGCAAATCCAGCGCAGCTTTGATGATTTTCCGTTGCTTGTCGCTAAGCGCGAGGCTGGGAGCGCCAGGAGTGGTTCGCTGCATGTGGCTGACAAAATGCTGCCACTCGATTTGCGCGGCGCCTTGGTGGTTGCGTTTTGCGTGGTCCATGCCGGTACTATAACACTTGACAGCAAAATTTAACAGTGTTAAATTACGGAGAGTAATCTCACAACGGTAAGGGGGTGCATGATACCATTTTGTAGAAAGGAGCGGGCGCTGTGGCAAAAGTAGATCCGATTATCAAAGTTGAGCGTCTGACGAAGCGATTCGGAGCGCACACGGCAGTAGACAACATTTCGTTTGAAGTTGAGCCGGGAGAAATTTTTGCCTTTTTGGGCCCGAACGGCGCCGGCAAGAGCACGACGATCAAAATGCTGACTACGCTGCTCCCGCCGACCGATGGCATGCTGATGATGGCTGGCCACGACGTAACCAAGGCCCAACACAAAACTCGGCAAGTGTTTGGCATCGTGTTCCAAGATCAGAGCCTGGACGAAGAGCTGACCGCATACGAGAATATGCTGCTGCACGCGGCGCTGTACAAGGTTCCGTCGCGGGTGGCCAAGGAGCGTGCGCACACACTGCTCGCTCTACTTGACCTCGACACTCGCAAGGACGATCTCGTCAAGACTTTTTCCGGTGGCATGCGGCGGCGGCTCGAGATCGCGCGCTCGCTGCTTCATGAGCCACAGGTGTTGTTTCTCGATGAGCCGACACTGGGCCTCGACACTCAGACCCGCAATTTATTATGGAATTATGTCGAGAAACTCAACCGCGAAAATGGCATGACGATATTTTTCACGACGCATTATCTTGAAGAGGCGCAAAAAGTCGCCCAGCGTATTGCCATTGTCGATCACGGCAAAATCGTCGCCACTGGCACCACGGCGCAGCTGCTGGATTTGACTAAAACGAGCGATCTGGAAACAGCGTATTTGCAGCTCACTGGCGATGCGGTACGCGACGAAGAAATTAGCGCTGGCGACAATATGGCCATGCGCGCACGAGCAAGGAGCAGGAGATAATGTACGCAGTTTATATGCTTTGGTGGCGCCAAATTATTCGTTTTTGGCGGTCGAAATCTCGAGTTTTGGGGACGGTTTTGCAGCCGCTCCTGTACTTGCTGGCGCTTGGATATGGCTTGGGCTCGATCATCCAGCGCGGCGGTGGCGGGAACTACTTTAGCTTTTTGGTGGCGGGCGTTATGGCGCAGACACTGCTGTTCTCGGCGTTCTTTTGGGGCATGAATATTTTGTTTGACAAGCGCTTTGGATTTTTGAAGGAAACGGCGGTAGCGCCGATTTCGCGCTTCCAGTTGCTGCTTGGAAATATTTTGGGCGGAGCGACAATCTCGCTCATCCAGGCGCTGATTGTTCTGCTAGTCGCCCTGGTGCTCGGATTCCGGCCCGCAGATGTTTGGCATGTCCCGCTTGCATTTGTGAGCATGGCACTTCTCGCGACTGCGCTCTGTTCATTTAGTGCTGGCGTTGCGGCGCGTATGGAAGACATTCAAGGTTTTCAGGCGGTCAACAACTTCCTCGTGTTCCCACTGATGTTGTTCTCTGGCGTGTTATATCCGCTGAGCAGCGCGCCACACTGGCTGCGGATCATCGGTAATATCAACCCAATTTCGTACGCTGTCGATGGCGCACGGGCGACGCTCAGCGGCAATTCGCATTACGGATTGGTGCTCGACCTAAGTGTGATGGGGGTGATTACTTTGATCGCCATTGCGTTTGCCACGTACCAGTTCAAAAAGCTGCAGGCGTAGCGCCGGAGTTTGCCGGACAGTCTCGACAATTCGGCCGAGCGTCGCAATCTGTATGGGGCGCTCGCGCTTCGAGCTTGTTTGGCTGATGTAGTTACGGGCGCCAAAGAGCGAGCGGCTTGCTTGGTCTCGGCGGCATAAACGGGATGCTATTTTTCCGCATATCGTATACAGTTTAAGCATGGACATGGAGATATATAGCAATGGAAAATAACAATCAACCCCAAATCAACAATCAGCCATCGGGCGCTCATAGCGATCAGCCCGTTTCGCCAGATCAGCTCGGCGGTCCTTTTGTGTCCGGCAACCAACAGTATCCGGCCTCGCAGGATCTCTCGCCCAAAAAGAGCCCAAAGAAGTTGCTGTGGGTCGGTATTTTCGTGGCACTGCTCATCGTAGCCGGTGGGATTGCGCTGTGGGCGCATGCATCGAAGACGCACAAAACCACCACCAAAAAAACTACCGTCGTAACGGCGCCAAAAGTGCCCGCGCCGCTCGTGACAACGAGTGCTCCTGCGACGCTCAAGCCGGGTACATACACGGTCGGTCCGGACAAAAATATCGTTCCTGGCTTGTACTCACTTGCTCCCGGCACGCAGCAAAGCGGCGGGTTTACGATTATCAGCGCGGCTGCGAACTACAGTGTGACGCTCGACGACAACTCAACGGGTGCCGTCGGGGATGCGAAGCTGGCATGGGCTCAACTGGTTGCCGGTGACAAAGTGCAGATTTCTGGCGGCAACTTGCAGGCCGTGACTTTCAGAGCGGTTGTGATGACGGCTTCTACGCAGCCAGCGCTGGCCAAGCTCTACGACGACACGTTCACGGTTTCCGACACGCCGCATCAAACAAATCCGGGAAGGTACTTTATTACCGACACGAATGACAAGAACGCGTACATCCTCATAATAGATAAAAACTACAACATAAAATATAACGAGCCGCTCAATAGTACTGGTTTTCACGCGGTTTTGGCTGATGGCGATCAGATTGCCACGATCAATTTGACGTCGTATTTGATGAAGCCGGAGTAATTGCCGGCATCAGTGTAGATCTTTCGCATATTCGCAAAAAACGCTGCACTAGCAGTTTTTGCGAGCAAGACGGTGTGCTCTTTGGGGTTCTAAAATAAATTGCGATGGGGCAGGTGGGCACTCGGAAGACTAGTTTTAGGGTTAGACCCAAAAAGATATCTAGCCTTCCGAGTGCCGAAAGAACCTTAGCATTCTCGAATGCTCGGCGAGGCCCACCTATTGTTGGCAACTCTGGCGCTACTGCTGTCCAGCATCAGCTGGCTGCTTCCAAGCCAACGGTTGAAGCACAAGACGCGCGACCATTCAACGTCGCCCTTGAGCTGCACTGCTGAGAGCAGCGGGTAGGGGTGCCGGCGGCCGTTCCATTCGAACATCCATTCGGGCCTCATGATAAGCGCCACGATGACGTCGATCCCGGCCAGCAGAACGCCGTTCTTCTGGGCTCTGCTGAGCGCTTTCTCGGGGCTGCGCCCTCGATAGCTCGTCGGATTGAAGTAAACGAGCCGTGGGCTCGCGGCTGACTCCATGCCCGGGGCAATCCGCACTTGTGCGCTTTTGTCGAAGCCTACGTTGCTGACGCCGGGATTATTCACGCCAGTGCAGTGCTCCCAGGCGGCGTACAGGGCTTGGACGTCGCGCCCGAAGAAGCCAGTCACAAGCGGGATCTCGCTGGGCCGCGGATTGAAGTTCTTGGCCTGCGCGAGAATCTGCTGCTTAATCTCCTCGCAAACGTGAAACCCATGCGCCTTGTACCAAGCGAGTTGGCGCCGGACCTCGGTGGCCACGTCGCTGGACGGGGTTATCTCAGAGAAGTCATCGCCGATGATGCGCTGAAGCTTCTCGAGGACTGTCTCGAACGGATGTGAGTCGTCCCCGGCCAGCCGCGATATTTCTGCGAATTTCTCATGTAGTTGTCTCAGTTGATCGGCGCTCACATTGGTCATGATGGCGCTTTCTGCCGCTGGTCATTCGTGTCTGCGCGGTGCAGAGTCATCTCAATGTTTCGAGAGGGCGGCGGTTTTTGGGGGGAAAAAATTAACAAAAAAACCCCCACCAAAAAAAAAAAGATTAAGAATTTTTAAATAATTTAAACAAAAAAAAAAAAAAAAAAATAA
>CAZAFC010000004.1:0-26215 GCA_964484675.1 uncultured Candidatus Saccharibacteria bacterium | reverse complement strand
TTTTTTCTCTTTTTTTTTTGTGTGCTGTTTTTG
Organism: uncultured Candidatus Saccharibacteria bacterium; assembly: GCA_964484675.1. GTDB lineage: Bacteria > Patescibacteriota > Saccharimonadia > Saccharimonadales > UBA4665 > CAZAFC01. The sequence goes on along the minus strand of CAZAFC010000004.1, from coordinate 26,182 downwards.
TTTTCAGTGTCTTTCTTAATTTTTCTTTTTTTCTGTGCGGTGTTTTGCTTTTTTATTTTATCCTAAACAAAACCCCCCCCGCCCTCAAAGTGAAGAATGCTGCATGTATTGCTCTTAAGGTTCACCTAAAATAATATCATCTTATGAATCATTGTCAAAACTATGTAGTACTTGCGATTGGCACGACCGCTCGGTTTGTCGCGCGGGATGGTGGAGCTCACGTAATAACTCCAAAAGTTCTGGCAAGAGTAAATAACACAAAAAACTCGAGTATGTGAGTAGCTAGACACGCAGTATTTACATAATATTACATAACTAAATTCGATTATAAAAAGATTGTCTCCCTCCTAAAAGTCTATTAGCATAGTTAAGTAAAATTAAATAAGGAGTAAGAATGATTCGCACTGCAAAAGTAAGAATATTGACCGCGCGCGTTGCCGTTGCCGTCCTGTTGTCTGTCAGTTCATTTGCGATAACCGCCCCGGCCAGCGCCGCTTCGGCTATCAAGCCCGTTCCAAAAGCCCCGACTCAACCCACGATGAGCGCTCCTATGGCTTCAAAGAATCATGTCCAAGCCGGCGCAATTACACCCGCCATCGCATGGACCGCAAGCTTGAGCGCTAGCTCCACTTCGCTCTGGCCAACGCAGTACAGCACGCTTACGGCCACTGCAAACCAAGATGTCGGCCCGACGCCATATTACCTTAGTATTTATGACAACACGGCGGGTGCCAATGTCGCTATTTGTGGAGTCGGCACCACTTGTACGGCGTCAGTGACGCAGGCAACTGCCGCAACGCATTCGTACACTGCGTACGTGTCGGGCTATCCGTCGGTGCACCCGCCGGCTAGCATCCAGGCAACGAGCGGCACTGTCAATGTGACGTGGAAGGCCTTGAGCATTTCGCTCCAGGCAACGGTGCCGACTGCTTTCGTCTATGGCAATGTAACGCTGACGAGCACGGCCAGCACCGATCTCGGCCCGACGCCATTCTATGCCGAGATTGTCGACACCACCACCAACACCGTCGTTGGCTCGCCCTGTGGCTTTACCACCACATGCACGGCAAACGTCAGCCAGGTGTTCGCTACCACGCACCGCTTTGTGGCGTACATTTCGAGCTACAGCACAACGCTGCCACTTTCCAGCGTTCAGGCTAGCTCGTACGCCGCTTTTGGGACATGGAACTACAATGGCTACCGCGTGACATCCCTGACCACAGCTCGTACGGCATTTGGCCAGGATACAGTAACCGCCACGACCAATGTTAACGTTGGCCCGACTCCGTACTACATTGAGATTTTCAATGTACACACCGGCGCCCGAGTCGCAGTTTGCGGCACAGGCACGTCATGCTCGGGTGTTGCGTCGCTCGGCTTCGGCAGAAACGATTTTGTCGCCTTTATCTCGGGCAATAGTACCACGCTGCCCCCGGTAAGTACTCAGGCAAACTCGATGATTGCCACCGACTACTTCTTCATCATTGTGCGCCCGTAATATTTCGAGCACACATGGCACAAGCCAGGGTCATTGCGACCCTGGCTTGTTGCAAAGGGCTGCATATCCTGCCGCGAGAACACTCAGTGCAACTTCAGCAATTGCACGCTATAGAACGGGTATTGTAGCCGAAGCGTCAGGCTTTCTTTTTCTGCTGTCTGGTAAGCACCCACTTCACAGAAGGGCTGATGGTTTTGTCAGTACGATGAACACAGCCTATCCAGCAGCAGGGCCTCCGGACTCCGTCCTGAAGTTCAGAGATGACCCGCTTCACGTGGTCATTTCTCGTTTTTTGCTGCTTGACTGTCACGGTCCAGCAAATCCATTCGTTGCGCGCGAGCGGCGTCAGACTTTGCCAAGCTGCTCGCGCCGCTGGAGCGTTCGTAAGCGCCTGCCGCAAATCAGAGGGCAGGGTGTGCGCGGTGCCGCCGGCCAGTTTTTCGTTCGTCATAGCCAAAGTATAGCAGTCGACATGTATGTGTGCGATGCTGATTGCGGCTAGGCTTCGGCAGCAGATTCTTTGGTACGAATGCTCATCATCGACAGCGCAAGCGTGCTCGCGACAATAAGCGCGGTGCCAAGCAGCTCTGCCGGACTGAGCTTTTCGCCGTAGAACATGTAGCCTATGACGAGCGCAAAGACTCCCTCGAGGAGCAGAATATTGCTTGCTACATGAGCCTTAAGATGTTTAAAGATGTGATTGAGAACGTAAACGCCAGAAATGTTGAAGATAACAGAAAAGAGCAAGCCGACGAGCGCAACGACGTGGATTCGAGCCGGCATAATAGACTGCCGGTCGACAAGCATCAGCACGAGCATTGGCATCCAGCCAAATGAGAACAGCAGCGTTGTATTCTGTATGTTGGTGAGGCTTTTGGGGTGATATCTGACCATCAGGTACGACATGCTAAACCCGAACATGCTAATAATCGCCGCAATGGTACCGAGCGTGAGGTGGTAGCTTTGGGAACCGAGACCAGCCACCAAGAGCAAACCAATCGTTGAGATAATAATGAGCAGCAGCGCTCGAGGGTGCAGCTTTTCCTTGAATAATAGCCACGCGAGCGGTCCGGCCGCCGGCAGCGCAGATATGAAGGCTACTTGCGCGAGATCGGCATGCAGCACTGCTACCGTAAATAGCGGCACGCTGAGCCCATAAATCAAGAAGGCGCAAGAGGCAATCACCGCCCAATCTTTTTTAGAGAGCTGTCTCAGCAGCTTTGCATTGAACTGCGGGCCAAACGCAATCCAGCAACACACGCCCGCGAGCACGACTCTCCAGAACACTTGTTGATATGATGTGAACGCGCCGTTCATCATGCGAATCCACACGCCCATGAGCGTGAAAGACAGAGCCTGCCATATGGCCAGGCTAATATTGACGGCGTGTTTTTGACTCATCGCTCCATGATACCAATATGCGTCGCTCCCAACAATTGGCGAGCCGAGCTGCTCGACGTGCGGAAGTCGAGGTACGTTTGCGCGTGTCCTGGCATTGGACAAAAAGTGTTGCACATGTTCAGCGCGACGTGTATACTTAACGCGTATGTTAAGCGAGTAGAAGCACATTCCGCAGCCATCTCGCGAGCAGAAAATAATGCAGGAACATGGAGGGCGTGCCTGAGGCGCAGGCCCGTCGTCAAAGATTTAAGGAGTTAAAGTATGACCTCATTCAGAAAAAAGATGATTCTGGCGATTGCCTGTCTGGCTAACTTTATGGTTGTGCTGGATGTCGCCATCGTGAACGTGGCGCTGCCGACGATCAAGCATTCGCTCAACTTGAGCCAAAGCACGCTGCAGTGGATTGTGGTCGCGTACAGCCTGTTGCTGGGCGGTTTTCTGCTGCTCGGCGGACGATTGGGCGACCTGATGGGCAGGCGCCGCGTGCTTATTTCCGGGTTGACGATCTTTTCAATCGCTTCATTGGTTGCCGGAGTGACGCACTCAATCGGCTTACTGATTGCCTCCCGAGGTGTGCAGGGATTCGGTGCGGCTTTGGTGGCACCAGCGGCGCTTTCGATTGTGGCGCACACCTTTACTGAGGCGCGCGAGCGAAACGGCGCTTTGGGCATTTATGGCGCCATCGGCGGCACCTCAGCATCCGTGGGCGTTATCGCCAGCGGTCTTCTGACGGACGGCCCCGGATGGCGATGGGTGTTTTTTATCAATATTCCGATTGGCGTAATACTTATTGCACTGGCAACGGTATTTTTGCCAAAAGATGAACCAGTGAAAGCGGCGCGGCGCTTCGACGCTTTGGGCGCGAGCACCGTGACGGCTGCGTTGTTGCTGTTCGTGTATGCGATCAACAAAGGCGCGGATTTTGGCTGGGGCTCACTCAAGACACTTGGGCTTTTTGGCGCCAGCGCCGTTCTGATGTCGTTGTTTGCATGGGTAGAATCTCGCGCTGCGTCTCCGCTTGTGCCTGGTTCGGCACTTAAGAATCGCGACATGGTCGCCGCGGATATCGGGTCATTTCTGGTATTCGGCTCGGTCTTCTCATTTATATTTTTAGGGACATTGTTCATGCAGCAGCAATTCGGCTACAGCCCGACCAAAACCGGCGGCGCCTGGCTGGCCACGACGCTTATGTTCTTTGTCTCGGCCGGTGTAACTGGTGCGAAACTTGTGGCGCAGGTTGGCGTCAAGCGATTGCTGGTAGCTGGGATGGCGCTGTTCGGATTAGCGATGCTTTGGCTGATGCGCGCCCCAGTGCACGCCAGCTACATCACTGATTTGATGCCGGCATTCATCGCTGCTGGGCTGGCTGGTGGCTTCATGGCTCCTTCGCTGCAAGTGGCCGCTCTGGCGCGAGCCAAAAGCGACGAGCTTGGTCTCGCCTCGGGACTCGTGGCAATGGCGCAAGAAATCGGCGGCGCGGTGGCAATCGCCTCAGTGTCGGCCATCTTGGTCACGAAGATGCAGACCATCGCGCATGCGGCCAGTGTGGCAGCCCGCCAAGCTACGATGTTGCGCGCCTTTCACGCGGCATTTATGCTCATCGCGGCAATCATGGCTGTGGGCGTGGTGGCTATGAGCTTCGCGTTTTCCAAGAACGTTGAAGAAGATGTTGAGTCGATGGACTCCGCCACGCGAGAAGAAGCGATTGCGGTGGCCGTTGGCGAAGCCGAAGTGTGACATCGCAAACAGAGCAGCTTGCCCTCTTGGCATGCTGCTCGCATATGAATAGAGCTAAAATAACGCGCACGCCGTAAGGGTGCGCGTTATTTTTATTGCAACGTTTTGGATTTGTTTGGCTGGCTAGGAGTTTGGTAATAGCGGCATTTTATCGCATCCAGAGTTTGTGGTTGTTACGCAAGTTTTACAGCTGAGCGGCCACAGTAAACACTGCCTGTTCGACCAACTGCAGCCGGCTAAGTTTGCCGCCCGTGAAGTGCGGAAACGGATCTTTGAGCTTCGAACCGTACTCAATCTGCACCAGCTCCCCGATGTCTTGATAGTGCGAGGGCACTTTGTCGGTCATTGTCTTGGGGTATTCAATGGCAACCGTTATGCCGGTTTTGGTTTCTGCGCCCACTTTTTCCAGGATGACAACCATGCTTTCAAACACGTTGTGCCCCGCGTGCATGGCGGAAAAGCCGCTCTCGACGGTCGCCAAATACGCCGGCGGCGCGCCCTTGGACGTTGCCCGGAGCGCCGCATGTCTATTTTGTGCGCCCTCGTACGTTTCTTCAATGTTCATGGGCTGCTCTGAAACATTCGACGAGGTTGGCCGGGGTAAAACCTGCGTGCGGATGCCGCTTTTCCGCATGCCGCGGCTAATGGCGCGGAGCTTGATCGGGCTCTTGCTGCTGACAAAAGTCCTGGGCAGGCTGCTGAAATATTCGTGGATGGCCTCAACCTTACCATTGAGCGTGATCGGCCGCATGCCCAGAATTTCATCCGCATACCCCATCGCACTCGCGTCATTGAGCAGGAATATCTCGATGCCTTGGGCGTACGCAAACGCCATTTCCATGAGCGAATTGCCGCCGACGTAGCCAGCGATGCCTTTCTTTGCCTCATTAAAGACGAAGATGGCGTCCGATTCGCTGATTTTATCCAAATGCTCACGAATAAGCCGGTCTTTTTCGGCGGCGCGTTCTTCGAGCGGCAAGCTGTCGTAGTTGTGGCTCTCGCTCAGATCGGGCGTCTCAATTTCGTAGCCGAGTTTTTCTAATGTTTTTCTGGCCGCAAGCATGCCGTCAATATGGTACATCGAACCGCAAAGGGTAATTTTCATATAGTTGCGCGCTTCCTAACTCCCGGATACCGATCAAGATGTTTTGTGATGCTAAATACTAGACTGAAATAGCGCCACCGGCACATCGGTGGTATCTTGTGCAAACTCGACTACTCCAGTAAAAGCTGTGCCCGCAGCGAATTCGCCCAAGGACACATTGCTGACGTCGGGTATCAAGTTGGACGAAGCGAGCAACTGCTCTAGCTCATCATCGCGGGCCACGTCCTCAACTGTCAGGCCCCACGCATTTTCTGCTTTGTTCGGCATATATCACCCCCATTATTCTTGTATAGTTCTATTGTACCGCATGGAGCCGGGCATTCATAAAAGTTCGTGGAGTAGGCGGCCGTCGTCACGTAATCGAACTTGCGATGGGCGCTATATTTTGTATGCCTGGGGCACGGCCGGCCGGCCATGTTCCATATATATTGTAACGGTCTCGTTTGGGTCAACGCGTAAGGCATGTTCTTGCCAGAATTCGGCGCTTTCATCGGTAATATACTTGGGGTTGCCGTCCGGTATGCCGGGCGTTTTGAGGCCGGGATATACGCTGAAAAGGTCGGCGTGGGGATGGTCTCTGAGGCCGTCAAGATTCGGGTGGGTATATTGATCTTCGGCGAATGCATCGTCCCAGGTCATCTCGTGAGTTGCAACGACAACGGAGCGAGTGGTCGGGCTTTCGGCTTGTGCTAGCACGACACCAGGGTACCAGGTTGCGCCTCGATTCGGCCGCTGGAAATAAAAGCGCTCCATATCTCTTGTCACGGGAATCAAGTCCATCCGTCCCACAATTCGCCCCATATCTACCTGCACGGCTTGATCGGGCTCTTTGATAACAACGTGGCGTACGGCTTCTTGCGCTATGCGCCAAAAGCCAAAGTCCCTATGGCGCTCGATGTGCGTTGCGGCATGAGAGTCAGGATTTCGCAAATTAACAGAGACAACGTGATCGTTCTGGCTCAGGCCAAAGAGCTGCCTATCATAGCGACCTAATTCTGCCATGTAAGACATTGTACACTTATTCGTGGATCGGGCAATTGCGGCCATTTGCCGCGCAAATACGCGAAATAAAATGCTTGTGTGGCAGACTGGCTTATATTACAATGAAGCCCATAAACATAACCATTGAGTAAATTATGTCAGCACGATTACCTGTTTCAGGATCAGATAGTGGCCAGTGGGGAGATATTCTTAACACGTTTTTGTTGGTTGCGCACGCAAACGACGGAACACTTCTGTCAAGTGGCGTTTCGGCGGCGGGCGCAGAACTGACGAGCAACAAGGGTCAGGCTAATGGCTACGCTCCGCTCAATGGTTCGTCGCAGGTCGCAACTACCTACTTGCCAATTGGCGCCACAAGCAGTACGGTCGCGGCTGGCAACGACATCCGTTTCACGGAGGTGAACGGTGTAGCGGTGAGCGGTGTGGCTGCGGCCGGCAAGGTTCTCACGGCTTCCAGCAGCTCTGCCGCATCATGGCAAACACCAAGCTCCGCCATCATATCACGCCAGATTGAAATGAGACTCAGCGGTACTGCCTCGGTGCAGGTTGCAACGGTTGGTACCTGGAATCCAACGTACCTTACAAACACGGACACTGCCAATTTTGTCGGCTGGGTCAATGCTTCGGACGGCACGCAGAACGACTCGATCAGCTTTGATTTTGTGTGCAACGCCGGTACGCACACGCTTGAGTTCTTCCATTTGCCGTTTCAAAACCGCGGCATCTACACGCTGCAAATTGATGGCAGTACCATTGGCACGATTGATGGCTATTCCGCAAGCCTCATCCCGACACGCGCCGTGCTTACCGGCATCACTGTCAGTACAACTGGGCAACACACATTTACCGTGACTATGGCCAGCAAAAATGCTTCCTCGAGCGCATACACGGGAATGCTTGATCGTGCCGTGCTCACGCAAACTGCCTAAGCTTTTGCCTCAAAAGCCCAAAAATGGCGAGCAGTTTTGGGGCTTCAATGGCCAAGAATGCTCGCCAATGGTATGCTTATGGTATAAGTTTAAGAGGGGGACGTCATATGTCGAAATTACAAAAGCGACAATTTTTAGCTTTGTCGGCAATAACCACTGCGCTAACGGCAACAATTCTTGCCAACGTACCAGTCAAGGCACAGCCAGGTCCTATGGCGCTCAGTAATCTTGGAGTATTCTCGGATGCTCATGCGAGCGATGCCGCGCGGCTCGGCGCGCTGCGCAGCGACTTGCAGCAAATTGTCACCCAAAACGAATCGCAATACATTATCACCGATGTTCAGGTGAAGGACTTGCTGACCGGGCAAGTGTTGTACGACCACAGCCCGGCTGTGGCGCAGTATGCGGCAAGCCTCAACAAGATACCGCTGGCGTGGCTACTCCTCCAGGATTTGCGTAGCGGCAAGGTTGCCATGTCTCAGCAATTGAGCTGGAGCACGAGCGATGTCGTTTCGGGCTACGGCTTTTACGACCAGCCCAATGCGCCGACGAGCGCCACGGTACAGCAACTAATCCAGGATATGCTTAATATGTCGGGAAATACGGCGACAGTGATTTTGGGCAATCAGGTGCTCGGCGGCCCGCTTGCGGTCAACGCGCGGTTGGCTCAATACCCGCAACTCGTGCAGACAAGTCTGCAAGGCGTTCGATCCAGCGCCGGCAACGAAGGTTTTTACCTTGGCAACACCACGTCCACCGAAGGCTCGTGGCTGATGGAGCAGCTACAAAAGAACAAAGACGGCTATGAGCAGTTCATGCAGCATGCGCTGGCGACCAATATTTTCACCACGTATGGCGTGCGCAGTCAGCTTTCGGGCGATCCGAATATTGAGCTCGCCAACAAAGTCGGCATTATTGACGACTCGGACGCTGGCAGTAACCGCCATGACGAAGGCATTATTTACAACAGCCAAACGCATCGCGCGTATGAGTACTCATTCATGACGACGAATTTTTCGACAGACCTGAGCTCGAATACTCCGGCGGAGCAGTCGTTGGCTGATATGGGTCTTGTTGTGTTGCGCTTTGCTGGTCAACGTCCGCAGGCTGCTATTGCGAAGCAGGTGCCGACCGCTCAGCCAACCTTCCATGAATCGTTGCCGCTCGACAAGAAGACGTTGTATTAGCCGTCTCGGCAATTGAGGTGCTGCAAGGAACTGCTCGAGACATGCGCCAGGGCGGCGTGCCCATGATTCGGTGCTTGGTTGGGGTTTTGGCTTGCATGATTCGAGCAAGGCGAGCGTAGCTTTTTTGCGTGCTTGGAGTAATGTGTTTTGCCGAAGAAATATGGTCAGGCCTGATTGTTTACCGTATAATCGTGCTCCATGCATGAATATAGGCGTGAGTTGGCCGAGGAATGGCCGTGTGCTTTTAGCGAGCAACCTCCCGATCTGCACACGAGCTTCGTGATTGGCGCAGACGTTCTTGCCTATGCCCGGCAAGCGGGGACGGCGGCGCTGCTGCGGCCCTGCGATTTCCCCGATGAAGCCAGCAAGCACGCCCATACCGAGCTGAGCCTTATACGCGAAAAGGCCGGGGCAATTGTTGATTCCCGCGATCCGTGGGACGTTGAGTTTGCGGCTTTCATGAGGCGGCAGCTACGGCGGATGATCTGCATAACGCACCCTGGCACCGAGCCGGCGATTCCACTGCCAGATGAGTTGCCTTCGCCTGACATTCAATATGACGTAGTGAGGTGGATGGCAATGGCTTCCGATCGGCATTTGCTGACTTTTCTGGACTGGAATGAGCGGCGACTGCGCCCGATTCAGGAGCGTCTCTTTGAGCGCACTGCGCGCATGCAGCCGTTTATCGCGCGAGATATTCAGGAGCGGCTCGTGGCGACGGGGCTCTTGCCGCGGAGTGTATTTGCGGACGGACTACTCGAGAACGCCATGCAAGCAACAGTTGTGCATGTGATGGATCCGTTTCAAATTCCTGGTGCAGCGGGCTATTTTAACTGCGGGCCGGGCAAGTCGCCGATTATCGGGGTGCTGGACGAGTGCGTGGACAATGGCGAGCTATACCGCGTACTTTTTCATGAGTATATCCACAGCATCGGCCTGTATGTGCAGACTTTGCAGCGATTTTACGGAGCGGACCCTGAGCATATTGCGACTGTGCTTAATGAGGCGTTTGTTGAGCATCTTACGGTGGCGGGCATGCACGGCGACCCGGATATTGTCGCTCCTCATCTGCGGAAGTACCAAGGAGTCTACCGCGGCGAGCGTAATTTTATGGCCAGCCTAACCAGTGCCTGTAATCTGCGGCTGTCCGAGCTAGGGAAGGCGTACTGCGAGCCGCTTGATAACGCTGAATACATGACGTACTACGACGCTCTGCGGCAGGAGGCGGATGCCCGGAGCGCGCAGCTATTCCCGGAGCGGCTGCCACTATACATTGGGGCGATAGTTGCGAAAGAATACAACACCGCACCTTCGCCCGCGAGGCGCAGCGAAAATTTGGCGAAGTGGTCGCAAGAGATAGCCAAGCGCGGCGGGCCCGCTGAATCGCTCGCCTAGCAGGTGCTCTTGATTGGGTCATAGCCGACTTTTTTGGACAATTTGCTACGCTCGATTGCGGTTTTCATTTATAATCTTTGGGAGAGTGAATTCTCTTCGAAAAAGGAGGTTACCAAAATAAGACCGCGCACCGTGCGGCCACTCGTACCTTAGAGTACCAACAAAACCCTGAAAGGAAGTGCGATGCGCTTGCATCGTTCTGGGACGACTTCGTTCCGCAGGCGTCTGGTGGCGATTTTCGCCGCGCTGGCGTTCCTCATCGGCGCTCCGGCACTCGCGGTTGTGGCGTCGGCTGGACCTGCTGCCGCCGATTCCGCATCCGAAATCGGCGGCGCGATCAGCTGGGCCGAGGCACGCCTGGGCCAGTCGATTTACTACGACCAGTGCTTGCTATTCGTGGCCGATGCCTACGGCAGTGCCGGCGTGAGCATCGGCTCAGCCAACTCCCCCGTCGACTACTGGAACGCTCACACCGGACACCACACGGACACGAACGCGCCGGAAGGTGCTCTCGTGTTCTGGGACGCCACTGCCGACAACTCTGACGGGCACGTGGCGCTTTCGATCGGCAACGGGCTGGTCATTTCCAGCTATGAGCGGAGCACGACTACCATCCACGAGTTCAGCATCGCCAGCCGCAATAGCGCGGGATACCCGTATCTCGGCTGGATGATGCCCCCGGGCGTTTCGGTGCCCAGCGGCGGAGGGTCGTCGCCGAGCGGAACGTCTCGTCCGTATGTCGTCCAGTACGGATCGGAGCTGGACGTTTTCGTTCGCGGCGATGACGGCAACATCTGGAAGAACACCTGGGGCGGCAGCTCCTGGAGCGGCTTCAGTTCGCTGGGAGGTGGAAGCCTGGTCGGCGACCCCGTGGCCACCACCTATACCAACGGCTCCTACTCTGAGCTCGACGTGTTCGCCCTCGGCAGCAACGGCCAAGTCTACAAAGACACCTGGAACGGCTCGTCGTGGAGCGGCTTCAGTTCGCTCGGCGGCACCATGGCCAGCAACGTGTCGGTGCTCCAGTACGGATCGGAGCTGGACGTGTACGCTCGGGGAGCCAACGGCGACCTCTGGAATATCGGCTGGAACGGTAGCTCCTGGGGAACTTGGGGCGACATGGGCGGCAGCGGCAACCTCGCGGCGAATCCGTACGCCATGCAGTTCGGCGCCGAGATGGACGTGTTCATCCGCAACACCACGGGCACCGTCCTCAAGGACACGTGGAACGGCAGCTCCTGGAGCGGGCTGAACGCGCTCGGCGGCAACGTGGCGAGCAGCCCGTTCGCATTGCAGTTCGTCTCGGGATCGTACCACGAACTGGACGTGTACGCGGCCAGTGGCAGCGACGGGTATCTCTTCAAAGACACCTGGAACGGCTCGTCGTGGAGCGGCTTCAACAGCCTGAACGGCGGAGGACTCGCCTCGGCGACCACCCCTTACGCCGCTCAGTTCGGCGCCGAGATGGACGTCTTCACTCGCGGCAGCAACGGCCAAGTCTACAAAGACACCTGGAACGGCTCGTCGTGGAGCGGTCAAAATCCTCTCGGCGGCAACGTGGCGAGCGACCCTGTGGCGATCACCTACACCAACGGCTCCTACTCGGAGCTGGACGTGCTCGCCCGCGGCAGCGACGGTCACACCTACAAGGACACGTGGAACGGCAGCTCCTGGAGCGGCTTCAGCTCGCTCGGGTAGGTGAGGTACATGAAAAGGCAAGCGCGTCATGATCTGACGTAACGCTTTGCCTGCGCGGGGGCGGTTTGGAACTCTCTCTGGCTTTGGCTTTAGAGAAATCTCCAAACCGCCTACCGCGTAACAACACAGATTATTCCTTGCATCTACAAGACGCATACTCATGGCTGTCTCCCAGCGGTGGCGTGATACGATAAAGCATGTTAAAAGTATGAATACGATGAGCGCCTCAGAACATTTTCGCCTGCCAGATATCCCTGAGATTCCACCTTATACTAATCCAGAAAGCGTGTTTGCCGACGCCGAGCGCCCACTGCTCGAAATTGATCGAGTGCTGGGCGCGATCTGGACTGCGCTTCCGGATGCCGCGAGCAGTCTTGTGAAGCAGAATCTGGACATGGCTCAGCCGTTCAATCGCGCACTCGCAGAAAACCCCGACGATCCCCGTGAGCACGCTGCGAGATGGCATCAATACGGCATCCTGACACACTCTGAAAAGTTCAGGCGCGCCCTCAAGGAGCACGCTCAAGTTCTCGTGCGAGATTGGGGCGTGGCAGATCGGGTTACACTTCAGCAAGACGAAAAAATCAGCGGCACTCCCAAATCAGATTTGCTGCAAGTGGCCGCTTTGCTGCACGATGTCGGTAAGTTTACGGCACGAACGCTAAAACCAAAACGCAGCGACGGAACGCTTTCGAGGTTTTATACTGGCCATGAAGCTGATTCAGGGGCAATCATTCGGTTCGCGTTCAAAGACGGACTTATGAGCGTAGGACTCGACGAGCAACAGGTTGAATACGTTGCCGCATGTGCGGAGCTTCACTTTGAACTCGGCAAAGCCCGCCGCGCAGCCAGCCACACGGGCTACACGATGGAGTTTGCTGGCTCCGAAGCATGCACGGAGGCGATTCGGCGCATTATTGCAAAGCACCTTGGCTACGCGGTCGAAATCGGGCTTATGTTCATTGCGGATAATTTGAGCAAGACAGAAGTCATGGCCACCCCTGGCACGGACGCGGAGATTGAGCAGCAAAGGCCTACGCTCGAGGCGGAAATCGCGCGCAGAGGGCTCAACCCAAAGCTCATTAGCCAGGCGCTTGCGGAGCCGGTAAACATGGCAGTGGCGCGACGGTACTTTGAAGTTTGGTCGTCGATGCAGCCGCCGAGTGCCCTGCAAAATCTTTGATGATGCCGCGCTTATGGCGCAGGTGCAGCCAAGATACAATTTTCTCCATGTCGAGATTTTCTGCCCAAAGAGCGGCATGCTAAAATCCGTAAGGTTTGCTCAATCGAGTGAACCATGTCGAGAGTGAGGAGGCGACCAGGTGACCTGGTTGCAAGACGCGCTTTTGTATGCGTTGCTGACGTCGCTGCACGTGCCGCTTATCAAGCGCATAACGACCGGCTTGATAACCGACGAAGAGGCAGCTGATCCAGCGGTCAAGCCGCCGACGGGCAAGCGATACGCCTTCATCAACAGTGTCATAAGCATGCCGCTGTTGATGGGCTTGCTGCTCATTGATCTGATCGTGCATCATCAGATTCACGTGGGAATCGTGCACTGGCTGTGGCAGCCCTCCCCGGAAACGCCGTGGATGCCGCGCTTTCCGGTGCCGTACATGACGCTCGGGCTACACGTCACGTGGCAATTCTGGGTATTCGTGCTGGCAGCCGCCTGGATCCAGTGTTCGGGGCTTCACCGCGCGGTCGATGCGTACACCGAGGGTGAGCTATCGATGGTGGCCCCTATGGGATCACTTATGCCCATCTTCGTGGCCTTGTTCGGCTGGTGGTTCCTGGGCGAGCATCTGACACTCAGAGGAGTATTTGGCATCGGTGCCATTGTTGCCGGGTGCTATACGATCCTGGTTAAGGTCAAACGAGGTGACGGGCTCGCGGGGTGGTTCAGGCCATTCAGGAACGTCACCACGTTGCGTGGGTTGCGGGTGTATCTCGAGGCGCGGGCCATTTGGGTGTTTTTCCCTGTGGTCCTCAAGCCGACACTCAAGGCGATGCACCCGCTGTCGGTGTATGCGGTTTCTTGCATTACCGTCGGCTTCATGTGCTTTGTCTCTGCACCATGGCGGCGAAAAGAACGCCCCGCAATCAATCAGATCGTGCAGGGTATGGCTGCTGGACTGCGCCGCGGACCTCATTGGGGCGGACTCTGGCCAACAACGAGGCACATGGTCCGAGTGCTGCGGAGAAAAGAAGCGCCGCACCACCGCCAAGTCCGCGATGGTCTGTTGCTCGCGGCCTTCGGCGTGAGCGTGTCAATTCTCGCCTCGCAGCAAGGAGTCGAGCTGAATAGCTACATTCGCGCCAATGTCGGCGCGGTGTCGGCGATCTTCAAGATGGACGTGCCGCTCATCGTGTTGTGGGGCTGGCTGTTCTTTCAGGAAAAGAGTCCGCTCCGCCGTATTTTTAGCGGACTGATCATGGCCACTGGGGTGTGGCTGCTCCGCTAAAAAGTCGCTGGCGGCCCGGCTCATGCATTCGCATTGATAGCCGGGCCGCCCTTTCAAACTCGTTTAAATGCTCAGGATTTCTTCCGGGCGAGCGAGCTTCAACGACGCGCAGCGATTGTTCCGCACCCAGCCTGGATTTTCTTGACACTTCGCACATCCGGCGCTGCCCGCAAAGTCTCACCATGGGTGGTTTCAGGAATTACACATTATGAATGTTCGACACGAGTGCCTGAAGCAGATTTCAAGGATGCGTTTGCTCTTGGCAAAAATATAAGTGCGGCAATCAAACCAAGCACAGCTACTCCCGCCGAAAAGAGCAGCGTTCTATTCATGCCATGCATGAAGGCTGCTTTTACCGAATTAAGAAGCGATGACGAGCCGCTTTGTTGGGCGACGGCCACGCCGCCAAAAACGCTTTGACGCACGACGTGGCGGGCTGATTCGGGCAGTCCGGACAGATGTAAATAAGCAAGATATCCGCTGCTCAATATGCTGCCAAGTATGGCCGCTCCCAGGGGGCTGCCGACTTTATTCGTGGCTTGCAAAACTGCCGAACCCACGCCGCTTCGTTCTTCGGAAAGTTCTACCAATGCCGCGGAAGAAGCAGTCGCCAGCGAAAGGCCCATGCCCACGCCGCTAATGGCTGTCCAAAGCACAACAAACCCGACGCTCGAATCTACCTTGGTCGCCATGCCCATAATCATGCTCGCCGCCAGGATCGCAAAGCCTATCGCAACCGTCAGCTTTGCGCCCAAAATCTTCGCAAGTCTATCGGCGGGAACGGCGCCGATCACCAATCCAGCGATTACTGGGAGTAACCTGACGCCGGAAGTTATGGCATTCACGCCGAGCACGCCCTGAAAGTATTGCGGCAACGTAAACAGGATGCCGATCATCGCGAAAATGCCGATGGTAGACAGAATAATCCCCCATGTGAACGATGCTGACGCAAACAGTGTCGTATCGACTAGCGCGGCCTTAGGATTGCGGCGGGTAAGCCGTCGTTCCCATGCGAAAAAGATACCAAGCAAGGCCGCACCCGCGCCTATCAACGAAAGCGCAGAAACGCTGCCCCATCCCTCTTGGCCTGCCTTGATGAGGCCGTATATTAAGGCGCTCAAACCAATAGTCGAAGCTACAATGCCAAGCGGATCAAGCGGCGTGTGCGGCACTCGCTTGGACCGCGGGACGAGAGCCGCCACGGCTATAAATCCGAGCAATGATACCGGCACATTTATCAAAAATACCGATCCCCACCAATAGTGAGTGAGCAGCCATCCGCCCAAGATCGGACCCAAAGGAAGCGCCAGGAAGTTGAGTGCCGACCAAATGCCCACCGCCTTCGGGCGCTCGGCTTTGTCAAATAAAATAGTTACAGCCGACAAAGCCATGACGATCAGGCAGGCGCCCGCTATGCCCATCAATATTCGGGCGATCATAAACTGAGTCACCGAAGTTGAGTAAGCACAAAAAGCAGAACCAAATCCGAAAGTTGGCAGGGCAATCAGAAGCATCAGCTTATGACCATATCGATCACCTAGAAGGCCGACCGGCAGCATGGCAGCTGCGAGGGCAAGCGCGTATCCCGATGAAAACCACTGTAAATCTGACTCTGAAGCGTGAAGCGCCTTTGACAAAGTGGGGAGCGCGACGCTCAAAATGGTCGTGTCAAGGCCCACGGCCAATACTGCACCAGCAATGGCGACAAGCGCCCACCATCTTCGCGACGACTTTTGTTTGGGTGCCATTTTTATCTCTCCTTGTGTTTTTGAATAGTCTAAGCTCTATTTAATGCAAAGAGAGACTAAGTGTCAATATGTTCGGCAACATTTGGGCATATGGACAATTTATGAATCTGATTCTGCACGCCGTACACGCCAAAGTGGCCGTCGCTACCCGCGAGTAATAATGTCTCGCATCCGGGCAACGTTCTCAGGCGTACCTTCAACGGTATTTTCAATAACGGTAAGCCCTGAGCCAAGCCGATGCGCCAGCGCCGTAACGGTGGCCTGCGCTATTTCCTGATGAACAGCGATCATGTCTTCGCTTTCTTGGCGCCGGACTCGTGACGCATCGGTACGCCGGCGCTCTGCAATTTCGGCCGGATCCGCCGAGACAAATATGTAGTCTCGCGCCTTAATCTCCAGGTCGGTGGCCGGGTCGGACACCACCAGATCACCTTGGCGATATGTAACATGGGTGTTGAGAATTTTCGTACCATCACTCTGCACAAGCGTTGCAATAACCCTGCGCGCAAAATGCCTCACAACATCGGCCGGAACATTGCCCAGCCCATCCCTGGATTCGCATCCCTTGGACTCTTGCTGCATGAGCCGCAGTATCTCTTGCCCGAATGCGATTGACCGAATGGAGCGTTCGGTGGGCTCGATGCCTCCCAGCGTCCTATCGAGCAGGAAATCCTTGCCACTGGCTGACACGCCCGTCACGATAACGACGTCGCTGTGGTTTTTGGTCGGTTGCTCTGCCATCTATTTAGAGTATAATAGTTTATACATAGATTGTATAAAAATAATCGTGGAGAGTCGATGAGAACAATTCTTATCACGGGGGCATCAACGGGAATAGGCGAGGCATTCGTAAGGCAAGCCGCCTTGCTCAAAGAAACGACCATACTTGTGCTTACCAAGCATCCTGTGAAGTATGACGTGCCTACAAACGTTGAGCTCCATCAAGTAGATCTGACGGATTTCAAAAAAGTAAATGCTCTCATGAAACAGATCGCCGCAGAGCACCCGGCTATTGATGTCCTCATCAACAACGCTGGCAATGGCTGGCGAGGTATGATTGAAGACACGACGATCGAAGAAGCAAAAGCACAGCTCGACCTCAATGTGTGGGCGCTCATCAACCTCACGCAGCAAGTACTTCCCCTGATGCGGAAGGCGAAGCAGGGGCATATCATCAACATCTCGTCGGTCGCCACGACGATCAACTACGGCACGATTGGCTATTACAGCGCCACGAAAGCCTTCGTCGAAAAGATCAGCGAAGTGCTCGCCGTAGAAGTGGCGCCATGGAACATTCACGTTTCCCTTGTCGCGCCTGGAGCGGTCAGAACAAAATTCGGCCATAACATGATCAACATTCAGTGCTACGACAAGGGAGCTTACAAAGACGAATATCGATCGTGGGCTCATAAATTTGAAGTCATGTTCCAAAAGCCGCTCACGAGCGACGCCGCTGCCAAAAAGCTCATCCAGCTTCTCGACAATCCCCGGCCGTACAGCTTTCTCACGGCCCGAGATGCGTTTTACTGTTACGCCAAGAAAATAATCCCGCGAAAGATTTTCGACTCGCTGTTGCTTGGAAGGTATATGCATGACCAATAACGTTCCGCGCAAATTCGTATTTTTCGCCACCATCAAAAACATCGACAAACACATCGATAGCTATCGCCAGACGTTGCGCTATTTTGCCAAATGCAATTGCCAGGCGATTGACCCGTGGCTCGTCGAGCAATATCCGCATCAGAACACATTGCTCGACAAGAAGATCGTTTCGATTACCGAAGATTCTCACAAGCAATTATCGCGTGCCGAGTTCGCTATCTGCGAGTTTTCGGAAAAATCGCGTACGGTCATCTTCCAGTCGATGCTCGCCATCGAGAAGAAAGTGCCGCTGCTTTGCCTGGTGGAGCGCAAGCACCTTTCGAATATCCCCGAGCTGCTCACGCGCAATCAATCCGGGCTGGTTACGATCAAGATTTACCAAGACAACTTTGAACTACAAGAGCGTATTCGAGAATTTTTGAGCGAAATCGCGCCGATCAAAAAGCGTTTCAACGTCATGCTCACCATGAGCACGCTCAAAGAACTCGAGATTCTTTCTCAGAAGCTCGAGCTTCCCAAGGCGGAAATTATTCGGCGGCTTATCTCCAAAGAGTCAGAGAAGTTACGAGATTAGCTCGCTGAACAAACCACTTGAGATATTTTCATTGCTAGGAATGGTGCTTGTGATGCTGAGTGCATCCATAAAGCCAAAGACATTCAAAAGTGCATTGTCGGCAGACCACATATAATACGGTTCGTCCGGAAACATCGCCATTCTGTCTTCGTAAGTGAGGGCAATAATACGCTCAAAGAGCGATTCGAGATCGGCGCGTGCGGCGCGGTACGCATGTGGCGCTTCGTAGCCGGATGGGGCGAGTGGGACTTGCACGGCTTCCATAAAGTTGATAATATTCGTGCTTCCATAAATGAATTCGTCGACGGTGGTGTGCTGCTTTGCCAGCTCGGCAAATTCTTTCTTGATGTAGGCCCGCGCATTCGCAATCTCCGCGGCCGTTGGATGGTGTGAGTCGGATAACTCTTCTTGCATAAAGTATGTGCCAGTCTTGAAGAGATACAGGTGCTCAATCTTTTCGTCTTTGCCAATAGCCAGCTGAACGCTCCCGCCTCCAATGTCCGCCACGGCGATGCGCTTGCCGGGGAAATCTTTTGCGACATGGTTGAAGAAAATCCGCGCCTCATCGCCGTGCGTCAGCACACGGAGAGAGATGCCCGTGGCGCCCGTGATGCGGGCCAAGGCCTCTTCGGCATTTGCCGCTTTGCGAACAGCTTCAGTTGTGATCGCCTCATATCGAGCGACATGATACGTTTTCATCAGAGCCTTAAATTCGCTGAGCGCCTCTATGGTAATCGCGATCGACTTGCCGAGAATTTTATTATTGTTCTTCTGAAGGTCGCGCCCAAGCACGGTTAACTTCTTGTCTCTGTAGATGACGCTGCCGTTGCCATTCTCATCGAACTCTCGTATTTCAAATTTGGACTTGAGCGTCCCAACATCGATAATCGCTAGCCGCATGTTAGCCGACATTTTTCAAACTCCTTCTTAAATCGTTGTATCCGTTTTTGCCATGTTCGCGCAGATATCTTCCCGAAACAACATCAACCGGCCGATCAAAGGTGTAGTTCAAGTCGTCCGGCGAAATGCCGCGGTCGAGCGTTACCTCGATATGTTTGTTCCAAAACTCATCGATTAACCTCATGGCAGTATTGGTGTTGACGTTCCTTTCGGCGTGGTGCTCGGACTGAAGACAAAGCACAATCTTTTCGCGTGACAATGGTTTCTTGAGCGGAAAATTCCCGCTGATGATATTTTTTGTATCGAGCGACGCATATGCCCGACCTTCCAGCGGATAGTTTCGCATCGTCTCGTAGTCGTGGTGAATATAAAACTCCAGCGACTTAACGGCGAGCTTCTCTAGTTCGTTCATGATCTGCGTGACATAGTTTTCCTGGGGAGAAAAGATATGAATCTGAAAGCGAAAATGAGAATTACGACGCGCGTGCGCGCGGACGGCCGCAAGCAATGCGTCCGTGTCCGTATGCATGCCAAAAACATCATCAAAGAAATCGAAATGCCAGAAGTCGCAAGCTCCAAAATAATTGGGAAGCACGTCATCGGGCGACACAGAAAAGCCTACCTGGCCGGGGCGCATGAGGGCCGGCGTCTTGCCGATTGCCGCAAGCAGCGGGCGAAGTTTTTGGTAGGAGATATTTTCAAATCCAGTGCGCTCATCGCTCTTCACTGAAGACTGGACGTCGAAGCCATCGATGCTTTCGGCGTTCATGGCGGCAATAGCATTGGTATCAATGCCGCCGGCAAGAAGCACACGCCGGCCCGCCAGCTTCTGCACAAGCCTCAGGCGCGCGTTATCTGTAATTTTTGCGCCCGTACCGCCTGTGTAGTTCTTGTCGAGGATGACATAGTCCACATAATCAAGCGCAAGTTCATCGTATGGCTCGCCAGCAACAACGACCGAGAAGAGAAGCAGCTGATCGCCGAATTCGGCCCGCAAATGGGCGACGATCGAAGCGCTGGCCGCATAGTGCAGCTGGACGCCGTCGCACTCGAATTCGTTAATGAGTTCGATCAGCGCGCCAGGGTCCTGCTCTTTGGTGACCAAAACGGTTTTTGTCTTGGGGAAATCCTGGCGACACAGCCGGATGATCGTTTTCAGGTCCTCGGACCTGGCCTTGTCGTTTGCCGAAACATAGTGGAGCCCGATAAAGTCAACTCCATGTTCGCCCAAAGTGCGCGCTTCATATATGTTCTGCACGTCGCAGATTTTGAGTAGTTTCATAGCCATTCCTTTAGCAGCAGAAAATCAGCTTGCCGCGGTATTTGTAAAAACTTGAACCCATAATTTCGGGCAAGCAGACTGTCCATTCGTGCGTCATCGCCAATATAATACGGCTGCTCTTTGCCCTCTGCGAGCAAGCGGCGCGGGATTTTATCGCGAACACGCGCGTCATATTTACGAAGTTCGGTTTTGCCATCTTTCATCGATTCTTCGCCGATAATAAACGAGAAGCACTCGTCCAATTTATAATTCCTGAGAGTTTTTATAATGACCGACTCGCGCGTGCTGGAAATGATGCCCAGCTTATACTGGCGGCCGAGCAGCATGTCGATAGCCTGAAAGATATTCTTGGCATACAACCTGGATACTTCGAGCGGCGAGCGAATGTCAAGAAGGTGGAGCAGGTGACTTTCCTTCAGGTCCAAAAGCCGCGCCGTGATAGTGCCAGCATCTTTGGTATTGAAGAAAAATTCGAGCGTGAGTCGATCTATATCAGAGGCGAAAAAGCTTTTGCGTATGCGATCAGCGCTATCGAATCGCTCAAGCAGAAATCTTTCATAAGGGAGATACGCAGCGAGTTCTCCGTGCAAACCCACGACCTGGATAACTTCGTGCCAAGCCTGTTTGTGCAGCTCGGTAATGTCGGCCAGCGTGCCGTCGAAATCAAATACAATGAGATTGCTCATAGCAACTCCTTCCCAAGCATTTTATATAAGTGGTATTTGTTGACATCGAAGACTCCTGATCTGTTGAGGTAGCTGTTTCTTTTGTATGTCGAGCTATAATTTGCCTGGCATAATATGATGCTGCCCAGCGCGACTGTCGGGCTAAAGCCGCCGTGTCCTTCCATGGTCAGGTGGTGATATCGATTGGAAACTTTGAATGCGACGACGCCGATATGAATCGCGATACGCGGGCCAAATAGGCGCACGACGCTCTCAACTGAGCGAGCCGTTGAGATCGAATCATCGAGAACCCAAGCGGCAGAAACGTCTTTGATGAACTGTTGTTCCGAAGAAAAAATCGCGACGTCGTTGATCTGCTTGGGTGTAAATGCCTTGCTCGAATAGTGCGAAATCTTGAGCGTCATCGCCGGGAGCACCTGTTTTCCGGATAGCACACGTACCGCGTTCACGGCAAAGGGCAGCTCGATGCCGCCATATTGCAAGCCGACAAGGAGCGTATTCGGCTGCATGCGCATGTCGGCAATCTTTTTCGCAAAGTGGAAAATGTGTGTGAGGCTGTCCATCTCTCGAACTTCCCGGATGAGCTTGCCATCGCGCATGTCGTCGATGTATGCTTCGTTGGCACCGAAAAACTGCCGAAGGTGCGCCGCCGCAGCCTTTAACTCGCCGACTGGCAGGCTCGCTACCTCTCCCTCGGCTGAACAATACTTAAACAACGAAACCTCGGTATTGAGAATGACCGACTTTAACTGATTATTCAGCTGGTTGAGCGTTTCCTGGTGGGCAATAATCAAGTTTTGGCGATAGCCAATCACCCTGAACGCGTGATACAGAATAAGCAGATAATTGCGCACATAGTCCTGCGCCATCGCAGCGTATACTGAGTCAATCTTTGCCTTTGCGTCAATAGTTCCAAAAAGATCGGCTATATCGCGTATGGTTTTGAGCATAGAGCGAATCTTGTGCGGGTCGGGGAGATCTTTGCGAAGTCCGGGATAATAATCGAGGCCTCTGGAATATCTGCGGCCAGCATGAGTCAATATGAACTTGGAATCAGCGAGGTGAAAAAAGTCCTGCAATGGACTGGGCGGCTCGCGCCTAAGCAAAAACCCACCGAGCGGGTGGGTTTTAAACATGAATGCAGCAGGCACGCTGCCGTACCGGGGCAGGCAATTCTCGATATCCCGATAGGCGTCACCGTACCTTTTCCATTGACGAGCGAGTATGGTTGGCTCGATCCGGATATAGTGCTGGCTTGCGTCTATCATCTTATACAGATTTTATACATTTTTGGTATAAGAATCAATGGTCTTTATGCGCGAAGAATGTGAGTTATGTAGCCCGCTTGGCTTGGGCACGGAGAAGTTTGCGGGTTGCTCTCCTGAAAGAACTGAGCAAGGATCGAATCTGACTCGGCAATTGCCGCTACTTTGCTTGGCTTGCCAAATAATGCGCGGCTTGCGCTACGCTATCGAACTTCGGCACGTCTACACAGTTCTTTTCTATCCACTGTCTATGCCCTAAGACTTGCCCAAAATCCGCACTTGTCGCCCCACCGTCATAGTTTTCCTGCTCGCGAGTAGTGATGTATTTCTTATGGACCTCCCAAGGCGGAAGCACGATCGCATCAGGCGTAATAGTGTCTTTATCGGCTCCAATCACCCAGAAGCCCAGTTTCTTTGCCTGTTCCGTAATGACATCGCTTCGGCGCGCGATCTCTTGAATCGCATCAATCCCCTCGAGCCACCATGCACCAGCAGGGTGCGCATTGGTCAGCATCCACAGCAAATCTCCATCCAGCCAATGCTTTTCTGCCTGCGAATTCACAAAGTGCGTTTTTCCGGCACCGGATGGAGCCAGAATGTAGTATCCGACTTTGTGCGTTTTGTAAGTTTTGGCGAGTTCTTTGTATACTTCCGTGCCGTCACTAAGCATCAACGGCGTGTCTGGCTTGAGCAAATGAGGAATGTTGTCGGTCATGCGTCAAGTATAGCACTCAGCCTAAGGGCTAGAGCACAAATCCGGCTTCGAGTTGCTGCAAGGCTTGATCAAATCTCGCAAGGTAATCCTCATGCTCGCCCAAGCTCAGCACAATGCCGATCGCTATACCCATCAGCGCATGTGCCAAGGTGCGAACGCTGGCGTCATTTGCTGGGCGCTTTGTGCGCTCGGCGATCAGCTCTATAAGTGCGTCGCTCGTTTTGGCCAACTCTTGCAGCATGGCTATGCGCAGCTGGGGAACCGCTCGGATGAGGCTATAGCGCTGATCGTGCAGCTTGCTTGCCTGGGCGGCGCTTGGCGGCATGAGCACGTCATGTAATGTATTGCGAAGCGCCTGGAGAGTGGTTATATCAGTTGGTTGATTGCGAAACGCATCAAGAAGCACTGGGTTGAGGTCGTCGTGCAAAACCGTTGCTTCTTTGGTCGTAAAATGCCTATAAAGAGTACTCCGAGAGATCCCGGACGCCTTTGCGATATCTTCCATAGACACGGCATCGTAGCCCTGCTGGGTAAAAAGTGCCACTGCCGTTTGATGCACGGTATGTAGCACGCGCTGTTTCTTTTGCTCTCGGAGCCCTGTTCTGCGCTGCATGCGTGCAACTATATCCTATCTTGGCGGTATTGGCGACTTTCTTTGTCGAATTGCGATCTTCCAGGAGGTGATTTTGGTTGAAAATGAAACACAGTGTCGAATTTGTTGACAATATATTCAGAAGGGGTTTATGCTTATGTATGGTATTAAATGAATAAAAAAGGAGACAAATATGGACGGATTCGACGACCTTGATATCGAAAGCACGCGGCCAATTGACCTAAACAGCGAAACGCTCAAGCCGGGCTCGCAGGCAACGCCTATGTCGAGGTTGATATACGGAGTTGCCGCAAGTGACATCCCGGCTATTGAAGCTCAGATTGCGGATGACATCGAGTGGGGCCTGATGCCTTATCTCAAGGTGCTCAAGGGCAGAGAACAGGTCATGTCGTGGCTCAAAACCGGCTCGTCAGACCAAAAGGAGCCGGTTATGATAACAAATGCGATGGCCAAAGATTGGGGTGTATTTGAATATTGGAACATTGGCACCCTGAGCGAGGATGTGATCGCATTTGGCAACGCCAATCACTGGCCTTGGCCCAAAGACCCCAAAAACCTCTTAGGCGAAAAGTACAAAGTCGTGCAATGTTTTGTCTACCATGTCAACGCCGAAGGCAAGATTGACGTCATGAGGCAATATCTAGACACGCAAAGCCTATGGGCACAGCTCAAGTAGCTCAAGCAACTGCAAGGAGCTAAAATTTCTAAAACCAAAAGCCCGCAGCTCAATCTGCGGGCTTTTAATATCTCTGAGCTACCAGATGCTATTCTTTCGTCGTGTTCGGAGGTAGAAAATACCCAGCCCTAATAGTAGGAACCCTACAAACCAACTTACCGCTAGCAAGATTTGGCTACTGGGGAATAAATGAGTAAAACCACCGGCCACACTGAGTTGTGTTGAGCTGTAACTCGGGAGATATCTTAGGAAGCCTTTGTTGGCTGCCGGATTGCCAATCGGGTTTTGCAGAAACGTATCCATCATGCTCACCATAATTATGTGGCTAAATAAAATTATGGCTCATACTTCCTAAGATTTCCTCGAAGGTCTCAGGGAAGACATTCCTTATGATTTCTTGCACCGCACACTCAACTCCTAAGAAACTTTTAGGCAAGATGGATCTTGACCGTTCTGCAACAAATGGTGCGGCCTGCGGATTGATCTGCAAGACGGGTGATAGATCACTCCACCTAGCTCCAGAGAGGTCTTGCTCGAGCTTATCAATATTCAGCTGGTGCGGATCTCCAAGGCTAATCTCAGAGGTCACTGCAAGTCTGCTCAAATGCCATATTGTCGCAAGCGCTGGACAAGACCAACGACGTCCTTCCGCTTTTCTTCTTCTGGAGATGTGGTAAAGGGGTACAGCCATAATCATAGCGGACTTTTTTGGCTCCAGTAATACATCTCGAGGGCCACGCTTGCCCGTCACCGCATCACGGGACATTACTACACCATCTCTCTTCGATGGAGAAGTTATTATATTCCCCTCCCACGCATCCAACGCCAAATTAGCCAGATCGTGGCAAGCTGCTTCTCTGGCTATGTAGTCTATTTCTATACCACATTCTCCTGCTATCTGAAGTACCCTTGGAATGACGATTTCCGGCATAGTATCCGGAGTCTCTGACCTCAGGTTGTAATCGTCAACCATAAAGGCAGTACTATGGGTGGCACCCTCATCCGTACACTCAAGAGCTGCCCTTACCCAGACGGCAACAGGTGCGAATTGCTTACGCATTTCATCATTGCTTTGCTTCATGTCTTTCATGTACAGATGATTCACTTCTAGGGAATAGTCCGAGACAGCGAGCGCCTCAGGGTATCTATCTTCAAACAGTCCTGGCATAATTATCGAATTCTAGCACAGTTTACTACCCGAACCCTCAAACGTAGCCTAAAACCGTCAGAAATATGAACTCCTACGGCGGGCTGATGGCGGGGCCTCTGGTTCTGGAGTATAGCCTTTGTGTCACTTTCAGATGAAGATGTCAAAGTGCTACATGATTTGTTGCGAGTCGAAGGTTGCAGCCATGGCTAAGGTGCTAAGAACTTTGATGGGAGTTCGCCTGCTTGTTCTCGCAAAAACTTGTAGCGTTTTTCGAACGCCTCTCTCGCTTCGGGCAACACAATTTGCGATTCCAGTCTTTGTCAATCTTGGCCAGATTGAGCACCATGAGTTCCTCAAACTCTTTGCCGACGAATGTCTTGTCGGTTGCTTCATCTGGGTATTCGGTTCGAAGAGCGAGAATCTAAAAAATAACCTTCACAATTCTGCCTCAATGGAAGCTTGGTTCTATTGTTGCTCATGAGTCAATAATAACAAAAGACCCCGGAAAGAGGCCTATGAAAATAATAATGAATAATATACACAATTGGCTGGGG